>NZ_SHLA01000001.1:2700000-3000000 GCF_004217565.1 Zhihengliuella halotolerans | reverse complement strand
ACGTCCTTCGCGTTCTGCTGGATGAAGTTCCGGCGCGATTCCACGTCTTCGCCCATCAGGATGGAGAAGATCTGATCCGCGGCCGCGGCGTCGTCCATGGTGACCTGCTGCAGCGTGCGCCGGGCGGGGTCCATGGTGGTGTCCCACAGCTCGGAGTAGTCCATCTCGCCGAGACCCTTGTAGCGCTGGATGCCGTTGTCCTTCGGCAGGCGGCGGTTGGCGGCCAGACCTTCGCGGACCTTCGCATCGCGTTCCGCGTCGGTGAAGACGTAGTCGTGCGCGGCGTTCGACCACTTGATCTTGTACAGCGGCGGCATCGCGAGGAACACGTAGCCGTGCTCGATCAACGGGCGCATGTAGCGGAAGAGCAGCGTCAGCATCAACGTGGTGATGTGCTGGCCGTCCACGTCGGCATCGGCCATGAGCACGATCTTGTGGTAGCGCAGCTTCGCCATATCGAACTCTTCGCCGATACCAGTACCGAAAGCGGTGATCATCGACTGGACCTCGGCGTTGCCCAGAGCCTTGTCGAGGCGGGCGCGCTCGACGTTGAGGATCTTCCCGCGCAGCGGGAGGATCGCCTGGGTGCGAGGGTCGCGGCCGCGCTTGGCGGAGCCGCCGGCCGAGTCACCCTCGACCAGGTAGACCTCGCACTCGGCGGGGTTCTTGGACGAGCAATCGGACAGCTTGCCGGGCATCCCGAACGTCTCGAGTGGGGACTTGCGACGTGCGTTGTCGCGTGCCTTGCGGGCAGCGAGCCGGGCTTGGGAAGCCATGAGCGCTTTGCGTACGATGTCGCGCGCGATGTTCGGGTTGCGCTCGAGCCAATCGCCGAGCTCCTGGTTGACCACGCCCTGGACGAATCCCTTGGCACTGGAATTGCCCAGTTTCGTCTTGGTCTGGCCCTCGAACTGCGGTTCGGAGAGCTTGACGGAGATGACGGCCGTCAGACCCTCACGGATGTCGTCGCCGGTGAGGTTGTCGTCCTTCTCCTTGAGGAGGTTCTTCTCGCGGGCGTAGCGGTTGATCAGAGACGTCAACGCCGCACGGAAGCCCTCCTCGTGGGTGCCGCCCTCGTGGGTGTTGATCGTGTTCGCGTACGTGTGTACGGACTCGGAGTACGCGGAGGTCCACTGCATCGCGATTTCGACGGAGATCTTCCGATCATCGTCCTCGGACTCGAACGCGATGACGTCCGGGTGCACCAGCTCGACCTTCTTGGAGGCGTTCAGGTGCTTGACGTAGTCGAGCAGGCCGTCTTCGTAGAGGTAATCGACGACGCGGTGCTTCGGCTCGTCGTCCGGCTCCGATGCGCCGTGTTCGAGCTCACCTGGCCCCTCGTTCTCGGGGTCGGTCACGTCGTCCGCCGAGTCGTCGGGGCGGCGTTCGTCGGTCAGCGTGATGCGCAGGCCCTTGTTGAGGAAGGCCATCTGCTGGAAGCGGGCACGCAGGGTCTCGAAGTCGAAGTCGATGGCGTCGAAGATGGAGATGTCCGGGTAGAACGTCTGCGTCGTGCCAGTTTCGGTCGTTTCTTCTTCGCGGGTCAGCTCGTTCTGGGGGACGCCGCCGTCGGCGAATCCCATCCGCCAGACGTGGCCCTGGCGGCGAACCTCGGTCTCGACGCGGCTCGAGAGCGCGTTCACCACCGAGATGCCGACGCCGTGCAGGCCGCCGGAGACGGCGTAGCCCCCGCCGCCGAACTTGCCACCGGCGTGCAGGATCGTCATGACGACCTCGACCGTGGGTTTGCCCTCGGTGGGGTGCATGTCCACGGGGATGCCGCGGCCGTTGTCCTGCACTCGGACGCCGCCGTCCGCCTGCAGGATGACCTTGATGTGATCGCAGTAGCCGGCCAGGGCTTCATCCACGGAGTTGTCCACGACTTCGTAGACCAGGTGGTGGAGGCCACGCGCACCAGTGGACCCGATGTACATTCCGGGCCGCTTGCGGACGGCTTCGAGCCCCTCGAGCACGGTGATTGCGCTGGCCCCGTAGTCGTTGGTCACCTTGTTCGGCGCCCCTGACGTCGCCCCCGTCGTGTCGTTGGGTCCCGCGACAGCGGTCCCCCCGACCAGCGTTTCGTCAGCTGGTCCTTGGGGTTCGGTGTTCTCAGTATCCACAGGCGCTGCAGACTCCTCAGTACTTAGGGAAGCGGTCTGCCACAATTCTAGCGCGTCGGACGTCAAAACTTAGTCCGTTTGGACGGCAATATGCCGCTAAAAGCCAAAAAACTGGCCCAGAACCGCGATGAACCTCGTTCGTGAGGGTCTCTATAGCTGCGGCATTGAACGCGCCCTAGGACGCTTCACCGATTCATGCGCTGCAGGGCATACTTCGTTCCTTGCATTCATCTACCCGTATGTATCCCTGGGGCCGCGCCCCTCCACTGTCCGCCGACCGCGCCGCCACGACGGCGCCTGGGGCCCCAGCACCTGGATCGTGGTGATGACCCCATGCCCCAGCTTCTCGTCGAAGGTCTTGAGCAGGTTGTGGCTGAGCAAGCGCAACTGGGTCGCCCAGCTGCTCGAATCGCAGCGAACGACGACGGTTGCCGCTTCAAAGCTCTCCGGCTGGCAATGCGCCGCGATCTGTGGTCCGACGAGTGCGTTCCATTCCGAGAGAACCGATCCGACGGCAACGGGTGACGACCACCCGCGGTTACGCACGAGCCGGTCCATGACGGCGCCCACTCCGAGCGGATCACGGCCGTTGTCGTACATAGCGGATTCCGTGCGTTTGGACCGACGGGCCCGGGCGGCCGCTTGCCGATCGGCGATGGCTGCCGCACGCTTGGCGTCGATTCTGGCTTCGCCGCGACTCTCGGCGATGAGCCGCATCCTGTTGAGCATGGCATGCGCAGCGTCGAACTGGGGCTCTGGCGTCGACTCATGCCTGGGCCCGGGTGTCGCCGCATCGCGGTCCCGGTTCATGCGCCCGGCCCCTCCCCGGCGGCGTGGATGGCTCCCGGTGTGACCCGCAGAACGTGCCCTTTGAGGGAATCCGGGACGTCGGCTTCGACGGCGGCCGTCACGAGGACCTGTTCGGCGTCTGCGACGACTTTCGCCAAGCGGGCCCGACGGTCCGCGTCCAATTCCGCGAAAACGTCGTCCAGAATGAGGATCGGCCCCGCTCCGGGCCGGGAGTCGTCCTCGAGCATGGCTTGGTATGACGCCAGCCGGAGCGACAGAGCAAGTGACCAGGTCTCGCCGTGCGAGGCGTACCCCTTCGCCGGTACACCACCGAGGGTAAGCAACAGTTCGTCGCGGTGGGGACCCACAAGGGTCATTCCGCGCTCAACCTCCTGCTGCCGCTTCGCCGTCAGCGCCGCGAGAATCCGCTCCTGGAGTTCACTGGCCGATGCCTCGAGCAGCGCCTCAGAGTTGCCATCGGGCTGGACGGCTGCATCGCCGTCGTCCTCGATGTCGGAAACGATCGTCGAGCGATAGTGGGCCGAGGCGATCTTCGATCCATCGGTTAGTGACGCGTACGCGGCGGCCAATGGCCCGGCCACTTGCCCGAGTACGTCGAATCGGCCCCGCAGTACCCGTGCTCCTGCCTGGGCCAGGTGCTGGTCCCAGACGTCAAGCGTGGCCTCATGATTCGTCGTCAGTTTCCCCGCGGCGCGGGCCGACTTCAGGAGAGCATTGCGTTGACGGAGTACCCGGTCGTAGTCACTCCGCGTTGCGGCCTGATGCGGTTGGAGGACTACCAGCAGGTCATCGAGAAACCTGCGGCGGGCCGAGGGATCCCCCTTGACCAGTGCGAGGTCCTCAGGAGCGAAGAGGACGGTTCGAACGATACCGAGGATGTCACGCGCGCGAACCGGGTTGGCGCGGTTGATGCGTACCCGGTTCATCTTGCCGCGGGTGATCTCGAGCTCGACCGACGTGGCGTGCGATGTCCGCACGACCTGCGCCCTGACGAGGGCCCGTTCGGTGCCGAAACGCAGAAGAGCGGAATCTGTCGTCACTCGGTGGGACGAGAGCGTGGCCAGATATCCGATGGCTTCCGCGACATTGGTCTTCCCCACGCCGTTCGACCCCACCATCACCGTGGTCCCAGGTGAGAGCTCGAGGTCGGCCTGGGCATAACTTCGGAAGTCCGTCAGGGAGAGGTGCGAGATGTACACGCTGCCGGCAACGCGTCTGACTAGTTGTTCGGCAAGCGCACCGGCATCACGAGGTACCGGTAGGCGTCGGAGTCGCTGCCCTCAAGGGAATCCTGAGCTGTCAACATCGCGGGTTTTGGAGCTGAGGTGAAGGAGAAGCGGACGAATTCACTCGTGAATGCGTTCAGGCCTTCGCTCAGATAAGCGGGGTTGAAGGCGACGGTGATGTCCTCGCCGTCGAGGTGGGCTTCGATGGTCTCCTCGGCCTTGGCGTCTTCGCCGGTTCCGGCGTCCAGGGTCAGCTGGCCATCGGTGAACGCGAGTCGAACCGGGGTGTTGCGTTCGGCGACGACGGCGACGCGGCGCACGACCTCGACGAGAGACTGCGTGGCGACTGTCGCATGGATCGGAGTGTTGTCCGGGAAGAGCGATCGGATCTTGGGGTAGTCACCGTCGACGAGCAGCGATGTCGTCTGGCGAGTACCACTTTGGAAGCCGATGAGGTCGCTCTTTTCACCCAGGGCGATGTTTAGTTCCCCGGCACTGGCGAGCGTCTTGGCAACTTCGCTCAGGGTCTTGGCCTTGACCAGAGCTGAGGTGGAAATTCCCGGGGTCGCCGGGCGCCAAGCGACTTCTCGCATGGCCAGGCGGTAACGATCCGTTGCCAGGAAGGTGATGAGGTCGTCCTCGATCTCCATCTTCACTCCGGTGAGGACGGGGAGGGTGTCGTCTTTAGAGGCCGCGACGATGACCTGCGTGATCGCCTGCGCGAAGGCTTCGCCATCCACGACGCCGGCGATTTCAGGAAGTCCGGGCAGGTCCGGGTATTCGGTGACCGGCATGGTCGCGAGGTTGAACCGGCTGCGTCCGCAGGCTACGAGGACCTTGGAACCTTCGGTCTCCAAGGTCACTTGTGCTTGGGGAAGGCTGCGGGTGATCTCAGCGAGAAGCTTGCCGGAGACGAGAATCGTTCCTTCTTCGGCGATGTCCGCGGGGATCTCGATACGTGCGGAGATTTCGTAGTCGAAACCGGCCAAGGTGACGGTTCCGCCTTCGGCAGTCATGAGGATGCCTGCGAGTACAGGGGACGGCGGCCGCTGAGACAGGGATCGGGCAGTCCAGGAGACTGCTTCAGCCAGCACGTCCCTTTCAACACTGAACTTCACGTAGCGATCCGCCTTTCACAGCAAGGTAGTGACAAGTATTCGGTGCAAGCTTAGCCCGAAGAGCGGGTCGACCGTTATCGGTCGTCGCTGTGCTCCCAAGCTTCTGGTTGGTGCCGTTCGATCGTCGAGTCACGGGATGGAGTCTTGTTATCTGGATGAGGGGTTTAAAGGGTTAGTAGTGTTAACAACGGTTGTGGAAACTGTGGATAACCACCCTGCGCCGTGCCAGTTCACCGAATCTGCTTGTTCACAAGCTGTGGGCGGTCTCTCGTCTGGGCAGGGGATAGCGGTGGACAAAAATCCGCGTCGTTTAAGGGATCCACAGGACCCCCTGGACTTATGCGCAGGTTTGAGGTGTCGTCCACTTAACTGTCCACAAAGTTATCCACAGGTGTGATTTTCGTGGCCTCCGCCTGCGGCGGCAGCGGCGAAAATTGCTGCTGCTATCCCTTGCGCTGCTGCTGCTTGATTCGGTTCGTCAGCTCGGTGACCTGGTTGAATACCGAGCGTCGTTCGGCCATGAGGTCGCGAATCTTGCGGTCGGCGTGGATGACCGTGGTGTGGTCGCGCCCACCGAGCTCGGCACCGATCTTCGGCAGCGACAGGTCCGTGAGTTCACGCAGCAGATACATTGCGATCTGACGGGCCGTCACGAGTGTGCGGGTCCTCGATTTGCTGTTGAGCTCTTCGATCGACAGTCCGAAGTACTCGGCAGTTTGCGCGATGATCGCTTGGGACGTGATTTCCTGGGCGTCTTCATCCGTGATCAGGTCCTTGAGAACCGTCTCGGCCAGCGCCATGTCCACGGCCTGATTGTTCAACGAAGCGAACGCGGTGACGCGGATCAGAGCGCCTTCGAGCTCGCGGATGTTGGTAGAGATCTTGGAGGCGATGTACTCCATCACGTCGTCAGGCGCGCGGAGCCCTTCGGCCTCGGCCTTCTTGCGAAGGATCGCGATGCGGGTTTCGAGTTCCGGCGGCTGGATGTCGGTGATCAGGCCCCACTCGAAGCGCGAGCGCATGCGATCTTCGAACCCTGCGAGCTGCTTGGGCGGCAGGTCGGAGGTGATGACGACCTGCTTGTTGTCGTTGTACAACGCGTTGAAGGTGTGGAAGAACTCCTCCTGCGTCGCGTCTTTGTTCGCCAGGAACTGGATGTCGTCGATTAACAGAATGTCGACGTTGCGGTACGTCTGTTTGAAGCTCGTACCCTCGTCGTCGCGGATGGAGTTGATGAAGTCGTTCGTGAACTCCTCCGAGTTCACGTAGCGGACGCGGATGCCGTTGAACAGGTGCCGTGCGTAGTGTCCGATCGCGTGCAACAGGTGTGTCTTGCCCAGCCCCGAGTCGCCGTAGATGAACAGCGGGTTGTAGGCCTTGGCCGGGCCCTCGGCGACTGCAGCTGCGGCCGCGTGCGCGAAGCGGTTGGAGGCGCCGATCACGAACGTGTCGAAAATGTACTTGGGGTTGAGCCGACCGATCTCCTGCGAGTTCGACGGCGGCGTGGGCACCGGAACCGGCTTGTTGCGGGGGCCGTGCTCATTGTCGGAGCGGGCACGGGCGACGCTGCGCAAGACTTCGTGCTGGTCGGCGGCGTTCGAGATGGCCGGCTCGGAGGAGGCCTGCTCGGCGATCTCAACGGGCTGGGGCGTCGGGAGTTCCTCGGCGGAGGTCTCGGGCTCGAGATTCGTATCGACGCTGAAAGCAACGCGGATGTCATCTTGGAAGACTTGGCGCAGCGCCGCGTCGAGCGGGGCCATCAGCTGTGTCTGCATGACGTTGCGCGTGAGGTCGTTGGGAACGGCGACCAAGAGTGTGGTCCCGATCAGTCCCTGGGGCTGTGCTAATTCGACGAATGCCCGCTGACGCGGCCTGACTTCGGTGTTGTCCTTCATCAGGTCTACGACTCGACGCCACTGGGAACCGAGATCGTTGTTTGCGTCCGTGGTCACGTTGTGTGATTTCCCTTCGCGAGGAGCCGCCGTGCTGGTCTTCGACCGCTGTGGGCCGTGCCGTCTCCCGACGGGCCGGAACGGAACGTCGGGAGATCAACTGTAGCCGACTATCCACAGATTTATTCACAGGCGGTGGATAACTTGAGCCCCAGCGCACGGTCGTCGTCGCGTTGTCCACAGAACTGCTTACACCCTTGTGATTCCAGGGATGATCGGGTCATTGTGGCGCTGCCGTTCGGGGCGTTCGCGCTACCCGTCGTCCACAGGTGTGGATTGTGAGTTCACAAGTTGTGGAGATCTGTGGGAACCTGCTTCTGACGTCCGTTGACGACAATGTCCCGTGCGTTCCAGGACGGCTGTGCTGGACGCCACTCGTCTTCCCATTTGACTGATAGTGCGGTAGACCCCTATCGTTGTTTAGTCCTGTGTGTCCGCTTTTGAGGGAACCTCAGGCCGCGACTACCGTGCAGATCTGTTGTTCAGATCGGCGCCGGCCCTCGTCTGGGGCTGGTTGGAGTCGCCGGCGAGGAGTTCGGAAGCGGCACGTGAATATCGAGCGTCAGCCTGTTCTTCCCCCTGTAGCAACGGGTTAAGGCGCATCAAATGATCGTCTTGGAGTTACTACTGTGAGCAAGCGGACTTTTCAGCCGAATAACCGCCGTCGTGCCAAGAAGCACGGCTTCCGTCTGCGTATGCGGACCCGCGCCGGCCGCGCCATCCTGGCTGCCCGCCGCACCAAGGGCCGCACCGAACTTTCTGCCTAAATAGAGCAGGCCCCTTCGTGAGCATCTCGCTGTTCCCTGCCAACAGATAGGCCTCATCGCCATGTTGCCCAAGGTGCACCGGGTGCGTTCCGCGAGGGACTACTCAACCACTGTACGTTCCGGTGCCCGTGTTGGGCGCCGGAACGTCGTGTTATATGCACGTTTTCGGGATTCGGCGCCGACGCGCTTCGGGTTCATCGTGTCCAAGGCCGTCGGGAACGCGGTGCACCGCAACCTCGTTAAGAGGAGACTGCGCGCGATCAGCGCTTCGCTCCTCGACGAGTTCCCCACCGGTTTCGACGTTGTCATGCGGGCTCTGCCCGCTGCTTCGGCGGCGCAGTGGGACGAACTGAACGAGGAAGCACATTCATTGATGCGTTCGGCTGCGAAGTCCGCGCACCACAAGAATCGCCGGCGCGTTCCGGCAGATGCGGACGGACACGGTGACTGAGGCACGGACCCGGCGCGACGCCGTCGTACGCTTCATTGTGGACCTACCGCGGAATCTGATCATCGGGTTCCTGCTGGTCTACCGCAAACTGATCTCACCCATCTATGGTGACGTCTGCAAGTACTTCCCGAGTTGCTCGGCATACGCTCTCGAGGCTGTCACCGTGCACGGGGCCATCAAGGGCGTATACCTGGCGACAAAGCGCATTTTTCGGTGCAATCCGTTCAGTCACGGGGGCATCGATCACGTTCCGGAGGGCCGACGGATTTGGCCCGATGGCAAACTGCCGCAGATCATGGTGATGAATCATCCGCCGATTCCAGCGGACGATGACGAGCACGCCGCGGACGCGGCACGAGGAGCATAACGGGTAATGGGTTTCTTTGACACGATCTTGTGGCCGTTCCAATGGGTCGTCACCTGGATCTTGCGCATCTGCCACGAGATCCTCACGGCCATCGGCCTTGACGAGACTTCCGGCTGGAACTGGACGTTGTCCATCGTGCTGCTGGTGTTGCTCATTCGTGCCGCGCTGATTCCGGTCTTCGTCAAGCAGATCAAGGCGCAGCGCGCCATGCAGGCGCTGCAGCCTGACCTGCGCAAGCTCCAGGCCAAGTACAAGGGCAAGAAGGACCAGCTCTCGCAGCAGGCCATGCTGGCCGAGCAGCGCGAACTGTTCAAGCGCCACAAGACGAACCCGCTTTCGTCCTGTCTGCCGCTGCTCATCCAGATGCCTTTCTTCTTCGCGCTGTTCCACTCGCTGAACAACGCCCGCGGAGCGTCGGAGAACAACGAGGGCATCGGGCAGCTGACGGTCAACCAGACCCACCACTTCGCCGACTCCTCGATCTTCGGCGCAGGCCTGTCCCAAACGTTCCTGGGCACGTTCAACTCGGGTTCGCCGCAGATCGCCGTCATCGTGATCTCCGTCGTCATGATCCTCGCGATGGTCGCTTCGCAGTTCATTACGCAGAAGCAGATCATGACGAAGAACATGACCAAGGAAGCCCTCGAGGGCCCCTTCATGCAGCAGCAGAAGATGATGCTGTACATCCTGCCGCTCGTCTTCGGTATCGGCGGCATCAACTTCCCGATCGGCGTGCTGATCTACTGGACCGCCACCAACTTGTGGACACTGGCCCAGCAGTACTACATCATTCGCCGCAACCCGACGCCGGGGTCTCAGGCTGAGCGCGAGCTCAATGCGCGCCGCGCCGCCAAGGGGCTGCCGCCGGTTCATGAAAAGAAGAAGAAGGCTGAGGCTGAGGCTGAGGCACCAGAGGTTCCGGAACCCCCGAAGGTCCAGCGTTCGCAGCCGCAGCGCAAGAACCGCAGGAAGAAGTAGCCATGAGCGAGATACCGGCACCAGCAGAATCCGTCGAGGCTGAAGAGATTCCGCCATCGAGACTCGAAGAAGAAGGCGACATCGCCGCTGATTACCTCGAGGAATTGCTGGACATCGCGGACATCGATGGCGACATCGATATCGAGATTCGCAAGGGGCGCACCTACATCTCGATCGTCCAGGATGAGGGCGACCAGTCGGCGTTGCGCGAACTCGTCGGCCAGGATGGTGCCGGCCTGGATGCACTCCAGGAGCTCACACGGCTGGCGGTGCTCACACAGACCGGACATCGCTCACGTTTGATCCTGGACATCCTCGAGTACCGTAAGGGGCGGTCCGCTCAACTGCAGAAGATTGCGGCAGATGCGGCCGAACAGGTGAAGGAGACTGGCGAACGTGTCACGCTCGAGCCCATGAGCGCTTACGAGCGCAAGCAGGTACACGACGTCGTCGCTGATCTCGGCCTGCACAGCGAATCAGACGGAGAAGGTTCCGGCCGCCATGTCGTCGTCTCGGCGGTTGTTTAGTTCTCAGCACATGAATCGGGCGGTCCTCGGGACCGCCCGATTTTTGAATTCAGATTCCGGGCGAGCGCCCGCCGGCTTCCGGAAGGGACAGAAGTGGAAGAGCACGCATTGACCATCGCCGAACGCGGTGCTGCGTTGGAGGTCTTCGGGGAACGCCTCGCACTGACCGAACGTTACGTCGAGCATCTCGCCACCTCCGGTATCGAGCGAGGGCTCCTCGGTCCGCGAGAAGTTCCGCGCCTCTGGGGCCGGCACGTGCTCAATTGCGCGGTGGTTACTGAGCTGATTCCTCAGGGTGCCGCAGTCGCCGATGTCGGCAGTGGCGCCGGGCTGCCCGGCCTGACATTCGCTTTGGCCCGGCCCGACCTCGATATCACGCTGATTGAACCGCTGGAGCGTCGATGCACTTGGCTGGGTGAGGTGATCGTGGATCTCGGCTTGGAGAACATCAGGGTTCTTCGTGGTCGCTCGGAACTGTTCTTCGATGAAGTCGACGTGGATGTGGTGACAGCCCGTGCAGTCTCTGCGCTCAGCAAGCTGGCCGATATCACTCTGCCGCTGCTGCACGGACGCGGAGAACTGCTCGCTTTGAAGGGCCGTAGCGCGGCCGAAGAGATTGAGAAGGCGCGTAAGGTCCTGCGGAAGCGTGGCGCTCTAGCCACGGATATTCTGACGGCAGGGGAGAACGTCCTGGAGGAACCGACAACAGTCGTTCGTGTCCGGGTAGGCTCGGCTTGAACCGATAGTCTGTACCTGTGATGATTTTCTTCAGTTTGATCCGAATGAGTTCGGACAAGTGAGGGGCACTGAACGTCGGGTGCCCTCGCTTGCCGCGTTGTTCTCGGCCGGTAGGAGCAGTTCGGGGCAGGCACGAGAATTTCAGAGCGGAAACGGAGCCGTTCGGCACAATGCGCAAAATCAACCAGTAAACGTTTCAGAGTCGACGTCATCACCTGTTTCACGTGAAACGCTTTCGGAAATCGGCAATTCGGTGGCGACCGAGCCGGTTCACCAACAACTAGAGGCACGGGTTCGGAACATTATGGACACCATGGACGACAGCACCCCATTGGCTAGTCAGCTGGTCAATGAGAACATGCGCCGAGAGCGGCTCAAGGGGCGGGGCCTGCCGAAGCCTGACCGTACGCGCTACTTCACAATCAGCAACCAGAAGGGCGGCGTCGGAAAGACGACGACGACTGTGAATGTTGCTGCAGCGCTAGCCCAATCCGGGCTCAACGTTCTCGTAGTCGACATCGATCCCCAGGGCAATGCGTCGACAGCGCTTGGTATTGAGCACCACTCGGAGATCGACAGCATCTACGATGTGCTCATCAACGATCTGCCGTTGCAGGACGTTGTCGCTCCCTGTCCGGATCTGGACAACCTGGTAGTTGCTCCCGCCACCATCGATCTTGCCGGGGCCGAAATCGAATTGGTCTCGCTCGTTGCGCGCGAACAGCGGCTACGCCGTGCGTTGGACCAGTACGCGACGTATCGTGACGCCGAAGGCATGGACCGACTGGACTATGTCTTCATTGACTGCCCGCCGAGTCTGGGGCTCTTGACCGTTAACGCGTTCGTTGCCGCGCGTGAGGTACTCATCCCGATTCAGTGCGAGTACTACGCGCTCGAGGGGCTTAGCCAACTTCTGAAGAACATCGAGATGATTCAGAAGCACTTGAACGCTGACCTCGTCGTCTCGACTATCCTGCTGACGATGTATGACGGACGGACCAACCTTGCAGCACAGGTAGCCCAGGAAGTCAGAAACCACTTCCCCAACGAGGTGCTTGAGGCGGTCATCCCGCGGAGCGTTCGAATCTCCGAGGCACCCAGCTACCAACAGTCTGTTATTACGTATGATCGCAGTTCGACAGGAGCCCTTTCCTACATGGAAGCCTCAACTGAGATTGCCGATAGGGGTGTCGCGAAGAAGACGTAGCGCCGATGCAACTGCCGCTGGTCGGCGCGGTTGCTTCTGGACCGGGTCCGAAGTCCTTGAGGGGCTTCGGACCCTTTCTTTTGCCCCACCCATGCAACTTTCCAGAGTTTCACTCCAACGGTGGCTCGCGCTTCGTTGCAGCTCCAGGCCCGACAGTACTGTGCATCTTCCAAGTGCACCGTTGTCGTTCAACTTTGTCCGGCAACGGGCCTGCCAACAGAAGCGGACCGAGTCGCCTTTAAGGTACGGCGTGTGTTGCGCGACATGGATGCACTGGCCCAGGCGATGTTTCACGTGGAACACGACACGGGGCAGGATGCCGTTCTCCCAGTATCCCGGTGAGCGCTATCGATCGCAGACTGGTGCCGGCAGATGTCAACGTTGTCGGACTGGCCCTGCGGCGTCGGAGCCCCCGGGCACGTCGATCAGCGGGGGAGTCTGGCGGGAGGAGTGGGCTTGTGCATGATCCTGAACCTGGGACCCGTTCAAGGTTTGGGAGGTCTGTGAGCTAGGCATTACCTGCTGGCGGGGCCTCCCATGGCGTGGGGATTCCAGGTGGAGATCCTCCGATTCGATGTGGTGGGCTGCCTGTACTATCTCCGGATGTGGAGAATCTGGCGTGGCAGAAGATCGGTGGGTGTTGCCACCCTGTCTGCTCTCGGCTGGACACGTGGGATAGGGGCTATATGAGGAGGCATGGGTTTCAGCTTCACCGGCCCAGATGTTTCACGTGGAACAAGGCGGGCCGGGTCAGGTTGGACTGGCTAATCGGTGAGGCTCGGAGAACATAGCGGATCTCGAATCAAGCCGATGTCCAGGCTGTTGACGTATGGGAGTCTCGGGTCATGTCGGCAGACATGACTGCGTTGCTCGTTTCACGTGAAACGTACCAGGAACTTGTATGCCCGGGAGAAACTTCCAGTAGCTGCGTGCCCCAATATGGCTTCGGCGAGCTCAGTCCGGCTCAACGGAATGGAACATACTTCAATGTTGTGTGCACAACGAACAGTGCAGGTCCACAGTTGCCTTTGGTGCTTACGCGGTGCCAAGCAAACGCACATCGCTGGAACTCCTCTCCTTCGCCTGCCACGTCTGAAGCGCTAGCAGACAGGACGTCCATTCATCGGAGCTGGCCAGCAGAGCAGCTTCCGCATAAGGAAGGTGCATGTGCAGGGGAGCGGGGCGGGTAGGCAGTTCGACTCATGGTGCGCAGAGTCCGTCAAGTGGGCGAGCTCTAACGGCCGCCTTGCGCTGGTGAGTGGGATACATGCGCGTTGACTGTGTTTGACGCCTTTGGCGCAGAGAGCTTCTTGTGGACCAAAGGAGTGGATTACCCAACGGGTCTGTCAGGCGATGCGGCGCGGAGTTGTAGCGAGTGTTCTCGTGCTCTTAGAACACTTGGCGATGACGGCCATTCTGGTGCATGCCTGCCTCGTTTCACGTGGAACATATATGGGGGAACGGCGCACTGTGCTTGATCGAAGACAATGGTCGTTGGGGCCAGCGACCCACGTGCGCCACAGGTGGCGCGAGGCGTCTCGGGTGTTCAGGTCTGGTTGTTGATGGAACTATGTTGTGGAATCTACATTTTCAGATTGCCCCGACAGCAACGTGGCCCAGTAGCCTCTCACGTTCCGGCCTGTCACCCGTGATGGCTCTTCCACGCTCATCAACTCTCGTAACCGCGGTGGAAGCGAGTTATGAGTCTATGCCGGCCAGGTGTCTAGGCCACGTGACGCGTGACTGCGGTTTGTGGAATCTAGGTAGAGACTAGAGACGGCTCTGCTGTTTCACGTGAAACGACTGCATTCGCAAACGAGGCCCCGCTCGTAGAGTTTCGCGTTCGGAACGTTCGGGCGGCAGGCCGGGTGCTACTGACGCGGGTACGTGTGCTGCTTGCGACTGTGGTTTCACGTGAAACAGGCGCGAAGGATGGATCCGGAGGCCTCCACGGGACGATTCACCAGGTCGGCGCTAAACGTCGGAATCACTGCCTGTCCTTGCCTCCTGAATGAGGGGTTGTCGACTTGCGACGAAGCGCGACTGAAGCGAATAGTCTACGACGGGACGCGGCTAACCAGTTGGAGGCAGTTGCCCAAAAGCGCGAGTAGGATTGAACTCAATCTGATGAGGCGCTATGACTTACGGTGCCTGGAGTCACTGAGAGGGAGAACATGGCAGAGAAGCGTCGTGGCCTAGGTCGCGGGTTGGGTGCACTAATCTCTAGCTCGCCGACCGCCGACACCGGACAAGATGGTCCCGGAGCGGACGAGGGCGGGGACAACAGGCCGGCCGACTCGAGTACCAAGACGTCGACTCAGAGGGCGCCCAAGCAGGCCGCCAAGCCGAGCTCGGGCACAGGGAAGGGACCCGCACCAGAGGGCGTGCGCGGTCCTGCAGGACGGCCTGAGGCTTCGAAGGACCCGTCGACCGCAACATCCGATCGTCGGCCCTCTCGGAGCCCTGAGGAGGACGAGGCGCGCGTGTCGACGACGGATCCTGCCAAGGCTGCGGGCAGAGCGGGCGCCGTTGCGCGAACCAAGGCGCGCCCAGTTGACATGTTCTTCACTCCCGGCCGCACTGCCGACGCGGATCACGACGGCAGCAAGGGATCGTCGTCGTCGACCCGAACGGCGCCGTCGAGGGGCGGCAAACGCCCCGCTATGCCAGATGTTATCGGACAGGCCCGATCGCGGTCGGCTACGTCCGCTGCCGACGCAGTAGAAGCGGAGTCACCGGTAGCTGAATCCAAGGACGAGCCGTCGCTAGTTCCTGTACCTGGGGCCACCTTCGCCGAGCTTTCCGTCGCGGCGATCCACCCGAATCGCAAGCAGCCACGTCAGGTCTTCGATGAAGAGGACATGGACGAGCTGGTACATTCCATTAAGGAGATCGGCCTCCTGCAGCCGATCGTGGTACGTCCTTCCACTGAGTCCGGCGATGCCGAATACGAACTCGTCATGGGCGAGCGCCGCTGGCGTGCCACGCAGCAGGCCGGACTGGATACGATTCCCGCCATCGTCCGTATGACCACGGACGAAGATCTCCTTCGTGATGCGCTCCTTGAGAACCTGCACCGTTCCCAACTCAATCCACTCGAAGAGGCGGCGGCGTACCAGCAGTTGCTTGGGGAGTTCGGCTGTACCCAGGAAGAGCTGTCCGAACGAATCGGCCGTTCCCGTCCGCAGATCTCCAACACGATTCGGCTCATGAAGCTCCCAGCCCTCGTCCAACGACGGGTAGCAGCGGGTGTTATCAGCCAGGGACATGCGCGCGCATTGCTGGCTCTGGCGGACCCGGCGGAGATCGAACGCCTCGCACAACGGATCGTCTCTGAGGGCCTGTCCGTTCGGGCGACCGAGGAACTGGTCGCCATGAATGAGGGCGTCGAGAAGAAGCGGCGGGAGACTAAGCCACGTAGCACCGCGCGGCACGAGCGATTGGACTATCTCGCCAATTCGCTCTCGGATCGGTTGGACACGAGCGTCAAGATCTCCCTGGGTGCAAAGAAGGGCCGGGTCGCTATCGAGTTCGCCAGCGTCGACGACCTGAATCGCATTATGGCTCTGATCTCGCCGGACGGTGACAAGTAGTCTGGCCTGCCTGACGAAGACCGGGGTTGGTTCGTTTCACGTGAAACGAACCAACCCCGGTCTTTAACAACATGCGAACGTGGAGTGCACAGTGAGTCCTGAACTCACGCCCCTTGAGGATTTGCACAGGCAGCTGTGGGTAATCGCTGAATCTGTGGAAACTCGTGAAGGATCATTGAAGGATTTCCAAGTTATCAACCGTCAAGCGGTGGATAACTTGTAGAACTGTGGAGAACCGACGCTGTCAGCGCCCACAACGGCGAGCATAGAAAAGCGGAGCAGGGGTAGCCCCTGCTCCGCTCTTCGATGCACACTCAGACCTAGAGGTATTCGGCGAACTCCTGCTCGATGACCTGCTTAGGCTTGGCCCCGATGGAGCTGGCGACGTGTTCGCCACCCTTGAAGACGTAGACGGCCGGAATCGAGGTGATGCCGTACTTTGCGGCGATGGCCGGGTTCTCGTCGACGTTGATTTTGACGACGTCGACCTTCTCCGAGTGCTCGTCGGCGATCTGATCGAGGATCGGGGACAGCATGCGGCAGGGGCCGCACCACTCGGCCCAGAAGTCGACGATCACGGCCTTGTCGTTCTCCAGCACGTCAGACTGGAATGAGGCGTCGGTGACGTCCTTGGCGTTGCTCATGACGAATCCTTTCGGGTATGAACTCTGTTCTTGGTGAAAATCTAGACTGCGGCCGTTGCGGCGCCGGATTCCTCCGTGGCGCCAAGTGTACCGAGGTAGTGCTCGACGTCCACGGCGGCGACGCAGCCCGAACCCGCCGCGGTAATAGCCTGCCGGTAGGTCGGGTCGATGACATCGCCGGCAGCGAAAACGCCCTTCAGGCTCGTCTTGGAAGTACGACCATCGACGGCGATGTTTCCGCCGCCGGTCAGCTCGAGCTGATCCTTGACGAGGTCGACGCGTGGGTCCGAGCCGATGGCCACGAACAGACCCGTCACGGCGAGGGAAGAGACCGAACCATCGATCAGATTCCTGACCTTCACTCCGGTCAGCTTTCCGTCGCCCTCGTAGGCGTCGACAGCGCTGTTCCAGATGAACTCGATCTTCGGGTCGGCGAGGGCGCGGTCCGCCATGGTCTTCGAGGCTCGTAGGCCCTCGCGACGGTGAATCACGGTGACCTTGGACGCGAACTTGGTCAGGAAGAGGGCTTCCTCCATGGCTGAATCGCCGCCGCCGACGACGGCGATCTCCTGGTCGCGGAAGAAGAATCCATCACACGTCGCACACCACGACACGCCGTGTCCGGAGAGTTCTTTTTCTCCGGGCAAGCCGAGCTCGCGGTAGGCGGAGCCCGTGGAAATGATGACGGCACGTGCTCGGTAGGTCGTGCCGTTGGCGAGCGTGACGGTCTTGATCTCGCCGGTCAGTTCCGTCGACTCGACGTCCTCGTACATGATCTCGGCGCCGAAGCGGTCCGCCTGAGCGCGCATGTGCTCCATGAGTTCGGGACCCATGACGCCGTCGGGGAAACCCGGGAAATTCTCGACGTCGGTGGTGTTCATCAGGTCGCCACCAGCAGTGACGGAACCTGCGATCACCAACGGATTCAGGTTGGCGCGTGCGGTGTAGATCGCCGCGGTGTAACCCGCTGGGCCGGACCCGACGATGATGACGTTGCGGATCGATTCAGCTGCTTCAGTGGCCACTCGAAGTGAACCTCTCTTTGTGGTCGGCGCCTGCGCGCCTGCTGGTCTGATGTGCTCTGCCTAGGTCAACCATGCGGCTCCCAGTGCTATTCCCCGGCTGCGGGGGCCGCCTGCGGCGGCGCCCCGCATCGTTGCTAGGAAACCTTGAACTCCGCCACCTGCAGTCCGAACGGACGCGACTCGTTGAGCGGGTTGGAGAGGCGCGGCAACTCGGTGACATTGAAGAACACGTACTTGCCGGTGGCCGCCTCTTCATCGGTAACGGGTACGGACACCGTGGGACCCGTAAACGAACCCTGGGTGACGGACGTCGCAGCGCCGAGATCATTGGTCTCGCCGATGGCGATCTCGAAGGAACCGCCCGTGCCGTTCAGGCCTGACAGCTCGACCTGACTGACCTTGGCGGCGTCCTCGAGTTCAAGCACGAGGACCATGTTCGAAGCATATCCGCCGAAGGCCGGCTGCGAGTAGGTGTACGTGGAGTACAGCGTCGCCTCATTGCCATCGATGGCACGGACCAGCGTGTTATCGGTCTCCGCGTTGAGTTCCTGGTTGCCGGGCACGACGCGCTGGATACCGCTGACAACAGGGTCTGCCGCCGGAGTCTCGGACTCCGAGGGTTCATCGCTTTCGCCGGGTTCGTCCGAAGTGGACGGGTCGCCATCTGCGGAGGTCGACGTATCTCCTCCCGCACGCGGTGCTTCGTCGCCGCCGAGGCCACCGAGCATGTTGAACGCGAAGACAACCGCGACGATCAGCACGAGGCCCAGCACAGCGCCGACGATCAGTCGCGTCCAGCGGTTGCCGCCCTCTTCTTCTTCCTCTTCGCCGTCGTCGTAGCCGGAGCCCGCTCCGCCGGCAGCGGCACCCGCGACTGCCGTCTCTTCCTCGTAGCCGCGTGCCGCAGCTGGGAACGTTGCCGCAGGACGCACATCGTCGGGGTCGTAGTCGGTGCGAGGAGTAGCTGCGGTCGGGGCCGGGCCTGCAGCAGCGCTTGCAGTCGCAGCCCCGGCGCCAGCACTTGCGGCGTCGTCCTCATCGTCGTCTCCGTAGATCTCGACCTTGGGCGCAGCGGCCGTAGCGGCCGCGGGAGGTACGACAGGCGTCTCCTCAGTGCTGGGCGAATCGAACCTGCTTTCCTCGGCGACAGGTTCGACGGCGGAGTTCTCCTCCGTGCTGGGGGAGCCTGCCGTGTCGGTGTCGTCCTGGTGAGCGGAGGCGCCCGCGGCGGCGCCGGCTGCCGCACCGCCGCCCGTGACGCCGGCCACGCCGCGGCTGAGCCGGCTACGGAGTCCGGAGAACCGGTTGGCAAGCGGGGTCCTGCGCTCGTTCTCCTCGAGTTCGGCGTAGTACTCGTCGTCGTCCTCGTAGCGCTGGGGCTGCCGCGACCGTGCCTCGCCGAAGATCTCCGAGCCGAGGGTGTCCGTGTAGAACGGCTCGACGTAGGTGGTCTCTTCGAGCAGCTCCATCAGTTCGCCGGAATCCGCGGTGTTGGTGATCAGGTAAGTCGCGTGTTCAGACACCCCGAGGTCCAGGACCTGGACGTTGCTGGGGCGCTCGCCCGTGGCGATTTCGCGGGCGCTGGCCGTCATCCGGGCAGTGTTGTCCGCGCTGGCGATGAGGATGCTGACGGCCCTGTTCAGGACCTGGTCCATGCCGTCTAGGACCATGTCACCCTCGGTCGAGCTCAGCACGGTGCTCGTCACCTTGTACCGTCCGCCGAGCACGGTTCCGACGTCGATGGGCTGCGACACTATTGACTCCCAAGCTTGGTTTTTGGGTGCGGGGCACCCAATAGATGTGTTGCTTGAGTCCATGCTACCGGGCGCGTCGAGCCACTGCGCGCGGCGGCGTCGACTAGCGGGGGCCGTCTTCTCCACGACGACGGGGCGTCGCCTTCGCGCTCGCGCGGCGCCGGGAGAGGTCCGGGATCCTGCGCGCCAGGGGCCCGATGAACTCGTCGAGCTCCTCGAGGCGCGCGGCTTTCAGCAGCAGCAGGTAGACGACGATCATGACGACCCCGCAGATCGCGAGCGTGGCGACGGCGGGGAAGATGCCGGAGAACGCGAACCCGAACGAGAATCCGCCCAGCAGCCAGAGCGCGACGGAGCCGGCGGCTCCCGCGATGAGGGCGAACCATCCGACACGGATGTAGGTATCGACGACCCGGCCTACCCCGTAGTCGCCGTGCCGGCGCACGACCAGGAAATGGGCGAGGATCGCGCTGAGGACATTCGTGGCGCCGTAGAGCAGCGCGATCCCCATCACGATGTTCGTCGGGGGGATGAGCGCCGCCATCGTGAAGGCGGCGATGAGTCCGACGACCGCGATCGCGGTCTGGATCAGCATGGGCGTCTTCGTGTCCTCCTGCGCATAGAAGACGCGGATGAGGAAGAAGTGGGCGCTCTTGAAGGGGAGCCCCAGCGCGGTCAGCAGCAGCAGCTGCCCGATGGCCGCGCCGGCCGCCGCGGCGTCGACGGACGTGCCGCCGAAGAGCCGCCCGAGTGGACCGGCGAGGACGACGATGGCGACGGACGCGAAGACGATGGGCACCGCCGTCGTGCGCAGTCCCTTGGAGAGAAGGGCGGGCACGTCGTGCGCGCGGTCGTCGTGGAAGGCCCGGGTGAGCTCGTTGAAGATCACCGTGGCCAGCGAGAGCGCGAAGATCGAGTGCGGCAGGACCGTGATGAGCTGCGAGGTGTTCAGCGCGTACTCGCCAGCGACCGAGGCGCCGCCGGCGGAGAGGCTTTCGCGGGCGGCCGTCGCCTCGGAGGCGATGCGCGAATAGAGCAGCGAGGCGAGGTTGCCGACCATCATCGATGCGAGGGTCCACGCGGCGATCTTCCCGACGTGGGTCAGGCCCATGCCTCGGAAGCGGAAGTTCGGACGAATCCGCAGGCCCGTGGTGCGCAGCGGGGCGAACAGCACGAGGGCCTGGAGGGCGATGCCCAGCGTCGAACCGCCGGCGAGCAGGACGGTCTGGGCGGTTGTCCACTCGGCGAGCTGGTCGGTGTCCGCGCGGAACGCGCCGAACAGGCCGATGTAGGTGCCGATCACGGCGATCTGCACGATGTTGTTCACGACGGGTGCCCACATGAACCAGCCGAACCGCCCGTGCGCGTTGAGCACTTGGCCGACGACCGAGTAGACGCCGTAGAAGAAGACCTGGGGCAGGCACCAGTAGGCGAACGCCGTGGCGAGAGCCAACATTGGCTCCGACCAGCCGACCGTGAGCGCCGAGATGATCGGCCCGGCCAGCAGGGTCAGCAGGATGGTCGCCGCCGCCATGAACGTCACCGTGAGGGTGATGAGCTTGGACGTGTACGCGGACCCGCGATCCGCGTTCTTGGAGGCCTTGATCAGCTGCGGGACGAGGACCACGTTGAAGATGCCGCCCGCGACGAGCATGAAGATGATCGTCGGGATGACATTGGCCTTCTCGAAAATATCGCCGATCGGGGTGTTCGATCCGATGGCGACGGCGAGCAGGGCCGTCCGCGCGAAGCCCAGCACGCGGGAGACCGTGGTGCCGCTGGCCATAAGGGCGTAGGCGCGAGAGTTCGATTGGGGGGCCGGCGCGTCGGGGATCTCCGGCTCGACACCGCCGGCCTCGGCTGCCGGCCGTTCGCTACTCGACATGCTGCGGCAGGACCTCGCGGGCCAGATCGGCGATGCGCCGTTCGTTGGGGAAGGACAGTCTCCGGCCGAGGTCCCTGAGCGGGACCCAGGCCACGTCGACGGCCTCCTGGTCCGGGTCGTTCTCGATCGTCAGCTCGCCGCCGGTGGCCTTGAGCAGGAAGTGGTGGACCGTCTTGTGCACGCGGTAGGTCGAGACCGTGAACCAGTAGTCGATGCTGCCCAGCGCGGCGAGGACCTCGCCGGCGATGCCGGTCTCCTCCTCGACTTCGCGGACCGCGGCCTGCTCGTTGGATTCCGCGCCCTCGGGATGCCCCTTGGGCAGGCACCATTCGAGGCGTCCGCCGCGGTTGTAGCGGGCGATGATCGCCACTGGGAGCTCGGGTTTGCCGAGGTCGACGACGACGCCACCGGAGGAGACTTCCTCCACGGTGGGCAGTGTGTGCTGGCCCTGCTGCTGCGAGTGCGCATGGGCCATTGACGCAGTCAACGGGGTGCGCTTCGGAGCACGAGGAACTGGATGGGCCATGCACTCCACTCTATCTATCTTTTGGCTCGACTTCCGTTCTTCCCCATGTCCGCCGCGAGTGCGCCGGGCCCGGCGTGGATCCCGCGTGAAAATCTGACACCATTAAGGGACTATGCACCAGCTTCCCGAACCCGCGGCTCTGCGCGAGAGCCTGCCAGCCGTCGTCTTCGACCTCGCGGACCGTTTCAGCGCCGCCGGATTCGAGCTGTCGCTGGTCGGTGGTCCCGTCCGCGACCTGTTCCTGGGCCGCGTCTCCCCGGACCTCGATTTCACGACCGACGCCACGCCCGAGCAGACGCTCGCGGCGATCGACGGCTTCGCGGACGCGGTGTGGGAAGTCGGGCGCGAGTTCGGCACCATCGCCTTCCGCGTCGGCCGCGACACGATCGAGGTCACCACCTACCGGGCCGAGGCCTACGATCCGGCCTCCCGCAAGCCGATCGTGGCGTTCGGCACGAGCCTCGAAGACGACCTCTTCCGCCGCGACTTCTCGATGAACGCGATGGCGCTGCGGCTGCCGAAGCTCGAACTGGTCGATCCCTTCGGCGGCTACACCGACCTCGAAGCGGGCGTGATCCGCACTCCGGGCGCGCCGTCGTCGTCCTTCTCCGACGATCCGCTGCGCATGATGCGCGCGGCGCGTTTCGCCTCCCAGCTGGGCGTCGACGTGCACGACGACGTCCGCACCGCCATGGTCGACATGGCCGAGCGGATCTCGATCATCTCGGCCGAGCGGGTCCGCGACGAGCTCGTCAAGCTCATCTGCGGCGCGCACCCGCGCGCCGGCGTCGACCTGCTCGTCGAGACGGGTCTGGCCGACCGGGTGCTGCCCGAAGTCTCCGCGCTGCAGCTCGAGACCGACGAGCACCACCGCCACAAGGACGTCTACCAGCACAGTCTGCAGGTCCTCGAGCAGGCCGCCGGGTTGGAGACGGACGCCGACGGGCCGGTGCCGGGTCCGAGCTTCGTCCTGCGTTTCGCCGCCCTCATGCACGACGTCGGCAAACCGGCGACGCGCCGCTTCGAACCCTCGGGGTCGGTCTCCTTCCGCCACCACGACGTCGTCGGCTCCAAGCTCGTCAAGAAGCGCATGCGCGCCCTGCGCTTCGACAACGACTCGATCAAGGCGGTGGCCCGCCTCGTCGAGCTGCACATGCGCTTCTACGGGTACGGGGAGGCCGGGTGGTCGGACTCGGCCGTACGCCGGTACGTGAACGACGCCGGCGACCTGCTCGAATTCCTGCACCGGCTCACTCGTTCGGACGTCACCACGCGTAATCGGCGCAAGGCCGAGCGCCTGGCGCACGCCTACGATGATCTGGAGCGCCGCATCGAGCAGCTCGCCGAGCAGGAGGAGCTCGCCTCCGTCCGCCCTGACCTGGACGGCAAGGCGATCATGGACCTGTTGGGCATCCGCCCGGGCCCCGTGGTGGGCCGCGCCTACAAGCACATGCTCGAACTTCGGCTCGATAACGGGCCGATGGAACACGACGACGCCGTCGCCGCCCTGCGCGCCTGGTGGGCCTCCCAGCCGGAGAGCACCACAGCCCCGGCCGCAACCGGCGACTGAGCGCGACGCGAGGAGAATCATGACGAATCGACCGACCCTGTGGCTCGTGCGCCACGGCGAGACGGAATGGTCGCGTTCCGGCCAGTACACCGGCCTGACCGACCTGCCGCTGCTGCCCGAGGGCGAGGCGCAGGCCGTCGATGCCGGACGCACCCTGGCCGCGACCGGCGTCGAATTCGATCTGGTGCTCTCCAGCCCGCTGCAGCGCGCCTGGCGCACGGCCGAGCTGGCGGGTTTCGCCGACGTCGAACGCGTGCCGACCGCGCACGAGTGGGACTACGGCGACTACGAGGGCGTGGCCAGCGCCGACGTGCGCGCCAAGGACCCGTCCTACCGGATCTGGAACGACGGCGTGCCCGGCGGCGAGACGCTCGCCCAGGTCGCGGCGCGCGCCGACGGCATCGTCGAGCGCGTGCGCGCCGAACTGGGGGAGGGCGAGAACGCGATCCTCTTCTCCCACGGCCACTTCAGCCGGGTCATGGTAGCTCGCTGGCTCGGGCTGCCGGCCGATACGGGCCGGCACTTTCTGCTGGGCACGGCGAAGGTATCGAAGCTCGGCTGGGACAAGACGACGCCGGCCGTGGAGGCCTGGGGCCTCTAGCGCCAGCTGGGCGCGCGCCAGTAGGTGAACGCCCGGAACAGCCCTTCGAGCGGACCGCGCTCGAAGCGGCGCATCCAGAAGGCGCTGAAGGCCAGCTGCGCGGCGAACACGCCGAGGCAGATGAGCACGGCCGCCCCCGGGTGGACTCGCCCGCCCAGGTCGAGACCGTAATCGGTGTAGACCAGCGCCATGACCGCCGACTGGGTCAGGTAGTTGGTCAGTGCCATACGCCCGGCCGGGGCGAGGGCGGCCCTTAGCTTCGCGCCCGCCCCGGAGCGGAACGCCAGCAGCAGGGCGGTCACGTACGCGGCCGTCAGGAAAGGGCCCGTGAGCGTCGCGATTCCGAACGCGAAGAGCTCGGCGGGCAGCGAACCGGCGTACACCTGCAGCCAGCCCGTGGCGACGGCACCCGGCAGGCCCACCGCGAGGCCGACGATCAGGATCCGGCGCAGGCGCGTCGTCGTCGCGTTCTCGATCCAGCGCGACTTGGCTGCGGCCAGACCGACGAAGAACATCGCCAGCGCGACCGGCCCCTGGATGAACAACACGTTGGCGAGAGTCATCGGGTACATCCCGAGCAGGAGGTGTAGATACGGGCCCTCGAGCAGTCCCTCGAGCCCGCCGGCCTCCTCGGCTACGAGCGAGTCGAAGTCCATGAACGACTCCATTGCGAACATCATCGCCGCCAGCGCGAGTACCCCGAGCCCGATGACCACGGTCAGCACGATCGCCGTGGTGCGCGCGGCGGCGACGCTCGCGTGGCGAGCCGCCAGCAGGATCAGCCCGCAGAGGGCGTAGGTGACCAGGATGTCGCCCGTGAAGAGCAGCAGTCCGTGCGCCAGGCCGAGGACGAACAGACCCAGGAAGCGCCGGAGGGCGACGCGGGTGACGTTCGCGCCGCGGCGCGCGCTCGCGTCCCAGAGCAGGACGAAGCTGTAGCCGAAGAGGAACGAGAACAGCAGGTAGAACTTGCCCATGAAGACAGCCGCCGTCACGGCGTTGACGACGTCGCCCAGTGCGTCGGTCTCCGCACGTTGGTTGACAATCATGCCCGGGTCGACGAAGAACTGCACGTTGACTAGGAAGATGCCGAGCAGGGCGAACGCGCGCAAGGCGTCCAGATCGAGCACTCGTGACGGCGCGGGCGCAGGCGCGGCGGCCTGGGGGTGTGGGGTGTCCTCGTGGGTCATAAATTCAGACTAGTGCCGGACGGGCGCCCCCGGCGTCGGCCGTGAAGCTGAGAATTTCGCGGGCGGGGCCCGCAGCGTCCTCCTTAAGGATGATCTTGAAACACGGGGAAGAAATTCCTGTCATCCACTGGCGCGCGGCCACCGGCGCGAGTAGGCTCTATATTGCGATTGAGAAATGTCAACCGACGAAGCGTCGGGAACGGGATCAATCGGGACATCTGGCCCGAGGGCCACAGGCTTTGCCACTGCGGGAGACCGCGGTGGCCGATCGAATGAGGAGGTGGGATACGTGAACAACATGAATCAGACGCAGGCAATCGCCGCTGATGCACTCGGCTGGGGCGTTCCGTTTACGGGCGCAACCAAGACCGTCACAGGCACCGGCACGTCCAAGCGACGCCGTCCGAACAATTTCACCGCCCGCCTCCGGAGCAGCCGCCACTAGCGAATCATCGCACCGCTGCAGCCGCCGGGGGCCTCCATACCGAGGCAGACCACCAGGAAGAGCAGCGATGTCCGCGAAGTATTCGCCCCAGTCCACCCGCCATCTCGCCGCACAGTTGGCTACCGGCCACGGCGCCGAGTTCTATTTCTCCGGCCCCGAAGTCATCACCCCGCGTTCGCACAAGACGACGCACACCGACTTCGTGGACGCCCTTCTCGAGCGAGAGGAGGTGACCCTCTGATGAAGCGCAACAAGAGCAACCCCAAGGCCAGCGCCAAGCGCCGGCGCCACGAGTTCTACGATGCCGAGGCTGCGCGCCGCAAGCAGCACGCGCGCCTGGACGCCAACATCCCGCAGGAGATGTGGTTCCGGGTCCGCTGATCCGGACCGGACGGTCCCGATCAGCAAGGAGCATCATGGGATTCATTCACATTCGATCCGCAGAGCAGCCCGCCGGCTACGTCGGCGGGCTGCCGCCTTTAACGGTCGTTGCTTCGGACACGGGGCCGCGAGGAATGAAGGCAATGTCTCCCCGTGAGGCCCGACCGTTGGTAGCCTCGGCAACGTGAACAATGAAGCTCTCGACGACGCGAGCATCGCCGCGACGGCCCATCTCAAGCCCATCGCCGAGATCGCCGCCGCCGCGGGGGTCCCGGATGAAGCCCTCGAACCCTACGGACGACACCAAGGCAAGATCGATGTGGCCTGCCTCGGCGGGGGCGAACCCACTGGGGCTGTCGTGCTCGTCAGCGCGATGTCGCCCACCCCGGCGGGGGAGGGGAAATCCACAGTGACCGTCGGCCTCGGGGACGCCCTGGCCGCGGCCGGGCATCGCACGATGATCGCACTGCGCGAGCCCTCACTCGGGCCGGTCTTCGGCTTGAAGGGCGGCGCCACCGGCGGCGGAAACGCCCAGATCGTGCCGATGGTCAGTATCAACCTGCATTTCACGGGTGACTTCCACGCCATCACGAGCGCCAACAATCTCCTGGCTGCGATGGTCGACAACCACCTCCATCACGGCAACGCCTTGGACCTCGACCCGGAGTCGATCTCGTTCAAGCGCGTGCTCGACGTCAACGACCGCGCCCTGCGCCGGATTCGACTCGATTCCGGCGGCGGCCGCGAGACGGGGTTCGACATCACCGCCGCCAGCGAGGTCATGGCCGTCCTGTGTTTGGCTCGTGACATGGGTGATTTGAAAGCCAGGCTTGGCCGGATCACGGTTGGTTTCACCCGCAGCGGCCTGCCCGTGACGGCCGGAGACCTGGAGGCGTCCGGCGCCATGGCGATGCTGCTGCGCGACGCGCTCAAACCCAACCTCGTGCAGACCATCGCCGGCACCCCGGCGCTCGTCCACGGCGGGCCGTTCGCGAACATCGCCCACGGCTGCAATTCGGCGATCGCTACCGACACCGCCCGCAGGCTCGCAGACGTGGTGGTGACCGAGGCCGGCTTCGGTGCCGACCTGGGGGCCGAGAAGTTCCTCGACATCAAGGCGAGGGCCGCCGACTGCGCACCGACCGTCGTCGTGCTCGTGGCGACGGTCCGCGCGCTCAAGATGCACGGCGGACGGGACAAAGCCGACCTCGCCGGTAGTGACCCGACCGCTGTCGCGGCCGGGTTGCCGAACCTGGCGCGGCACGTGCGGAACGTGCGCCGGTACGGGTATGAGCCCGTGGTGGCTCTGAACCGCTTCGGCACGGACGGCGACGAGGAGCTCGCGGTCGTCGAGAACTACTGCGCGGACAACGGCGTGCGCTGCGCGATCACCGAGGTGCACGCCAGGGGCGCCGCTGGCGGGGCCGAGCTGGCGCGCCACGTGGGAGCGCTGCTCGGGCAGACGCCGTCGTACCGCGGGATTTACCCGCCGGGCGCGGACGTGGAGGAGCAGATCGAGGCGATCGTGCGCCAGGTCTACGGCGGGGACGGCGTCGAATTCGCCCCCGAGGCGCGCGCCCAGCTCGAGCGGATCCGCGCGCACGGCTGGGAGCGGCTGCCGGTGTGCATCGCGAAGACGCAGTACTCGTTCAGCGACGACCCGTCGCTCCTCGGCGCCCCCTCCGGGTTCACCGTCCGCGTGCGCGAACTCGTGCCGAAGACCGGGGCCGGATTCGTCGTGGCCCTGACCGGCACGGTCATGACGATGCCGGGCCTGCCCGCCGCTCCGGCCGCCGAGCGCATGGACGTGCACGACGACGGGACGGTCGCCGGGCTCTTCTAGTGCACGTCGACCGCGGGGCCTCCACGCCCGCCGGGCCCGACCCGGCGCCGTGGGATTGGGCGCCGCTAGTCGTCAGCCTGAGAGGCGGCGTGTTCCACGCTGCGGCGCAGGATCATGAAGAGCCCCACGGCGAATGCCGCCGCGGCGATGGCCAAGATCAGGGCGACGAAGAAGTGGTTTGCCAGCACCTCCTGGGCGACGCGCCCTGGCGACAGGAGACTGGCCAGCCATGAGGCACCTGTGCCGACATAGGCGCCGATCATCCACCAGGCGTGCGCGATCCACCGACGGCGCCTCGCGTGGATCCACCCCGCAGTGAAGCAGAAAAGCGCGGAGAGGGTGAGGCCCTGGGTCCAATCGAAACCCGCTGGGACGATCGCGACATTCGACAGGCAGGTCAGGCTGGCGGCTCCCAGCCAGGCCCGACCGAGGTATCGGTGAACTCTGTCTCTCGTTCGGCGAAGGAACTGGAACGGTCCGAGGGTGAGGGCGAAGAGTGCGGTAGAAACCTGGAACAGGACGACGCCTGAGGTCACCTCCATGGTCCCCTTCCTCCGCACAGCCGCGCTGACGCGATCCGCTGTATCCACGAATCTACGGGGGAACTCCAACGTGACTCAAAACTGCAGATGAAGACTGGGGATACGGCGACCCGTCAGGAAGATGCACGCCAGGCAGCAGCGTTGTTGACTATAGTGTGTGAGGCACAGTAATGTCCCACGTGTGAGTGATGTCCTGGAAACCCACCTGCAGGAACTGCGGCGCGGAACCGTGGTGTTGGCCTGTCTGCGGCTACTGCGAACCGCGGAGTACGGCTATCGGCTGCTCGAGCAACTGGAAAGCCGTGGCTTTGCCACGGATGCCAACACGTTGTATCCGCTCCTGCGGCGGTTGGAGAAGCAGGAGTACCTGACAAGCGAGTGGAACACCGACGAGGCCCGGCCGCGCAAGTTCTATCGCACGGCGGAGGCCGGGATCCGGCTCGCCGACACCATGACAGAAGAGTGGCGGTTGCTGACCACGGCAATCGCCACTCTCACCGAAGCGGAGGACTGATATGAGCACCCCGACGCCACTGACCGAGAGGTACGTCAGCGCCACGGTGAGGAGTCTCAAGCCCGCGGCGCAAGAGGACGTTCGATCCGAGTTGCAGGCTTCGATCGCCGATGCGATCGAAGCGCGGCTCGAACACGGGGAATCACGTGAGGCCGCGGAACGCGCAGTGCTCACCGAACTCGGGGACCCCGACATTCTGGCCGCCGGCTACGCGGACCGACCCTTGCACTTGCTCGGCCCCCGGTACTACCTGACATGGCTGCGGCTCCTGAAGACGCTCCTGATCATTGTTCCCCTCTGCGTCGTCGGCGGTGTGGCGCTGGCACAGACCCTGGCCGGTGCGTCCGTGGGCCAGACCATCGGCGAGGTCGCCGCCGTCGGCGCATCGACAGTCGTCCACCTGTGCTTCTGGGTGACTCTCGTCTTCGTCATGCTGGAACGCACTGGCGCGGACACCGGAACGGACTGGGATGTGGGCCAGTTGCCCGAACCGTCAGTCGACGGGGCTGGAAAAGGGGAGCTCATCGCCTCTCTGGCTTTCCTGGCGCTGGCAACCGGCGCAGTTTTCTGGGACCACTTTCGAGGGCTCATCTCAGGAGACGGTCAGGCTCTCCCGATCCTGAACCCAGCCCTCTGGCCCTGGTGGATCGGTAGCCTACTCGTCTTGATGGGGTTCGAGGCGGCGCTGGCGATCGCGCTGTACGCGCGCAAACGGTGGACCACGGACCTCGCCGTGATGAACACGATCCTGGCCGTGCTCATCATGAGCATCCTCGTGACGCTTCTGGGCAACGACCAGCTGATCAATTCCGAAGTCATCGCGTACGCCGAGGCGCAGCACGGAGTCGAACGTGACACTTTCGACGTTCTCGGAATCGTCACGGGATTCGCCATCGTGGGCATCAGCGTCTGGGACATCGTCGACGGATGGAGGAAGACAGCGCGTGCACGCGGCGTCGACGTAGCGGAGGGCTGAAACGGGCGCGTTCCGCCTCTCAACGCGAAATGCCTCCCCGGTGGGGAGGCATTTCGTGTGTCGCTGCGTGATGCAGGACCGCGTGCGGCCGAACTCGGGCGGAGCCGGCGTTAGGCGTCGCCGCGGATGAAGGCCTCAACCTTGTTGCGCGCGGTGTCGTCGTCGTACTGCTCGGGCGGGGACTTCATGAAGTAACTCGACGCGGAGAGGATCGGACCGCCGATGCCGCGGTCCTTGGCGATCTTGGCGGCGCGCACGGCGTCGATGATGACGCCGGCGGAGTTCGGGGAGTCCCAGACCTCCAGCTTGTACTCGAGCGAGACCGGGGCGTCGCCGAAGTTGCGGCCCTCGAGTCGCACGAACGCCCACTTGCGGTCGTCGAGCCACGCTACGTAGTCGGACGGGCCGATGTGCACGTTGCGGTCGTCGAGCTTGTCGGCCAGCTCGCCCTTGAGGTTGGACGTGACGGCCTGCGTCTTGGACGTCTTCTTCGACTCCAGGCGCTCGCGTTCGAGCATGTTCTTGAAGTCCATGTTGCCGCCGACGTTCAGCTGGTACGTTCGGTCCAAGGTCACGCCGCGGTCCTCGAACAGCTTGGCCATCACGCGGTGGGTGATGGTGGCCCCGATCTGGGACTTGATGTCGTCGCCGACGATCGGCACTCCGGCCGCGGTGAACTTGTCCGCCCACTCCTTCGTGCCGGCGATGAACACCGGGAGGGCGTTGACGAAGGCCACGCCGGCGTCGATCGCGCACTGCGCGTAGAACTTCGCGGCGTCTTCCGAACCGACCGGCAGGTAGCAGACCATGACGTCGACGCGGGCGTCCTTGAGGGCCTGCACGACGTCGACCGGTTCCGCAGCGGACTCGTCGATCGTCTCGCTGTAGTACTTGCCCAGGCCGTCGAGGGTCGGGCCGCGCTGCACGTTGACGCCGGTCACGGGCACGTCTGCGATCTTGATCGTATTGTTCTCGGACGCGCCGATGGCGTCGGCCAGGTCCATGCCGACTTTCTTGCCGTCGACGTCGAACGCTGCCGCGAACTCGACGTCGTTCACGTGGTAATCGCCGAACTGCACGTGCATCAGGCCGGGCACGGTGCTCTCCGGCGCGGCGTCCTTGTAGTACTCGACGCCTTGAACCAGCGAAGCGGCGCAGTTGCCCACGCCTACGATTGCGACCCGGATGGGGTTACCCGACAACTCGACTCCTAGAAACTCATGTACTGCGGGGGATCATCTTCACGCGGAAGCGGCCGCGCATCGCAGAACGGAGGGCGCGGCAAAACTCCTACGAGTCTAAGTGACGGAGCCGCCCGGGTATTCCCGCGCGCGCCCGTGCGGCCGGGACGGCTACGCTGGAACGCATGTCTGAGCACGCACCCGAGCCGGCGATCGGCATCGACATCGGCGGCACCAAGATCGCCGCCGGACTCATCGACCACGACGGTCGGATCGTGCGCGAGGTCCGCCGCGAGACCCCGCGCCACGACGCCGTCGCAGTCGAGGCCGCCGTCGTCGACGTCGTCCGCGAGCTGGGCGCCGACGCCCCCGACGCCCCCGTCGGGGTGGGCGCCGCCGGGTGGATGAACCTCGACGGCAGCGAGGTGCTCTTCAGCCCGCACCTGGCGTGGCGCAACGAGCCGCTGCAGGCCCGCCTCGAGGAGGCGCTCTCCCGCCCGGTCATGCTCACGAACGACGCCGACGCGGCCGCCTGGGCGGAGTACCGGTTCGGCGCGGCGCGCGGCGAGAGCCACGTCGTCTGCCTGACGCTCGGCACCGGGATCGGCGGGGCGATCGTCATGGGTGGAGAACTGCGCCGCGGCCGGTTCGGCGTCGCCGGGGAGTTCGGACACCAGAGCATCGTCCCCGGCGGTCATCGCTGCGCGTGCGGAAACCGCGGCTGCTGGGAGCAGTACGCCTCCGGCAACGCGCTCGGTCGCGAGGGCCGCGGGCTCGTCGCCGCCAAGTCGCCCGTCGCGCACGCCCTGCGCGCCGCCGTCGACGACGATCCGGCACTCGTGACGGGTGCCCTCGTCACCCGGCTGGCGGCCGAGGGAGATCCCGCCTGCGCTGACCTCATCGTCGAGATGGGCGAATGGCTCGGTCTCGGACTGGCCAACCTCGCCGCGGTGCTGGACCCCGGCGTGTTCGTGATCGGCGGGGGCCTCGGCTCGGCCTCTCCCGAGCTCATCGAGACCGCGGAAGCGAGCTACCGCAAATCGCTCAGCGGCCGCGGGTACCGGCCCTTCGCCCGGGTGGCCCGCGCGCAGCTGGGCGCTGCGGCCGGCCTGGTCGGCGCTGGAGACCTGGCGCGCACCCACCGCTGACGCCGCCGTAGTCGGCGCTTTCCCGCGTACGGCACCCGGGCGCTAGGGTGTCTTGCATGGCCCCACGAACGCCGAAGCGCATCACGGTCCCGTCGCGCGAGGACCCGCTCCTGCGCCGCTTCACCGAAGTGCTCGGCGGACCGCTCGGCCGGCACACCGAGCCCGGCCGCACCGAGCCCGGCTTCTTCACCCTCGAGCGCGTGCTCGTCGCGCTGACGATCATCGGGGCCCTCGCCGCCGTCGCGGCAAAGAACGCGTGCCGCGTGGGCGGCTGGGGCGGCGTGAACCCCTACGTGTGGGCCTGCTACTCGGATCTGCCGCCGCTCTTCCACGCCCGCGGGTTCGCTGAGAACCCGTTCGCGCCATTCGTCGCGGGCGCGAACTTCGAGTACCCGGTGCTGATGTCGTTCGTCGCCTCGATCACGGCGCTGCCGATCGTCCCGGGCGACTACAACCGTTCCCTCGCGTACTTCGACCTCAACGTGCTGCTGATCGCGGCGCTGTGGATCGCCGTCGTGCTTATGACCTCCCGCTCCGCCGGGCGGCGCCCGTGGGACGCGGCGATGGTCGCGATCGCGCCGGGCATGATTCTGGCCTCGACGATCAACTGGGACATTTGGGCCGTCGCCGCGCTGGCCGGCGCGGTGCTCGCGTTCTCCCGGAATCGGACCGTGCTCGCCGGGGTGCTCATCGGCGTCGGCACGGCCACCAAACTCTTCCCCATCCTGTTCCTCGGGGCCGTCGTCGTCCTCGCCCTGCGCACGGGACGCTGGCGCGCGTTCGGCACGACGACGGCCGCGGCCGCCGCCGCATGGATCGCCGTGAACCTGCCCGCGATGCTCGTGAGCTTCGAGGGGTGGAAGGTCTTCTGGACGTTCACGCGCGAGCGGGAGGCCGGCTGGTCCTCGCTCTGGCACGCCTGGAACACGATCGCCGACGCGGTCGGGGCCGGAGGGCTGAGCGCGGAGACCATCAACACGGCCGGGTTTCTCGCGTTCCTCCTCTGCTGCGCGGGCATCGCCGTCCTCGGGGTCATCGCCCCGCAGCGCCCCCGCCTGATTCAACTCGTGTTCCTGATCGTGGCGTCCTTCGTCCTCTTCAACAAGGTCTACTCGCCGCAGTTCGTGATCTGGTTGATCCCGCTCGTCGCCCTGGCCTGGCCCCGGTGGCGGGACTTCCTGGTGTGGCAGCTCGTGGAAGTCCTGCACTTCTTCGCGATCTGGGCCTTCCTCTACCAGATGACCGCCGACCTGGACGCGCAGCACGCGCTCGCCCCGGCCGCCTACGTGCTCGCCGTGTTCGCCCACATGGGCATGGTCCTCTATCTCATGGGCCGAGTGGTGCACAGCATGTGGGACCCGCACGCGGACCCCGTGCGGCGCGTGGGCCAGGACGACCCGACAGGCGGCGCCTTCGCCGGCGCCGGGGATGCGGCCTGGATCGAGCGCCTGCGCTCGACCCTCACGCGCGCCGCAACCTCTCGCCGGGGAGACGGGTCGCACGAGTCGTGACCGCGGACGCCGCCGTCGTCGGATCGGGACCCAACGGGCTCTCCGCAGCCTTGACGCTCGCTCGCGCCGGGCTGAGCGTGCGCGTCTACGAGGCCGCCGAGCATCTCGGCGGCGCCGCGTCCACGATCCGCGTCGACGGCGCGCTGCACGACACGGGCTCGGCCGTGCACCCGACCGCCCTGGTCTCGCCGTTCTTCCGCGCGATCGGCCTCGCCGACGCCGTCGACTTCGCCGTCCCGGACCTCTCCTACGCGCATCCGCTGCCCGGGGGCGAAACCGCCCTGATCTGGCGCTCGCTCGAACGCACGCTCGCCGGGCTCGAACAGCACTCACGCGCGGACGCGGCCGCCTACCGGCGCCTCATCGCGCCGCTCGCCCATCGCGGAGTGGCGCTGGGCGAGCTGCTGCTGCGGCCGCTGTTGCCCGTTCCGCCTGCGCTCGCCCCGCCGACGTTCTCCGGCACGACGGCGGCCGTGCGCCTCGGCGTCGCCACGCTCGCCGCCGCCGCAGGCAGCTCGGCCGTTGCAGCGGGCCTGCCGAATCGATACATGCCGGAAGCGGTATCCGCGGTACTCGCCGGGCTGCGCGGACATATGCCCGGCGGTTCATGCGGACCCGCGGCCCAGGGGGCCGGGCTGTTCCTCGGCGCGCTCGCCCATCACGGCTGGCCCATCCCGAGGGGCGGATCCGGGGCGATCACCGCGGCCCTCGCGGCGATGATCGACGCCGCGCTGGCCGGCACGCCGCGACCCCGGGCCGAGGAGTCCGCCGGCGGGGCGGCCCGCGCGCCGGCGAACGGCCGCGGTCGTGCGTGGCTCGAGCTCGGGCACCCGGTGGCCGACAGGGCAGAGCTCGACGAGCCGATCGTCCTCTTCGCGACCTCCGCCGAACACGTCGCCTCCGCCGTGGCTCGGATGCCCGAACGGTACCGCGCCGCCCTGCGAGACACCCGCCGGGGGCCCGGCAGCGCCGTCGTGCACCTGCTGACCAACGCCCCCATCCCGTGGGCCGACCCTCGGCTGGACGCAGCCGGGACCGTGCACCTCGGCGGGTCCGCGGCCGAGATCGTCGCAGGGGAGCGGGCCTCGAGTCGGCGCTTCGATCCGGCGAACCCGTACGTGCTGCTCAGCCAGCCGAGCCGCTTCGACCCCGCCCGCGCGCCGGCCGGACAGCACGTGGTCTGGGCGTACACACACGTCCCACACGGTGTCGAGCTGGCCGAGATCGGGGGAGAAGCGGCGGTGATCGACGCAGTGGTCGGGCAGGTCGAGCGCAGCGCACCCGGCTTCCGGGACACGATCGTGCGCTCCTGGGCGCAGGGCCCGCGACAGCTCGAGCGGGAGAACCCCGCACTCGTCGGCGGGGACATCACCGGCGGTGCCGTCGACCTGCGCGGAATGCTCGCCCGCCCGGTCTTCTCCCGCCCCACACTGTCAGGGGCGCCGTGGCGCACTCCCGTGCCGGGCGTCTACCTCGCCTCGAGCTCGGCGGCGCCCGGGCCGGCCGTGCACGGCATGGCCGGTCACCTCGCCGCGCGCGCCGCGATCGCCGACGCGTATCCTCCTCAGGGCTGAGGCGAGCCGGCCGGCGGGGGCGAAAGATCATCCGGAAGGGCGGCGCGCGCGAGCCGAACCGCGCCTAGGGTGGAGAGCATGATCGAAGTACAAGGGCTCACCAAGGACTACGGCAGCAAGCGTGCCGTCGACAACGTGACCTTCACCGTCCAGCCAGGCCGCGTGACCGGGTTCCTCGGGCCGAACGGCGCGGGCAAGTCGACGACCATGCGGATGATCATGGGTCTCGATACGCCCTCGAGCGGCACGGCCACTGTGGGCGGCAAGCGGCTCGCGCAGCACGCTGCGCCGCTGGGCGTCGCCGCCGCGCTGCTCGAGGCCAAGGGGGTGCACAAGTCCCGCAGCGCACGGAACCACCTGCGCGTGATCGCCGCGACGCACGGCATTTCGACCAAGCGCGTCGACGAGGTGATCGAGCTGACCGGGCTCGGCTCCGTGGCGCGAAAGCGCGTCGGCGGATTCTCGCTCGGCATGGGCCAGCGCCTCGGCATCGCGGCCGCGCTGCTCGGCGACCCGCAGACGCTGATCCTCGACGAGCCGGTTAACGGGCTCGACCCCGAGGGTGTGCTCTGGGTGCGCAACCTCTCCCGCCACCTCGCCTCCGAGGGGCGGACGGTCTTCCTGTCCTCTCACCTGATGAGCGAGATGGCACAGACCGCCCACCACCTGATCGTGATCGGCCGCGGGCGCATCCTCGCCGACGCCAGTATCGAGGACGTCCTCGCCTCCACCGAGGAGCAGGTCTCGCTCGTGCGGACCGACGACGTCGAGGCGCTCTTGCGCACGCTCGCCGCCGACGGCGTGCGCTGCACCGTGACCGCGCCCAACACCCTCGAGGTCCTGGGACTGCCGCCGCGCGAGATCGCCGCCGCGGCGCTCGAGGCCCGGATCCTGATCTACGAGCTCACCCCGCGCTCTTCCAGCCTGGAGGACGCCTACATGGAACTGACCAAGGCCGAGGTCGAATACGTCTCCGGAGGGATCGCATGACCGTCACCGCCGACAAGCCGCTGCGGAACCGCGACCGCGGGCGCGGCGTGGCGCACCCCACGAGTTTCCTGCGCGTGGTGCGCTCGGAGACCCTCAAGTTCCTCACGATCCCTTCACCGTTGGTCCTGATGCTCTGCACGATCGTCGTGATGGTCGGCCTCGCCGTCCTCATGGCTTTCCTGACCGGCAGCATGTCCGAGATGGCCGCCGACGACCCTGAGATGGCCGGAGTTCCGACCATGACGGCTGCCATGACGGTGTTCGCAGGGGTCGGCTTCGCGCAGCTGATCGTCGGTTCACTCGGCGTCATCATCGGCAGCAGCGAGTTCACGACGGGTATGGCCCGCACGACGTTCACCGCTGTCCCGCGCCGTCTGAGCGTGCTCGGCGCGAAGATTGTTGTCCTCGCCGTAGCAGTCGCCGTCGTCACGGCCGTCGGCGCCCTGATTTCGGCCGCCTCGGTTTGGCCGATCGCTGAGAGCTACGAGCTCGGCTTCGAGATGTGGGACGCGGAGAGCCTGCAAGGACTCTGGACGACGACGGCCTACCTGGCGGCCGTGGCGCTGATCGGCCTCGCGTTGGGGATCCTGCTGCGCAACGCGGCCGGGGGCATTGTGATCCTCGCGGCGCTGCTCTTCGTGCTGCCGACGGTCCTGACCATGGTCCCGAGCGATCTGCTGAACACGATGGCGACCTACCTGCCGGACGCGGCGTACGCGGCGGTTTCGGGCACCGGACTTGACCCGGCCGAGGCCGAGGCGATGGGCATGCAGCCGTCGCTCGAGCCCTGGCAGGGCTGGCTCACCCTTGGTGGCTGGACGCTCCTCCCGATCCTCGCGGCTGGCGCGCTCCTGCGCCACCGCGACATCTAGACCGCGTTCGCCGGGGCAGAAACGAACGGCTGCCCCGGCGAACGCCCTTTTTTTATTCCAAACACCCTGTGTTTTCGCGGTAGGATCGTGCTATGGACCACAGCCCCGCGCGCGGCACCGCCGAATCGGTGCGGGTCAGCTTCGCCGAGCTCGCCGAGCGCCGGCGCGGGCCCGTGCGGCGGTACCTGCACCGGCACCCCAGGATCGGCGATGGCCTGGTCGTGGCGGCCTACCTGCTCTCCAACGCGATCGCGCTCGTCATGGTCGCCGACGCGCATTCGCTCTGGCCTCTGGCCGTGATCCTCGGCATCGCCGTCACGCTCTGGTTCCGGCGCCGTGCCCCGTTCGTCGTCCTCTCCATCATCGGCGTCACGACGCTCGCGTTCATGATCGTCGACCCCTTCCACGGAGTGTTGAGTACGGGCCTCTGGTTCGCGCTCTACACCGCGGCCACAAAATACTCGTCCCGCCGCATGCTCGTGCTCGCGGTGCTCATGAGCGGCGCGCAGGTGTTGATGATGGCGCTCTGGGTCGTGCCGCACCTGCAGGGGACCCGCCACGACCCGCACGCCGGCCTCGACGTCGGGGAGGGCACGACGGCGCTCGTGGTCGCCGCCGTGATCCTGCTCGCCGCCAACCTCATCTCGACCGGCATCGGGTCCGCCGTGCGCAGCAACCGCCTGCACCAGGCGGAGCTGGCTAACTGGGGGCTGCGCGTCTCGCGCCTCGCGCAGACCGAGGAACGCACCCGCATCGCCCGCGAGATGCACGACGTCGTCGCGCACTCGCTCTCGGTCATGATCGCGCTCTCCGACGGCGCCGGCGTCGTGATGCGCCGGGATCCCGACCGTGCGCAGGGCGTCCTGCGCGAGCTCTCGATCACCGGTCGGTCCGCGTTGCGTGACATGCGGCGCGTGATCGGCGTGCTGCGCGACGGCTCCCAGGCCCCGCTCGCGCCCCAGCCGGCGAGCTCCTCGCTGACCGAGCTGCTCGAGGGATTCCGGGTCGCCGGGCTGCCGCTGACCTACACCCATACCGGCGCGCCGCTGCCCGAGGATGCCGGCCTGCGCCTGACCGTCTACCGGATCATCCAGGAGTCCCTGACCAACGTGCTGCGCTACGGACGCGAGGTGCGTCGGGTCGCCGTCGACTGCACGGTGGTCGACGGCGAGATCGCCCTGCGCATCACCGACGACGGCCGGGGTGCGACGACGCGCGTGTCGCCGGTCGGCAGCGGCCAGGGCCTGAAGGGGATCGCCGAGCGCGTGGCGATCTACGACGGCGAATTCGTCGCCGGGCCGGGGCCCAGCGGCGGCTGGGTCGTCGACGCACGCCTGCACGTGAACGGGCAGAATCACTCCGCCGGGGGCGGGGGCACCGGGCCCGCCTCGCCGGAACCGCACGGGAGTGGGAGTATCGAAGCAGAGATGGGGGAGGACGGACGATGACAAAGAAGACGAAGGTGCTGCTGGCCGATGACCAGCCGCTGCTGCGCATGGGGTTTTCGCTGATCCTCGAGGCCGAGGAGGCCATGGAGGTCTGCGGCGAAGCCTCCGACGGGATCGAGGCGATCGAGCAGACCGAGCGGTTCGCGCCCGACGTCGTGCTCATGGACGTGCGCATGCCGCGCATGGACGGGATCGAGGCGACCCGCCGGATCACCGCCGCGCACCCCGGAACGCGCGTCATCATCCTGACGACGTTCGACCTCGACGAGTACGCGTTCGACGGCCTGCGGGCGGGCGCTTCGGCCTTCCTGCTCAAAGACGTCGCGCCCGAGGAGCTCGTGCACGCGGTGCAGCTCGTGGCCAGCGGCGACGCCGTCGTCGCCCCGCGCGTGACCCAGCGCCTGCTGGAGACCTACGTGCGCCCCGCGACCGGCGAAGCGGGGACGCCGTCGTCGTCCGCGGCGGAGCGGGCCGAAGATCCGCTGCTGGCCGACCTGACCCCGCGCGAGCGCGAGGTGCTCGAGGCGATCTCCGAGGGCCTCTCCAACGCGGAGATCGCGCACCGGTTCTTCCTCTCGGAGGCCACGGTGAAGACGCACGTGCGCCGAATCCTGACGAAGCTGCACCTGCGCGACCGCGTGCAGGCCGTCGTCTACGCCTACGAGACGGGTCTCGTCATCCCGAGCCAGGGCCTGGATTACTGAGGTGCGGCGATGAACATCGAGTTCCTGCGCAGCCCGTGGTTCATGATCGCGGTCCTGCTGCTCGTCGCCGGCGCGTTCCTGCTCGCGGTGCCCCAGTGGCCCGTGCCCGGCTGGGGGCTGATCATCTGCGGGCTGGCGTTCACGGGGTACGCCCGCTACCGCCAGGGCACGTGAGCACCGCTAAGATCGTTACCGAAGCAAACCATCAGCGTCCGCGCGCGCGGACAGCACGACGACGGAGGCCGGCTTGGCAGACATGAGCACGTTGGGTGCCGCAGGGGAGTTCAGCGACGAAGCCCGGGCCCACACCCGCGACCTGGGGGACTTCGTCTCCGCCTCGCCCTCGAGCTATCACGCGGCTGCCGAGGCTGCCCGCCGGCTGACCGCGGCCGGCTTCACGAGCCTCGACGAGGCGGCTGACTGGCCGACTCGGCCCGGGTCCTACTTCGTGGTCCGCGATGGCGCGATCATCGCGTGGGTCGTGCCGGAGGGTGCGGGGCCGCGGACCGGCTTCCACATGCTCGGCTCGCACACGGATTCGCCGTCGTTCAAGCTCAAGCCCAAGCCGACGACGGGCGCTCACGGCTGGCTGCAGGCCGGGGTCGAGGTCTACGGCGGCCCGCTGCTGAATTCGTGGCTCGACCGCGAGCTGCTGCTCGCCGGCCGCCTCGTGCTCACGGACGGCACGGAGGTGCTCACGCGCACCGAACCGCTGCTGCGCTTCCCCCAGCTGGCCATTCATCTCGACCGGCAGGTCAACGACGGCCTGACGCTGGACAAGCAGCGCCACATGAACCCGGTGTGGGGCACGGGGGTGCCGGCGCAGGAGGACCTGCTCGCGGTGCTCGCGGACGCCGCGGGTGTGGAGGCGGCGCGGATCGGCGGCTACGACGTCGTCGTCGCTGACGCGCAGGCCCCGGCCGAATTCGGCCGCGATGGGGCGTTCTTCGCTTCGGGCCGGCTGGACAACCTCTCCTCCGTGCACGCTTCGCTGGTCGCCCTCATCGAGCACGCCGCCACCGGCGGCGGCGAGCACATCGCGATGCTGACCGCGTTCGATCACGAGGAGATCGGATCCGGCTCGCGCTCCGGTGCCGCCGGACCGTTCCTGCAGGAGATCCTGGAGCGGATTTCGGGCGGACTCGGCGCCACCGACGCCGACCGCTACCGCGCGTACGCCGACTCGGTGTGCGTCTCCGCCGACGCCGGGCACTCGATCCACCCGAACTACCCCGAGCGTCACGATCCGGCGAACCAGCCGCTGCTCGGCGCCGGGCCGCTGCTGAAGATCAACGCGAACCAGCGCTATGCGACCGACGGCGTCGGGGCCGCGCTCTGGGCGCGCTGGTGCGACGAGGCGGGCGTGCCCTACCAAGAGTTCGTCTCCAACAACGTGATGCCGTGCGGCTCGACGATCGGACCGCTGACGGCGACGCGGCTCGGCGTGCGCACGGTCGACGTCGGCATCCCGCTGCTCTCGATGCACTCGGCGCGCGAGATGTGCGGCGTCGCCGATCCGTGGCGGCTGGCCCGCGTCGGCGTGCGGCTCTTCTCCAGCTGAACCACGGGTGGCGCCCGGTGCGTCCACAGCCTGCTGTGCGCGGACTGTGCCGAGGGTGGCGAAGTGCTGGCGATGCCCTGAGATTCCGGGTTCTGGCTTGCGTTGCCCCGCCGTCGTTGCCTTACCGTCGTTAAGTCACGGTTTGGTAACGACTTGCACTCGGTCGTTCCGGACACCGGGCGCCCGCATCCCGACCGTCCGCGCGGCGCCCCGGTACGAACTCGAAACGACGCCGGACGGTCGCGCGCAGCAGGTCCGGGGACGGTCCAAGCGTTGGGGGTGGCACACAGGAGATCCATGATCCGGAAGCATAAGAACACCAAGCACTCTGCACGCGTCGGCCTCGCCGGCTCCGCGGCCGCCATCGTCCTTGCGGGCGCCGCTGTCGGAATGGCCGCCGTTCCTGCGAATGCCGCCCCGGCCTCCACCTGGGATGCGGTCGCCGAGTGCGAGTCCGGGGGCGACTGGTCGATCAACACGGGCAACGGCTACTACGGCGGCCTGCAGTTCAGCATGAGCACCTGGGAAGCCTTCGGCGGTACGGGCAACCCGGCTGACGCCTCGAAGTCCACCCAGATCGCCGTTGCCGAGCAGGTGCTTGCCTCGCAGGGCTGGGGCGCATGGCCCGCGTGCTCGGCGAAGCTGGGCCTCTCCGGCACGGGCGACGCCGAGCCGGCGCCGGTGGAGGAAACCGTGGAGGAGGCCGCTCCGGCCGAAGCCCCGGCTGAGACGTCCGAGGAGGAGGCCGCCGCACCCGCCGAGCAGGCCGCCCCGCAGGAGGCGCCTGAGGTTGCACCGCAGGCCGAAGAGGCACCGCAGGAGGCGGCCGTGCCGCAGGGCGGCGGCCAGGAGGCCCTCGAGGTCGAGGCTGAGGACTCCGGCGAAGACCACACGGTCGAGGGCGGCGAGACCCTGGCCGACATCGCTGATGAGCACGGCATCGAGGACTGGCGTGCCGTCTACTCCGTCAACACCGACGTCATCGACGACCCCGACCTGATCTTCGTCGGCGAGGAGCTCAGCCTCCCGGTCAAGTAGCCCGGGCCTGCCAGGCTCTACACCCCGTCAGGGTGCGTCGTGGGTGCGGCGGGCGGTCGAATCACTTGGATTCGACCGCCCGCCGCACCCTTTTTCGCGTGCCCTCCAGCGGTGACCGATGCCTCAGCGGAGGCGTCTCGGTCGCCGGCGCGGATCGGGTAGGATAGATGAGGTTGTCTTCAGCCTGCCCGAAAATCGGGACGGCGGGACGACCAACGCAAAGAACCTCCTGTTACGGAAAGACCGTGACCGTTTAGCCCAAAGGAGGTGGGTTCACATGCGTGCTTACGAACTCATGGTGCTCCTCGACCCCGAGGTCGACGAACGCACCGTCGAGCCGACCCTCGGCAAGTTCCTGGACGTCGTCCGCAACGATGGCGGGACCATCGAAAACGTCGACATCTGGGGCCGCCGTCGTCTGGCCTACGAGATCCAGAAGAAGTCCGAGGCGATTTACGCCGTCGTCAACTTCACCGCAACCCCGGCAACCTCTGCCGAGCTTGATCGCCAGCTGTCTCTGAACGAGACGATCCTGCGCACCAAGATCACCCGCCCGGAGGACCAGAAGGTTTCCGCCAAGTAGTCCTCGCGGCTGCTTGAACTTCATTCGAACCGACACGTTAGAGAGACCTTCATGGCAGGAGAGACCGTCATCACGGTCGTCGGAAATCTCACCGGCGACCCGGAACTGCGTTTCACCCCGTCGGGATCAGCGGTGGCGAACTTCACCATCGCATCGACTCCGCGGACGTTCGATCGCCAGACCAATGAGTGGAAGGACGGCGAAACGCTGTTCCTGCGCTCTTCGGTGTGGCGCGACGCTGCCGAGAACGTCGCCGAGACGCTGACCAAGGGCATGCGAGTCGTCGCCCAGGGTCGGTTGAAGTCTCGTTCGTTTGACACCAAGGAAGGCGAACGGCGCACCGTCATGGAGCTGGATGTCGACGAGATCGGCCCCTCCCTGCGATACGCCTCTGCAAAGGTCACCCGCTCCCAGCGCAACAACGCTGGTGGCAATCAGGGCGGCTTCGGCGGCGGCAACGCAGGCGGCTTCGGTGGCGGTAATGCCGGGTTCGGCGGCGGCAACGCCGCACCAGCCGGCGGCGGAAACAATGCTGGCGGCGGAAACAATGCCGGCGGAGGCTGGGGCGCCCCGGCCGAAGACCCCTGGTCCACCCCGTCCACCGGAGGCAACAACGGTGGAAACAACGGTGGCGGCTGGGGAGCCGGTAACGACGAACCGCCTTTCTAACAACATTTCTATTCACCATCCCGCAGAATATTCTGCGGGCTCCAAAAACTAAGGAGCTCCACGATGGCTAAGGCTGATATCCGTAAGCCCAAACCAAAGTCCAACCCCTTGAAGGCCGCTGACATCACTGTCATCGACTACAAGGACGTCGCCCTGCTGCGCAAGTTCATTTCCGATCGCGGAAAGATCCGTGCTCGTCGTGTGACCGGCGTGTCCGTTCAGGAGCAGCGCAAGATCGCGCAGGCCATCAAGAACGCCCGCGAGGTCGCCCTGCTGCCTTACTCCGGCGCTGGCCGCGGCTAAGGGAAGGGATAAAGAACATGGCAAAGCTCATTCTGACCCACGAAGTGACCGGTCTCGGTACCGCTGGCGACATCGTCGAGGTGAAGAACGGTTACGCCCGTAACTACCTTCTGCCCCGCGGCGTGGCCATCACCTGGTCCAAGGGTGGCGAGAAGCAGGTCGAGTCCATCAAGGCCGCGCGTGCTGCACGCGCTGTCGCCTCGCTGGAAGAGGCCAAGGAACTGGCTGCGAAGCTGTCCTCCAAGCCGGTGAAGGTGCAGGTGAAGACCGGCGAGTCCGGTCGCCTGTTCGGCACCGTCAAGGTCGACGACGTCGCGAAGGCCGTCGAGGCCTCCGGTCTCGGCGCCATCGACAAGCGCAAGGTCGAACTGCCGGAGCACATCAAGGCCACCGGCAACTACGAGGCCACCGTGCGCCTGCACGAGGACGTCTCGGCGACCATCGCACTGCAGGTCGTCCCGGCCGCGAAGAAGAAGTAGTCGCGCGCGGCGTCAGCCGCACGCGTTCTTCGCACTGCACGCGAGGCCCCCACCCGCACGGGTGGGGGCCTCGCGTGGCTTAACGGCCGGACATCTGGTCGATGAACTTCTTCGCATCGACCAGGCCGATGCCGGTGTCCTGACGGACCTTCTTCACGGCCTCGACGATGCGTCCCTGCTGCACGAGCGCGAGGACGGCGTGGTACTCGGGGTTCGCGTCGGCGCCGCCGGGCATGGTCCCCGACGGGTGCATCATGGACGGGCCGGCGGCCGCGGTGGGATCGTTGACCGAGGCGACCGGTGTGCTGCGGTTGGCCGGGAGGCGCTGCTCCGTCTCGCGGCGGATCCGTTCCGCCCGCTGGGTCTCCTCGTGGCGCTGCTGGGCCCACTGCGAATTGAGGCGCTGGATGTACTGCTCCTCCTCGCTGACGGCCGTCTTGGGGCGCGAGACGAAGATGGCCCAGAGGACACCGACGATGATGCCGAAGACAGTCAGGAAGATGATCGCCTCGGCGATCGAGACCTCGAACATGTCAATCATTCCTTCTCGCGTGGCCGTTCGCGGGCGCCCGGTGCGCCCGTCCCTCCAATCTACGCCGGTGGCACCGCCTGACGCATCAGCCTGAAGTATCACCTTGGCGAGGTTCGGAGGTTCCTCGTCGCGGGCTCCCGCCACGCAGCGAACGCCAGCGCGGTGCCGACGGCACCGGTCCCCGCGAGGATGACGGCGGCCGACGACAGTCCGTACGCGGCACCGAGGCCTCCGGCCAGTGGGTACGTCAGCAGGAAACACGCGTGTGAGAGGGAGAACTGGGCTGTGAAGACCGCGCCCCGCGTCTCCGTGCCGCTGTTTCGCGCCAGCAGGCGCGCAGACGGGGTGAGGATCGCCGACGACGCCGCGCCCACGACGAACCACAGACCGATCAGGGCCAGCCATTGGGCGGGGCCGGACCCCCAGTGGATCGTGGCAGCCATCGCGGTGAGGGCGGCTGGCATGAGGGCCGCCCCCGCCAGCATGAGCGTCCGGTCGGCGATCGCGTCCAGCAGCCGCGGCACGACCAGCGCGACGGCCATCGAGCCGGCCCCGCCCGCCGCCAGCAGAAGGGCGACGTCCGACTGGGCGCGGCCCAGATCGGCCTGGACGAGGACCACCGTATTGACGATGAGCATGGCGGTGCCGCTCGCGACGACGAGGTCGAGAGCCAGCAGGCCGCGCAGCTCGCGCCGCCCGATGAATCGCCGGGCACCACGGGAAAGCCGATCGAGGAAGCCGGTACCGGACGCCACCTCGATGGCCGGGAGCCGGGCGGAGGCGACGAGCGCCGCCGACGCGGCGAATCCGACGACGGTGCCGACGAACAAGTCGTGGTAGCTCGCCACCGTCAGCAGCAGCGCGGCGATGGCGGGGCTGAGCAGGGACTCGAGGTCGTAGGCGAGCCGAGAGAGGGAGAGCGCCCGCGTGTAGTCGCGCTCGTCGGGCAGCACGGACGGGATCACGGCTTGGAAGGCCGGCGTGAACGTGGCCGAGGCCGACTGCAGCAGGAAGATCAGGACGTAGATCTGCCAGGCCTCGCCCACCAGTGGCAGGCACAGCGCGATCAGTGTGCGGACGACGTTGGCCGTGACGAGCAGCTGCTTGCGCCCGGCGCGGGTGGTCAGGGCGGTCACGACCGGCGCGACCGCCACGTAGGCGATCATCTTGATGGTCATCGCCGTGCCCATGACGATGCCGGCCTCTCCGCCGGCCACGTCGAAGGCCAGCAGGCCCAGAGCGACGGTGAGCAGCCCGGTGCCCAGCAGGGCGACCACCTGGGCACCGAACAGCCGGGCGTACACTCCGTCGCTCAGGACCGCGAGCATCGGATCACTCCTGCGGGGCGTGATGGTGCGGCGGCGCCGCTCCGCCGGCCACGGCGTGCTCGGCCTGTTTGACGGCCTCGGCGACGAGGGCCGCAGCATGCTCGTCGGCCAGGCGGTAGAGCACCCGCGTGCCGTCCTGGCGGGTCGTCACCATCCGCGCCATGCGCAGCCGCGCCAGGTGCTGGGAGACGCCCGAGGGGCTCTTGCCCACGGCCTCGGCGATGGCGTTGACCGAGAGCTCGGGACTCGCCCGCAGGGCCAGCACGATCCGGATGCGCGTGGGGTCCGAGAGGATCCCGAAGACCTCGGCGGCGAGGTGGACGAACTCCGACGACGGATCGAGTCCGCAAACCTTCTTATCTGCATTCATACGCGGAGACTAACAGTTTAATCCCCGTGCCGGCAGGCCTTGACCTCACCCGTTGCATTTCCCCTTGCTTCTGCACCCACAGACCACCTCGGGCGTGTCTGTGGGTAAGTGGACAAAACCTGTGGATAACTTGTCGCGCTTCGGGGCCCTCCGGGGCCTGAACACGCAATGCAAGGTTGAAGGTTGGGGATGAAAAACTTTCTGTCCACACCTGTGCAACAAGGAAATGCCTAGTCAACGCCAAATAACGGTGAAAAATAATCTCCTGTCCACAGCTCCGTCCCCAGACTGTGCACAATCGCCCACAACTTCTCCACAAGACCTGTGGATAACTTAGTTGGAGTGGGGATAAACAAGGTCTACTGTTTCAACATCCCTCCCGTGGCGAATCCGTTCGCGCGCGCACGTCGGGCGCCCCATTCTGCGGGTGCGGCGGCGGATCATGGAGGTGATGACGGCGCCAGGCGGCGTTCGGTGGCGAAAGGAATGCAGTGACTCTGACTCACTCGGATATCGACGAGAACCGCTCCTCCGACGTCGGGCGCACCCCGCCGCAGGACATCGTCGCCGAGCAGTCAGTGCTCGGCGGCATGATGCTCTCCAAGGATGCGATCGCCGACTGCGTCGAAGTTCTGCGCGGCCCCGACTTCTACCGGCCGTCCCACGAGCTCGTCTACGAAGCGATCATCGATCTCTACGGTCGCGGCGAGCCCGCCGATGCCGTCACGGTGGCGGACCTGCTGACCAAGCGCGGCGACATTTCCCGCGTCGGCGGCCCGGCTTATCTGCACACGCTCATCCAATCCGTGCCGACGGCCGCGAACGCCGGTTTCTACGCCGAGATCGTGCGAGAACGCGGTGTGCTTCGCCGGCTCGTGGACGCCGGGACGAAGATTGTCCAGCTCGGCTACTCGCAGGATGGCGAGGTCGACGACATCGTCAACACCGCGCAGGCCGAGGTCATGAACGTGGCCGAGCGCCGGGGCGGCGAGGACTATGTGGCCCTGCGCGACATCATCGAGGGCACGGTCGACGAGATCGAGTCCGCCGGTAGCCGGGGCGAGGGAATCATCGGCGTACCCACGGGCTTCTACGAGTTCGACGAGCTCACCCAGGGCCTGCACGGTGGCCAGATGATCGTCATCGCCGCCCGCCCCGCGGTCGGCAAGTCGACGTTCGCACTGGACTTCGCCCGGTCGGCGGCCATCGCGAACAACATGACCACGGTTTTCTTCTCCCTCGAAATGGGGCGGAACGAGATCGCGATGCGCCTGCTCTCCGCGGAGGCCTCGATCGGACTGCAGGACCTGCGCAAGGGCACCGTGAAGGACGACCAGTGGGGCAAGATCGCCACCACGATGGGCCGGCTGAACGACGCGCCGCTCTACATCGACGACTCGCCCAACATGTCGCTCATGGAAATCCGCGCCAAGTGCCGCCGCCTGAAGCAGAAGCACGATCTCAAGATGGTCGTTCTCGACTACCTGCAGCTCATGAGCTCCGGCAAGCGTGTCGAGTCGCGCCAGCAGGAGGTCTCCGAGTTCTCGCGTGCCCTCAAGCTGCTGGCCAAGGAGCTGGATGTCCCGGTCATCGCGCTGTCCCAGCTCAACCGTGGTTCCGAGCAGCGCACCGACAAGAAGCCCATGGTCTCCGACCTGCGTGAGTCCGGCTCGATCGAGCAGGACGCCGACATGGTCATCCTCCTGCACCGTGAGGACATCTACGACAAGGAGTCCCCACGCGCCGGCGAGGCCGACGTCATCGTCGCCAAGCACCGTAACGGTCCAACCAAGACCATCACCGTCGCCTTCCAGGGGCACTACTCGCGCTTCTCCAACATGGCCGCCGAAGGCGGGATGTAGGTGGGCGAGGTCGCGGCCGGGATCCGCCTCGTCGTCACCGACATGGACGGCACGCTCCTCGGGGCCGACGGCACCGTGCCGGACTCGTTCTGGCCGGTCCTGGAGCGTATGCGCGCGGCCGCGGTGACCTTCGTCCCCGCTTCGGGCCGGCAGTACGCGACCCTCGTCCGCGACTTCGCCGGCGAGGGGCTGGCCATCATCGCCGAGAACGGCGGCCTGGTCATGCGCGACGGCGTCGAGGTCTCCTCGCGTACGCTCGATACCGAGCGCGCCCGCGAAATCGTGGCCCGGGTTCGGGCGCTGCCGCGCGAACGGCACGACCTCGGGATCGTGCTGTGCGGCAAGGCGTCGGCCTACGTCGAGCGGAGAGAGCCGGCGTTCCTGGGGGAGGCCGAGAAATACTACGCCTGCCTCACCCCCGTGCCGGATCTGCTGGCGGTCGACGACGAATTCCTGAAGGTCGCCGTGTTCGACCTCAACGGCGCGGCCCACCGCGTGGCACCGGTCCTCGAAGAGGTCGCGCCCGGCAACCGGGTCGTCGTCTCCGGCCCGCAGTGGGTCGACATCATGCGGCCCGACGTCAACAAGGGTCTCGCGCTCGAGGACCTGCAGGCCGCGCTGGGCGTCACGCCGGCGCAGACGATCGTCTTCGGCGACTACCTCAACGACCTCGAGATGATGGGCCGGGCGGAGCACTCCTACGCCATGGCCAACGCCCACCCGGACATCTTGGCGGCCGCGCGCCACCGGGCCCCGTCGAACGCCGAGAACGGCGTGGTCACCACCCTGGAGCGGTTCTTCGGCTGAGATCGGCCCCGCGGCCCGTCAACGCCCGCCGCGCGCCCGGTGGCGGCGGACCGCGTCCCGATTGGCGCAGCGGACCGAACAGTAGCGCTGGCGGCCGTTGCGCGTCACGTCCACGACGACGGCGTCGCACTCGTCGCCCGGCGTCTGCCCGGCCGCGCAGCGGGACAGGCGGTGCATGCCGCGCGTCGTCAGGTGCAGCGCGGTACCCACGCTGATCACGGCCCGCAGCACATGGGGCAGGGCCTGTTCGTCGTCGCGGTAGTGCAGGTGCCAGCCCTCGGTGTCGTGGTCGGTGAGGCGCGGATAGGCCGCGACCGCCGCCATGTGCGCGTTGAGCAGCCGCGCCCGCTCCTGGTCGTCACCCGCGTCGACGACCTCGAGCCACGCGTCGATCACGGCGCGGGTCTGCCCGTGATCGTCCTGGGCGGTGGGGAACGACATGGTCATGCCGAACTCGCGGGTCCTGTCCTCGATGCCCGCGCGGTCCTCCGGCCAGTCGTTCGCAAGGGAGGCGGCGAGGAGGACCGCGTACTCTCCGTAAGGGTTGAGATGCATAATGGCATTACATCATGGTGGATTCATGAGAACCAGAGAACAGCACTCCGCCCGCCCCGTCCCCGCCGTAACGGACCTGCCCGCCGCGCACGAACACGGCTGGCGCGTCGAATCGAGTCACGCGACGTCGGCCGGGCGTGTGCTCTACGTGATGTGCGGCGACTGCGGCATGCGCCGCGTCGACGTGCAGGAGTCCGCGCACGTGCCGCCGTCGGCGCTGAGCCGCGAACTTCCCTGACGTGGCCGGACTAGAGCAGCACCGCCGGGTCGATGAGGTCCGTGCGCGGGTCCAGCGGGTAGTCGCTGTCCTTGTGTCGGTGCACGGCGGGCATGCCGATCGCGATCGAGTCCGCGGGCACGTCCCGCACGACGACGGCGTTCGCGCCGATCGCGGTGTCGTCGCCGATCGTGAGGGGCCCGATGATGCGGCAGCCGGCGCCGAGCATGACGCGGTCGCCGATGATCGCGTGGCGGCGCTCGTTGACGTCGCACGGCACCTGGAGCGTGCGGCCGCCGACCGTGGTTCCCTGGTACATCATGATGTCGTCGCCCATTACGGTGGTCTCGCCGATAACGATCTCCGAGCCGTGGTCGATGAACGGTCGCCGGCCGATGGTCGCCCCCGGATGGATCTCCACGCCGGTGAAGAAGCGGGCCAACTGGCTCAGCACGCGCGCCGCCGGCCGGAACGGGGGCCGCTGCCAGAGCGCGTGCGCGATCCGGTACGCCCAGATCGCGTGCACCCCGGAGTACGCGAGCGCCACCTCGAGGTCGTTGCGGGCGGCCGGGTCCTGGGCACGCGCCGCCTTGAGGTCCTCGCGCAGCAGGCGCAGCAGCGCGATCATGCGACGCCGGCGTTCTTGGCGACGGGCACGAACAGGTCCGTGCGCATCGAGGCCGGGTCGGCGTCGGGGCTCGGCTCGGTCACGTAAACCTCCCAGAAGGGCAGCTGCGGGGCGTAGCCCTGCTCCGCGATCCAGGCCATGAACGCCTCCCACGCGTCGCCCAGGGCGTCGTAGGCGCCCAGGTGGGAGGCGGCCGCCGTCGTCCCCTCGGGCAGGATGGAGGGTTCGACGACGACGCCGGAGCTCGCGGTGTGCGCGCCCTCGAGCGGGTGGTCGATCGCGAAGCCGACTTCCAGGTCCATCGTCTCGGTCGGCGGGCGCGTCATGAGTCCGAACGCCGGGCCCACGGGTGTCAGGTTCCGCTCGGCGAGCACCTCGCCCAGCGCCGCGAAGGCGGCGTCGTAGAAGGACGTCAGGTCGGCGAGGGCCACGTCCTGGCCCCTCACCACGGCCGTCCGGGCCTCGGAGACCTGAACGATCACCGGTTCGGTGTGCGGTTCTGAATGAATCACGGCACTCTCCTGCCCTCTTCCTGCTAGGTGACGGCGTTTCGTACCTTGAACTCTGCGGCGTCCCATGCGCGCGTGTCAAGGATGTCGCGCAGCGCCTCGACCGCATCGTAGACGTCGGCGAAGCCCACGTACAGCGGGGTGACGCCGAAGCGCAGGACGTGCGGCTCGCGGTAGTCGCCGATGACGCCGCGCTCGATCAGGGCCGCCATGACCGCGTAGCCCTCCGGGTGCAGGAAACTCGCGTGGCTGCCGCGGCGCGCGTGCTCCTCGGGTGTGACGAGGGTGAGCGGGTGTTCGCCGCAGCGCTCGCGCACGAGCCGGATGAAGAGGTCCGTCAGCTCGAGCGAGACCGCCCGAACGGTGGTCATGTCCGCGGCGAGGGCGATGTCCAGGCCGTTCTCGACCATCGCGAGCGACGTGACGGGCTGCGTGCCGCACATGAACCGGCGGATGTCGTCGGCCGGCGTGTAGGAGTCGGCCATCGCGAACGGGCTCGCGTGCGACCACCAGCCCGAGAGCGGCTGCCAGAAGCGCGCCTGGTGGCGTTCGTTCACCCAGACGAAGGCGGGGGAGCCGGGGCCGCCGTTGAGGTACTTGTAGGTGCAGCCGACGGCGTAGTCGGCGTCTGCGTCGTTGAGGTCGACCTCGACCGCGCCCGCCGAGTGGGCGAGGTCCCAGATCGCTAGGGCCCCGGCGTCGTGCGCTGCGGCCGTCACGGCCGCCATGTCCCACATGGCGCCGGTGCGATAGTTGACGTGGGAGAGCGCGACGACGGCGACGTCGTCGTCCAGCGCGGCCTCGAGGGGGAGGTCCTCGTCGATGAGGCGCACCTCGTAGGCGGTGCCCGTCTCGGCGGAGACGCGCTCGATCGCGCTGTTGAGGAAGTCGGCCAGACCCTCGGCGATGTAGACGTCGGTGGGGAAGTTGTCGCGTTCGGTCAGGATGACGCGCTTGGCCGGGTGCTCGGCCTGCTGGATGCGCACGGCCGAGGCGAGCGCCTTGAAGAGGTTCAGGGTGGTGGTATCGGTGACGACGCATTCGCCCTCGTTGCCGCCGATGAGCCGGGCGACCTTGTCACCGAGGGTGCGCGGGAGATCGAACCAGCCGGCCGTGTTCCACGAGCGGATCAGGCCCGTGCCCCATTCCTTCTCGACGACCTCGGCCGCGCGTTCGGCCGAGCCGACGGGCAGGGCGCCGAGCGAGTTGCCGTCGAGGTAGATCACGGATTCGGGCAGGCGGAAGCGGTCGCGGAAGCCGGCGAGCGGGTTCGCCGCATCGGCCGCCACGCAGTCTTCGCGGGTCACGCGATCGCCGGTGGGCTGCAGGATCTGGGTCATCATCGTCCTTGTCTGAGCGGGTGTGCCCAGCAAGTCTATGCGCCGGACTGGGCTCTCAGCCGCCGGCGACCGACTGCACGATCATGACCCGCGTGCCGGCCGGAATCGGAGTGTCCTGCCCGGCCAGGTCGCGGATGTTGTCCTGCCCGATGAACACATTGGCGTAACGCCGCACCTCGCCGAGCTCGTTGCGGATCTTGCGGCCGAACCTGGGGTGGCGTTCGGCGAGCACGTCGAGCACCGCCCCGATGCTCGGGTCGGCGCCGTCGTCCACCTCGACGCGCAGCTCGCGCGCCCCGTCCACCGACGCCGCGAGCACCTGCGGGACGTCCACGATGACCTCGCCCACGCCCCTACTCCTCCGGGAACTGAGGGACGTACTTCGCCGATCCCTGGGGCAGGGCGGTCTTCGGCACGACGGCGGCCCGCACGCTCAGCACGTCCGGCAGCCGGTGCGCGACCCGAGTGAAGGTCGCGCCCTCGTCGGCGCTCGCGAACACCTCGCCCGCGCGCGTTCCGAAGTAGACCCCCGTGGACTCCGGGTGGTCGTCGACTGCGGAGGCGTCGCGCAGGATGGTGTTGAAATCCTTGTCCGGCAGGCCGGCGTGGTTCTCCGTCCAGGTGTCGCCGCCGTCCTCGGTCTTGTAGACGGAGACGCGCGCGCCGGCCGGGATCCGGTCGATATCCGCGGCCATCGGAATGACCCAGCCGGTGCCGCCGATCCGCGGGTGCGTGAGGAACGTGAATCCGAAGTCGCCCGGCAGCCCGTCGGCGATCGAGACCCATGTCCCGCCGGCGTCGTCCGAGCGGTACACGCCCCCGTGGTTCTGGGCGTACAGGCGCCCGGGCTGCTCCGCGTCGCGGGCGATCCGGTGCACGCACTGGCCGTACTCGGGCTCTTCGCCGGGCAGGAAGCCGGCGGCGATGCCGCGGTTCGCGGGCTCCCACGTGGCGCCGCCGTCGTCGGAGCGGTAGACGCCCGCCGCCGAGGCGGCGATGTGGATCTGCTCGCTGTCCGGGTCGGGGTCCACGGTGTGCAGGCAGGGTCCGCCGCCGCCGGGTTCCCAGCTCGCCCGCTGCGGGTGGTCCCACAGGCCGCGGTTGAGTTTGAAGGTCTCGCCGCCGTCCTCGGAGCGCCACAGCGAGTGCGGCTCGGCGCCGGCCCACACGATGCCGGGGCGCGAGGCCGCGTCCGGGCGCAGGTGCCAGACGCGCTCGAGCGCGGCGCCGGTGTCCGGCGGGAACTTGATGGCCCCCTGCTCGGGGTCGGTCCAGGTGGCACCGAGGTCGTCGCTCGTGACGACCGTCGGGCCCCAGTGCCAGTCCAGCAGCCCGGCGAGGACGCGCGGGGCCCCGTTGCGGGTGTCGATTGCGACGGACGAGGCCTCGAGAATGAGGAAGTGCGGATCGGACAGGGTCCAGTGCTCGCGGTCCTCGCTCGCGGCGAGCCACAGGCCCTTCTTGGTTCCGATCGCCAGCAGAACCATGGTGTCGGCCGCAGCCGTTTCTGGTGCGCTCATGCCCACATTCCAACACCGAGGGCCCGTGCTGGCAATAGTTACCGACCGGTAGCGAGGATCAATCGCGGGCGATCAGGCCCGTCAGTCGACCCCACAGTGACCGGCGCGGGGCGCCCGTCGAATACGAGCGCGGAACGAAGTCCGGGTCCAGGCCCACGGGGGCGTAGAACAATGTCGGAGCGACTGTCGCCGCTCGTTCGGCTGCGGCGCGCGGGGAGGAGTCCGCGGAGTGGTCCGGGGTGCGGGGGCCGGTCGTGGTGTTCATGTTGTCTCCTCGTATCGAAAGTTCTCCTGCATTCCATAATGTGGAATCTAAATTCTGAATCCTGAAAACTAGTATGCGTCCTGCGTGCGGTGGTGGCAAGGGGTGTCGGCGGACGGATTCGAGGCCTGGTTCCACGTGCGGCCTTCGTCCGCCCCTGTGTGGCGACGAAGGGCGGGGACAGGTCGTTCCCAAGAATTTTCGACCACGGGGTTGACAGGCTCGACGTGACCGGCGTTACATTGATGGAAGAGAAGTTCCACCATACAAAAACATCGAATCAAGTTGATGCGGGTCCGCCCGCCAATGGTCAAGGGTGTTCAGCATTGAGGTGGACGTTGTCTAGACGACGAAAGAGCTGAACTCCCATGAACCTGAGCACCTTCAATTCACTGACTCCCGACGAGGCCCGTGCCGCCGTGCGGCCCTGCCTCGACGTCGACCGCTGGGTCGACGAGCTGGTCGCCGGCCGGCCCTACGCTGATGCCGAATCGCTCGCCGCCGCCGCCTCCAGTGCCGCGAACCCCTTCACCGACGCCGAAGTCGACGCCGCGCTCGCACACCATCCCCGCATTGGCGAACGCGCCGAGGGCTCGGGGGCCGAGGCGTGCCTCAGCCGCGGCGAACAGGCCGCCCTCGACCCCGCCGCCGAAACGGCCGCCCGCCTCGTTGAAGCCAATCAGGCCTACGAGAAGCGCTTCGGCCGGGTCTTTCTGATCCGCGCCGCCGGGCGCAGCGCCGAGGAGATCCTCTCCGAGGCCACCCGCCGCGTGCAGAACACTGACGAGGCCGAGGCCGCGGAGACGGCCGACCAGCTGCGGCAGATCGCCCTGCTGCGCCTGCACGGCGCCGTTGCCGAACCGGCTGCCGCCGGCGCGCAGCACCCCTGACGAACCACACGCCGGTGCTGGCGCGGCCGTCGTCGGGCCCGCACCGGGGGACACCTGCAGACAAGTGCAAAGGAGAGACTCGATGAGCGCTAGTGGACACACGAGCCACATCACCACCCACGTCCTCGACACTGCGGCCGGGCGACCGGCCTCCGGGGTCGCCGCGAAGCTCGAACAGCTCGCGGGCGATGAGTGGACGGCCATCGGCGACGGGAGAACCGACGACGACGGCCGAATCACCGACCTGAGCCCGCCCGCCGTGGAGCAGGGCACCTACCGCGTCACCTTCAGCACCGGCGACTACTTCGCCGCGCAGGACACGGACTCCTTCTTCCCGGAGGTCGTCATCGCCTTCCGCGTCACCGACGTGGACGCGCACTACCACGTGCCCCTGCTCATCAGCCCGTTCGCCTATTCAACCTACCGAGGAAGCTAGAACCATGACTCTGACCGCATCCGAAACCTCCACCGGCACCAAGATCGTGCTGGGGCGCAACCAGTACGGCAAGGCCGAGGTCCGACTCGTCAAGATCACCCGCGACACCGCGCGCCACCAGATCGAGGACCTGAACATCACGTCCCAGCTGCACGGCGATTTCACCGCCGCGCACACGGAGGGCGACAACGCCGCCGTCGTGGCCACGGACACCCAGAAGAACACGGTCTACGCGTTCGCCCGCGACGGCGTGGGCACCCTCGAGGGTTTCCTCACGCGCCTCGGCGACCACTTCACGACCGAGTTCGAGTGGGTCACGGGCGGCCGCTGGGCCGGGCAGCAGTTCTTCTGGGACCGGATCGAGGACCACGACCACGCGTTCTCCGCGAACAAGTCCGAGATCCGCACCGCGATCCTGGAGATCGCCGACGGTCAGAACAACATCGTCGCTGGCATCGAGGGCCTGACCGTTCTGAAGTCCACGGGCAGCGAGTTCCACGGCTTCCCGCGGGACCGTTACACGACCCTGAAGGAGACCACGGACCGTATCCTCGCGACCGACGTCACCGCCCGCTGGCGGTACAACACGGACGCCGTCGCCGGCGGCGGGATCCGGTTCGACGACGTCTACGCCTCCGTGCGCCGCCTGCTGCTGGGCGCCTTCGCCGACACCCACTCGCTCGCGCTGCAGCAGACGATGTTCAAGATGGGCGAGGCCGTGCTCGAGGCGCACCCGGAGATCGACGAGATCCGCATGAGCCTGCCCAACAACCACCACTTCCTCGTCGACCTGACCCCGTTCGGGCAGGACAACCCCAACGAGGTCTTCTTCGCTGCCGACCGCCCCTACGGCCTGATCGAGGCGGCGATCAAGCGCGACGGCGTTCCGGACACCCACCCGATCTGGGAGAACTCTTCCGGATTCTGCTAAACCGCCGCACGGAATCTGTCTGACAAGGAGGTCAGCTGTGACAGTTGCACGCAAGAGTAGACCCGCGCGGCCGGAGGACGAGCGCCTGCCACTGGGGCGGACGTTCGCCTACGGGCTCCAGCACGTCCTGACGATGTACGGCGGCATCATCGCGCCGCCGCTGATCATCGGCGCCGCGGCCGGGCTCGGGCCCGGCGAGCAGGCGGTCCTGGTCGCCTGCTGCCTGTTCGTCGGCGGGCTCGCGACGATCCTGCAAACCGTCGGCATCCCGTTCTTCGGGTGCCAGCTGCCGCTCGTGCAGGGCACGTCCTTCGCGTCCGTCGCCACGCTCGTGGCGATCGCGCAGGACGGAGGGGGAATCCAGGCCGTGTTCGGGGCGGTGTTGACGGCCGCCGTCATCGGGTTCCTGATCGCCCCGTTCTTCGCCAGGATCGTCCGCTTCTTCCCGCCGGTCGTGACGGGCGTGGTCATCACGATGATCGGGCTGTCGTTGACACCCGTCGCCGCGAACTGGGCCATGGGCGGGAACTCTTCGGCCGCGGACTACGCGAGCCTGGAGAACATCGGCCTCGCCGCGATGACCCTGGTCATCGTGCTGGCGCTGAGCAAGGTCGGCAACGCGGCGATCTCGCGGCTTTCGATCCTGCTGGCCATCGTCATCGGCACGCTGGTCGCGTGGGGGATCGGCATGGCCGACTTCTCGCAGGTCGGGCAGGGTGCGTTCTTCGCCCTGCCGCAGCCGTTCGCTTTCGGCCCGCCGACGTTCCACGCCGGCGCCATCATCTCGATGGTCATCGTGGTGCTGGTCATCCTCACGGAGACGACGGCGGACATTCTGGCCGTCGGGGAGATCGCCAAGACCCGCGTCGACTCCCGGCGCATCGCCGACGGGCTGCGGGCGGATATGATCTCCTCGATCGCGGCGCCGGTATTCAACACGTTCACGCAGAGCGCGTTCGCCCAGAACGTCGGCCTCGTGGCGATCACCGGTGTGAAGAGCCGGTTCGTCGTCACCGCCGGCGGCGTGATCCTGCTGATCCTCGGCCTCCTGCCGGTCCTGGGGCGCGTGGTCGCGTCGATCCCGCTGCCCGTGCTCGGCGGCGCCGGAATCGTTCTCTTCGGGACCGTGGCCGCGTCCGGGATCCGGACGCTCTCCAAGGTCCAGTTCAGCGGGCAGAACCTGATCATCGTCTCCGCGTCGATCGCGTTCGGCATGATCCCCGTCGTGGCGGAGGGCTTCTACGAGCACTTCCCGGCGTGGGTCGGGACGATCTTCCACTCGGGCATCAGTTCGGCAGCCGTCATGGCCGTGGCACTGAACATCGTCTTCAACGAGATCAAGGCCGGAAACTCCAAGGGGGGCTCGGTGTTCCACGCGGCCCCGCCGCGCATGGTCAAGACGGAGGAAATCCGCAGCCTGCGCGAGGGGGACCACTACGAGGCGGGCAAGCTCATCGACGCCAAGGGCGACGAGGTCCCCGTGGTGACCGCCGAGCAGTTCACAGTGGCATTGGCGCAACACCTCAAGGCCTGCGACGAGGCGGGCATCGAGCCGGAGCTGCCCGACGGCGTCGACCGCCGCGAGGTGCTCCAGGATGCCGAGCAGTCGGCGCGCCAGGACCACGTCCGGAGCACGTGAACCGGCGGGTCCCGGGGACTACGGGATAGCTGAACGGATGGCGAAAGCCGGGGGAATACCAACAGGTATTCCCCCGGCTTTCGCCATCCATTTCGGTGGTGGCGCGGTCGGGGCCGTTGCGTGAATGGCCGACCGCGGCCGGGTCCGGGTCCGGGTCCAGCGGTCGTTGCCGCCGGGCGCACCGGACTGCGCGCCCGGGGCCGATCAGGCGCTGACGCCGGTGAGGGCTTCCGAGATGGTGCCGGTGGCCCGCTTGAGGGCGTCGACCGCCTTGACTGCGAAATCCTCGCCGACGCGCGAGATGGGGCCCGAGATGGACAGGGCCATGGGGGTCGGGGCGCCCGAGACGGGCATCGCGAAGCAGCGGACGCCGATCTCCTGCTCCTCCTCGTCGACCGCGTAACCCTGCGCGCGGATCTGCTCCACCTCGGCCATGAGGGCCGGCAACGTGGAGATCGAGTGTTCGGTGGCGGCCGGCATGCCGGCCTGCAGGACCAGGCGGGTGATGCGCTCGTCGTCGAGCGTGGCGAGGATCGCCTTGCCGACGCCGGAGTTGTGCAGGTTGGCGCGGCGGCCCACCTCGGTGTTCATCCGCATGCTGTGCGGGGAGGGGACCTGGCCCGTGTACGTGACCATGTCGCCGTCGAGCACCGCCAGGTTGGCGGACTCGCCGAGCTCCTGGACCAGCGAGCGCAGCACCGGGGCCGCGAGGGCGCCGAGCTGGCGGTTGGCGACCTCGCCGAGGCGGATCAGGCGCGGGCCCAGGGCGTAGCGGCGGTTGGGCAGCTGGCGTACGTGGCCGATTCCGACGAGAGTGCGCAGCAGGCGGTGGATCGTCGGCAGCGGCAGCGGGGTCTGTTCGGCGAGTTCGCTCAGGGTGCATTCGCCGCCGGCGCGCGCGATGAGCTCGAGCAGGTCGAAGGCCCGCTCAACGGATTGGACGCCCGAACTGGTCTTGGCGGTCATGTGCACTCCTCGCGATGTGGTCGCATTCTCGATGTCACAGGGGCTTGTGACCCACTTGTCAGGCTATCGCATCGCCGAACGGTTTTTCCGCCCAACGAAATTTTTTCGCACGGAACTGAGTCTTGGGCCTTGAAATTCCATGATGTAAATCATAGTATCCACTATACGGAAAGAAGTTCTCGGCAATCGGAGGATTGCCACCCGTCGCTTTGCACGACGAGGCCTACAAGGAGGTACGGAACATGGGAGCACCCAGCCCCGGCTACTCGCTGACGATCCGCGTCGAAGCCCCAGCCACCATCACCGCGACCAGCGAGCTCGCCGCCGCCGTCGGCGCCGCGGGCGGTTCGGTCACGGCGCTCGACGTCGTCGAGTCGGGTCACGACAACGTCGTCGTGGACGTCAGCTGCAACACCACGGACACCTCCCACGCGGAACAGATCCGCGGGGCGCTCGACGACCTCGAGGGTGTGCACGTGCGCAAGGTCTCCGACCGCACCCTCCTCATGCACCTCGGCGGCAAGCTCGAGATCAACCCCAAGGTCGCCCTGCGCAACCGCGACGACCTCTCCCGCGCCTACACCCCCGGCGTCGCCCGCGTCTGCCAGGCCATCGCCGCGAACAAGGACGACGCGCGCCGACTGACGGTCAAGCGCAACACCATCGCCGTGGTCTCAGACGGGTCCGCCGTGCTGGGTCTGGGCAACATCGGCCCCGAAGCCGCCCTGCCCGTCATGGAGGGCAAAGCGGCCCTCTTCAAGCAGTTCGCCGGCGTCGACGCGTGGCCCGTCTGCCTGGATACGCAGGACACCGAGGAGATCATCGCCGTCGTCAAGGCCATCGCCCCGGTCTACGGCGGCGTGAACCTCGAGGACATCGCGGCCCCGCGCTGCTTCGAGATCGAGCGCCGCCTGCGCGACGAGCTCGACATCCCCGTTTTCCATGACGACCAGCACGGCACGGCGATCGTCACCCTGGCGGCCCTCGTCAACGCGCTCAAGGTCGTCGGCAAGCAGATCGGCGACGTCAAGATCGTGGTCTCCGGTGTCGGCGCCGCGGGCCACGCCATCATCGGGCTGCTGCAGGCCAGCGGGGCGACGAACATCGTCGCCTGCGGCCGCAATGGCGCGATCGCCCGCGGCCAGGAGCACACGGACGCGCACCGCGTCTGGATCGCGGAGAACACGAACCCCGAGGGCTTCACCGGGTCCCTGCACGAGGCCATCGTCGGCGCGGACGTCTTCATCGGCGTCTCCGGACCGAACATCCTGGCTGAGGAGCACGTGGCCTCCATGGCGAAGGACTCGATCGTCTTCGCGATGGCGAACCCGGACCCGGAGGTCGACCCCGCCGCCGCTGGTCGGCACGCCGCCGTCGTCGCCACAGGGCGTTCGGACTTCCCGAACCAGATCAACAACGTCCTGGCGTTCCCGGGCGTCTTCCGCGGTCTGCTGGACGCGCAGACATCCGAGATCACCGATGAGATGCTGGTGGCAGCGGCCGAGGCCATCGCCTCCCGCGTGAGTGACGCCGAGCTCAACCCCGGCTTCATCATTCCGAGCGTGTTCGACCCGAAGGTCGCCACCGAGGTGGCCGCCGCGATCGTCGCGGTCGCCTCGGCACCCGCCCCGGCCACCGCCAACTAGTCACCCGTCGACAAAGGAGCACCAGAGATGACCATCACCGCCCAGCCGGCACCCGACGTTGCCGGTGCCGAGGAGATCCTCACGCCGGATGCCCTCGCTTTCGTCGAGAAGCTGCACACCCGCTTCGCCGGGACCCGCGACGAGCTGCTCGAGGCCCGCGTCGCCGCCCGCGCCGCGGCCGCCGAGACCGGCCGCATGGACTTCCTTCCGGAGACCGCCGACGTGCGCGCCGGCGACTGGAAGGTCGCGGACGCGCCCGAGGCCCTGCGCGACCGCCGCGTCGAGATCACCGGGCCGCCGTCGCCCGCGAAGATGGCGATCAACGCCCTCAACTCCGGCGCCAAGGTGTGGCTGGCGTGCCTCGAGGACGCGTCGGCCCCGACATGGCACAACGTCGTCGACGGCATCAAGAACCTGACCGAGGCCGCCCGCGGCACCCTGGCCTACACCTCGCCGGAGGGCAAGACGTACACGCTGCGCACGGACATCCCGCGCGCCGTCGTCGTCATGCGACCGCGCGGCTGGCACCTGCCGGAGGCGCACGTGAGCATCAACGGGCAGCCGGCCATCGGCGCGCTCGTGGACTTCGGGCTGCACTTCTTCCACAACGCCCGCCACCTGGCCGAGACCGGGCAGGGACCGTACTACTACCTCGCCAAGACCGAGTCCCACCTCGAGGCGCGGCTGTGGAACGACATCTTCACCTTCGCCGAGGGTGAGCTCGGGCTCGAGCACGGCACCGTCCGCGCGACGGTCCTCATCGAGACGATCCCGGCCGCCTTCCAGATGGACGAGATCCTCTACGAGCTGCGCGAGCACGCCTCGGGCCTCAATGCCGGCCGCTGGGACTACCTGTTCAGCATCATCAAGTACTTCCGCGGGGCGGGCGAGAAGTTCGTCATGCCGGACCGCGCCGACGTCGCGATGACGGCCCCGCTGATGCGCGCCTACACCGAGCTGCTCGTGCAGACGTGCCACAAGCGCGGCGCCTTCGCGATCGGCGGCATGGCGGCGTTCATCCCGAACCGCCGCGAGCCGGACGTGACCGCGGCGGCCTTCGAGAAGGTCCACGCCGACAAGGCGCGCGAGGCGGCCGACGGATTCGACGGCTCGTGGGTGGCCCACCCGGACCTGGTCGAGGTGTGCCGCGAGGAGTTCGACGGCGTCCTCGGCGCCAAGCCGAACCAGCTGGACCGCCAGCGTCCGGAGGTCGCGGTCACGCCCGAGCAGCTGCTCGACGTCGAGTCCGTGCCGGGCCGGGTCACCGAGGCCGGCGTGCGCATGAACCTCTACGTCGCCGTCAACTACACGGCCGTGTGGCTCTCGGGCAACGGGGCGGTCGCCATCCACAACCTGATGGAGGACGCAGCCACCGCGGAGATCTCCCGCTCGCAGATCTGGCAGCAGATCCGCAACGAGGTCGTCGCCGAGGACACCGGCAACACCATCACCGCTGAGCTGGTCAAGACCATCCTGGGCGAGGAGGTCGAGCGGTTGCGCGCCGAGGTCGGCGACGAGGAGCGATTCGCGACGTACTACGTGCCCGCGGCCGAGCTGATCGAACGCCTGGTCTCCGGGCGCGACGAGGACTTCGAGGAGTTCCTCACGCTTCCCGCCTACCGCCACCTCACCCGGGAGGTCATCGCGTCATGACGATCGGACCCGTTCTCGGGCAGGAGGCTGCCACGGCGCTCGACGCCCGTCTCGCCGCCGCCGACCACGAGCTCGCCACCCGCTACCCGGGCGAGGACGGCCGCCGCCAGCCCGTGCATACCGTGTACGTCTCGGCCGAGCGATTCACGCCGGAGCTGGCGGCCGACTGGGGCGCCCGCGGCCTCGAGGCGGCGCGCGCCGCCGGCGGCCTGCAGTCCCTCGCTGAGACCATCGGCCTCGGCGGGGCCGACGGCGGCGGGAACTCCCGCGCGGCCGTGCTGGCCGAGCTCGTTCAGGCGAAGCTCGCCGCCGAACCGATCGAGGACCTGCGCCTGGACTTCGAGGACGGGTACGGCGACCGTGGCGACGAGCAGGAGGACGCCGACGCTGTGGCGGCCGCGGATGCCGTGGCCCGGGCGGTCGCGGCCGGCACGGCTCCGCCGTTCATCGGCATCCGCTTCAAGTCCTTCGAGGCGCCGACCCGCCGCCGCGGCCTGCGCACGCTCGACCTGTTCGTCTCCGCACTCATCGCCGCAGGGGCCGAGCACGGGCTGCCGGGGGACCGGCTGCCGGAGGGCCTCGTCCTCACGCTGCCGAAGGTCACCTCGGTGGAGCAGGTGGAGGCGATGGTCGACGTCGTCGAGCGCCTCGAGGCCGCGCACGGCCTGGCCGCCGGCCGGCTGCGCTTCGAGGTGCAGATGGAGACCCCGCAGCTGATCCTCGCGGCGGACGGGACGGTCCCGAGCGCCCGCCTGATCCACGCCGGCGCTGGCCGCGTGTCGAGCCTGCACTACGGCACCTACGACTACTCGGCGTCGCTCGGGATCGCGGCCGCGTACCAGTCGATGGAGCACCCGGCCGCGGACTTCGCGAAGAACGCGATGCAGGTCGCGGTTGCGGGTACCGGCGTGCACCTCTCCGACGGCTCGACCAACATCCTGCCCGTCGGCGACCCCGAGAACGCGGTGGCCGCGTGGCGGCTGCACGCGCGCCTCGTCCGCCGCCACCTCGAGCGGGGCATCTACCAGGGGTGGGACCTGCACCCCGCGCAGCTGCCCACGCGCCACCTGGCCACCTACGCGTTCTACCGGGACGGGTTCGCGGCTGCCGCGGCCCGCCTGCGCAACTACGTGCACGAGATCGAGTCGTCCGTCATGGACGAACCGGCGACGGCACGCGCCCTCGCGGCCTTCATCCGCCGCGGACTCGTCTGCGGCGCCCTGACGGCCGACGAGATCGTCGAGGCCGCCGGCGTCGACGCCGCGACCCTCGACTCCCTCGCGCTGAACCGACCCATCGATGCAGAAGAAGGTACCCATGTCTGAGCTAGCCACCGCCCGCGCTTCGGCGCCCGCCTACCAAGGCGCGATCGGCGGCCTGCCGCCGCAGTCGAACCTGCTGAGCGACCGCGCCGTCGTCACCGAGGCCTACACCGTCATCCCGCGCGGCGTGCTGCGCGACATCGTCACCTCCGTCTTCCCGGAGTGGACCGGCGCGCGCGCCTGGGTGCTCAACCGTCCGGTCTCCGGCGGTGCGACGACGTTCGCCCAGTCGATCGTCGAGGTCGCCCCCGGCGGCGGGTCCAAGCGTCCCGAGCCGCAGGCCGAGGTCGAGGGGTTCGTCTTCGTGCTCTCCGGCAGCCTGACCGTGATCATCGACGGCACGGAACACGTGCTTACGGAGGGCGGGTTCGCTTTCCTGCCGGCCGGCACCGACTGGAGCGCCGCGAACAACGGCGTCGACCCGACCCAGTTCCAGTGGCTGCGCAAGCGCTACGTCCCGCTGGCCGGGCACGCGCCGCGCGTCGTCGTCGGCAACGAGCGCGACATCGAGCCCAGCCCGATGCCGGACACCGACGGGGCCTGGCGCACCACGCGCATGCTCGACCCGGAGGACCTGGCGTTCGACATGCACGTGAACGTCGTGACCTTCGAGCCTGGCGCGTCGATCCCGTTCGCCGAGACCCACGTCATGGAGCACGGCCTGTACGTCCTCGAAGGCAAGGCGGTATACCGTCTGAACGAGGACTGGGTCGAGGTCGAGGCCGGCGACTACATGTCCCTGCGAGCCTTCTGCCCACAGGCCTGCTACGCGGGCGGGCCGTCGAAGTTCCGCTACCTCCTCTACAAGGACGTGAACCGCCAGATCGCGCTGTAGGCGATAGCGGTCCGCGACGAACGAAGGCCCCCAGCCATTGGCTGGGGGCCTTCGCCTCATCACTCGCACCTTCGAGGTGACTACGACACTACGGGTCGAGTCTGAAATTAAACTGGACATGACCTGCTGGTTTGCTGGCGTGCTGTTTCGGGCGCGACGTCGAACAGCTCGGGTCGGGCATCACTGGTCGTAGATGTCCCGGCGGTGTCCGGCGCGTACGACCGTGACAAGGAGGCGGCCGTCGTCGATTTCGTAGATGACGCGGTAGTTGCCGCTGCGCACCCTCCAGGCTTCACGCCCGGTGAGCTTCTTGCAACCATGCGGGCGCGGATTGTCAGCCAGCGACGCGGTCAGATCCAGCACCCTCTTGCGTTCGGGCGGAGGCACCTTTTGGATCAGACGACTGGCGGCGGCGGTGTATTCGATCCGGTAGCTCATGCATCGAGGTCGGCCACGAGGTCAGCATGGCTGATTCGTGTGCCGTCGTCCTCAGCCTTGGCTTCGTCGTAGGCCGCGACGTCGCGAGTCATCTCGAACTCCTCCAGAGCCTCGAGGTCTTCAACGCTCACGACGACGGCGGCAAGCCTGCCGTGGCGGGTAATGCCGATGCGTTCTCCTGCGTACATCGCACGGCCGAGCACGTCGGAGAGTTGGCTTCGCAGCTCGCGGGTCGTGATCTCACTAGTGACGGTCTCCATGTGTACATACTACGCTTAATTCCAAGTGTGTACACAAGTGGTACATCCAGCCTCCGTCAGGCGAGGAACGTGGGCGCGCTGACCGCGCGTCTTCTCCACGTTCTTCTGTCAGGATGAGGGCACGACAGTGCCTGTTCGCGCGGCGGCCGGCGGGGAATTCCCGGAAGACGCGGCGCGACTCGCGCGAGAGAACTCACAGAGGAGGATGGACGGAGTGATGCGGTCGACAGCGGCATCGTTCCCGGCGCCTGCCCGGCCGATGGCGAGCCTTGGCTAGCGCGGCGGATACGGCGACCGGCAGGCAAGCGCGCCCGTCACTCCTCAGGCGGCTCTACGTCTCCAACGGCGCAGACATCGCCGGTCGGTCCCTCGCCGACTACATCGTCGACGTCGTGGCGGTCACCATGCTCGGGGCGACCGCCATGCAGATGGGCGCTCTGAACATCCTGCAGACCCTGCCCATGATGCTGCTGGCGGTTCCAATCGGAGTCCTGATCGACCGCCGACCGACGAGCGGTCCACTCATCGGATCGCAGATCCTCAGGGCGATCGTCGTCGCGGTCCTTGTGTTCGTCGCGAGTGCCGATGCCCTCACGCTGACGTGGATTGCGGCGTTCGTGCTGCTTTCGGGGCTCCTCGCGACCTTCGCCGAGGCGGGGCAGGCCAAGGCCGTGCTGCGTGCTTCCGATCCGGGGCGCGCCGGAGGGGCCTACGGTGTGCTCCAGGCGACCGACTCGGCTGCCGGCATTGTCGTTCCCGCCGCTGCGGGCGTGCTTCTGGCGCAGGCGGGTGCGCCCACCGCACTGGCCGTCTCCGCGGCGTTGGCACTCGTCGGCGGCGCGGCGCTCCTGACACGCGCGTGGTCGTCGAAGACCCAGGTCGGTGAGATAGCCGACGCGAAATCTTCGATGACCGGCCCCGCGGCGTTCGCCCGGGAGGCCGGAGAGGGGTTCGCCGTCATCTGGAGGATCCGCCGCCTGCGGTATCTGACGGGGGCCTCATTCCTCCTCGGCTGCGGTCTCGCAGCGTACTCGGCGATCGAGGCCATCTACGTCCTGCGGGACCTCCGTGTCGCCGTCGTCGATTTCGGAATAATCGTCTCGGCCGGGGCTGCAGGCGGCCTGATCGGCAGTCTCGTTTCCGGTCCATTCGCCCGCTGCTTCGGGCGGCTGCGACTGACTCGCATGACCTTCGTCCTCACGATAATGTGCGCACTGCTGCTCTTTGTCCCCCTGATGTATCCCCGCGCCGCCGTTCCGGTGCTCGCGCTGCAGTTTCTCCTCTGGGGCGTCTTCGTGGTCGCAAACAACGTGCAGGTGGCCGCGCTGGTTGTCGAGATCGTGCCCGAGTCCGCCGTCGGCCGCGTCATCGCGACGCGGCGGACGGCCACCATGGCTTCGATCCTCGTCGGCAGCGTCTTCGGTGGCGCACTCGGGGGCGCGGTCGGGACGGAATGGGTTCTGGTGCTGTTCGTCGGGCTCCTGGCCGGCGCCGCGATCTGCGCGTTCCGAGCCGACTAGAACGGCCATTCCGCGATTCGGGTCTTGGCAGAGCGCTCCGCGGTGAATACTGTAGGGGCAACGGGTGCGCCGCCGAGGCTCCGCGCCCGCCCGCACCGCCGAGGTGCCCCTGGATCAGCAGACAGGGTGTAACTGAGCTGGCTCGTCACTAGTCGAACCACTTCAGGAGGACCCCGTGAACACCACCGCGCCCAGGCTCTGGATCAAGAACCCGCTCGCCGTCTTCACCGCCAACGATCTCGACGCCGGCGGCGGCGTCGTCGTGTGTGGGGACCGGATCGCCGAGCTCGTCCCCGCCGGCGGACGGCCACAGCAGCCGTGCGAGGAGGTCTACGACGCCGGCCGCCACGTCCTGCTGCCGGGCCTGATCAACACGCACCACCACTTCTACCAGACCCTCACCCGCGCGTGGGGTCCTGCCGCCGACGTGCCCCTGTTCCCGTGGCTGCAGAACCTCTACCCCGTCTGGGCGCGGCTGACTCCGGACGCGCTCGAGCTCGCCGTCGAAGTCGCGCTCGCCGAGCTGCTGCTCTCCGGCTGCACGACCGCCGCCGACCACCATTACCTCTTCCCGGACGGACTGCAGGACGCCGTAGACATCGAGGCGTCCGTGGTCCGGCGCATGGGGATGCGCGCGACGCTCACCCGCGGGTCCATGACCCTCGGCGAGGACGACGGCGGCCTGCCGCCGCGCTCGACCGTCCAGCGGGCCGACGTCGTCCTCGCTGACAGCGAGCGGCTCATCCGCGAACATCACGAGGCGGGCGCGGGCGCCGTCGTGCAGATCGCGCTGGCGCCGTGCTCGCCGTTCTCCGTGACGAGCGAGGTCATGAAGGAGAGCGCGGCGCTCGCCGAGCGGCACGACGTCCGGCTGCACACGCATCTCGCCGAGACGCTCGACGAGGAGGACTTCTGCCGCGAGAAGTACGGCCTGCGCACGGTCGATTATCTGGAAAGCGTCGGCTGGCTCGGGGACCGCACGTGGCTCGGCCACGGCATCCACTTCGACGACGCCGAAATCGCCCGGCTAGGCGCGGCAGGGACCGCGGTGGCCCACTGCCCGACGTCGAACATGCGGCTCGCCTCCGGGACGGCGCGGGTGCTGGACCTGGAGGCGGCCGGGGTGCCGGTGGGGCTCGGCGTGGACGGATCGGCCTCGAACGACGCGTCGAACATGATCCTCGAGGCCCGGCAGGCCGTCTACCTGCAGCGGCTGCGCTACGGGGCCGACGTGCCGGTGACGCGGGCGCTCGGCTGGGCGACGCGCGGTTCGGCGGCGGTGCTCGGGCGCACCGACATCGGCCAGCTGGCCCCCGGGATGCAGGCCGACCTCGCGATGTTCACCCTGGACGGGCTGCGCTTCTCCGGCAGCCACGATCCGCTCGCCGCGCTCCTGCTCTGCGGCGCGGACCGAGCGGACCGGGTGATGATCGGCGGGGTGTGGCGCGTCGTGGACGGCGCCGTGCCGGGCCTGGACGTCGAGTCCCTCGCGGCGCGGCACTCGGAGGCAGCCCGTCGGCTCGTCGCCGGGTAGGGGGTGCAGCGGGTCCGGGCTCCAGTGACGAGCGCGGACCCGCTCCGACGTGCGTGTATTCCGAGAGACGGAAAAAATTTCTCACAAACCCTTCCGCTCGGCCGAAAAGCGGACTAGGGTGGGCTACATCTCGTGACGCAGGTCACGTAACCTGGGAGCAGCAGGCAGGGTCGTAATGAGCTGACATCACTCGATGTCGGCTCATTTTTTATGCCGCGAACCCCACAACCTCATCGACGCCAGATTTCTCGCACCAACAGTCACGTCACCACTCCTCCGGCTCAGCTGTCGGAACGAATCAGGAAGACTGCCATGATCCTCAAGAAGAAATCCCGGCCCGGGGCCTCCCGCTCCGGCCCCGCACGACCGGAGGACGAGCGGCTGCCCCTGGGCAGTACGTTCGCGTACGGCTTCCAGCACGTCCTCACGATGTACGGCGGCATCATCGCGCCGCCGCTCATCATCGGTGCCGCCGCGGGTATGGACTCCCAGGACATCGGCCTGCTCATCGCGGCTTGCCTCTTCGTGGGTGGTTTGGCCACGATTCTGCAGACGATCGGCGTGCCCTTCTTCGGTTCCCAGCTCCCGCTGGTCCAGGGTGTCTCCTTTGCCGGCGTCTCCACGATGGTCGCCATCGTGCACGGGGGCGGCGGGATCCAGTCGGTCTTCGGGTCGGTGATCGTCGCCTCGCTCATCGGTCTGGCCATCACCCCGGTGTTCTCCAAGATCATCAGATTCTTCCCGCCGGTCGTGACCGGAACGGTCATCACGACGATCGGCCTGACGCTCATGCCGGTTGCCGCTAACTGGGCCATGGGCGGCAATTCCCAGGCTGAAGACTATGGAAGCGTCTCGAACATCGGCCTCGCGGCCGCGACGATGGCCGTCGTGCTGCTGCTGAGCAAGGTCGGCAGCTCGGCGATCTCGCGCCTTTCCATCCTGCTGGCCATGGTCGTCGGCACGCTCATCGCCCTGGCCGTCGGCAAGGCGGACTTCTCCAAGGTCGGCGAGGGCGACGTCGTGGCTTTCCCGACGCCGTTCGCCTTCGGCGCACCGACCTTCGAGATCGCGGCGATCATCTCCATGCTGATCGTCATCCTCGTGACGCTGACGGAGACCTCGGCCGACATCATCGCCGTCGGCGAGATCACCAAGTCCAAGGTCGACGCCAGGCGCATTGGCGACGGTCTTCGGGCCGACATGCTCTCGAGCGCGCTCTCGCCGGTCTTCAACTCCTTCACCCAGAGCGCCTTCGCCCAGAACGTTGGCCTCGTCGCGATCACCGGCATCAAGAGCCGCTTCGTGGTCAGCGCGGGCGGCTTGATCCTCGTGGTCCTGGGGCTGCTGCCGATCCTCGGCCGGGTCGTGGCGGCCGTGCCGACGCCCGTGCTCGGCGGTGCCGGCGTCGTCCTCTTCGGGACCGTCGCTGCCAGCGGCATCCGCACCCTGGCAAAGGTCGAGTACCGGGGCAACATGAACCTGATCATCGTGGCCGCCTCGATCGGGTTCGGCATGATCCCGATCGCGGCACCGCACTTCTACGACCAGTTCCCGGCCTGGTTCGCCACGATCTTCCACTCGGGCATCAGCTCGGCGGCCATCGCGGCGATCCTGCTGAACATCATGTTCAACCACGTGAAGAAGGGCAACACCGAGAACCAGTCGGTGTTCGTCGCCGGGACTGAACGCTCGGTCACCGACCAGGACGTCGCGTGCCTGGCCGACGGCGACCACTTCGAAGACGGCAAGCTGATCGACCGCGAGGGCCGCGAGGTCCCCATCACGTCGAGCATCGACGTCGTCAAGGTGCCGGACCGCACCGAGACACGCGAGCCGTAGTCCGCCGGGGCAAAACGAAGGCCCCCAAACCACTGGCTGGGGGCCTTCGCCTCATCACTCGCACCTTCATGAGGTGCTACCAACATTAGACATCGATTCTGGGAGGACGCTGTGTTATCTGTGATCGATACCTGTCAGTTGCGATGCCGCGTCGCCCGGGAGCGAACTCCAGTCGATACGGCGGCGCGATGTCTACGACCAGCCCGTGACCTGCGCGAAGACCAGGAAGATCAGCGCGATCACGAACCAGATCAGGAACAGCGGGATGAAGAATTTCACCCATTTCTGCCACGGGACGCCGGCGATGGCCAGGGTGGCCATGAAGTATCCCGACGTCGGGAAGAGAATGTTTCCGAACCCGTCGCCCAGCTGGTAGGCCAGCACGGCGGTCTGGCGGGTCACGCCGAGAATGTCGGCCAGCGGAGCCATGATGGGCATGGTCACGAGGGCCTGGCCGCTGCCCGAGGGGATGATGAAGTTCAGGCCCATCTGGCCGACGAACATTCCGACGGCGGCCAGCGCGGCGGGCAGGCCGCCGACGGCCTCGCCGAGGGCGTAGACGATCGTGTCGAGGATCTGGCCGTCCTCCAGCACGACGGCGACGCCGCGGGCGATGCCCGCGATCAGGGCGCCGACGAGGACCGCACGGAAGCCGTCGTTGAAGGCCTCGGCGAGCTCCGCGCCGCGCAACCCGGAGATCACGCCGACGATGGCGCCCACGAGGATGAACAGACCGGCCATCTCCATCATGAACCAGCCCAATTTGAGGACACCGAACACCAGAACCGCGAAGAAGCCGAGGGCGACGACGGCGGCCGCACGCTGGCGCTTGGTCATCTTGTGCGACGGCTCGTCCCGCGAGGCCTCGGTGTAGTCGCGGCGCTTCTCCATCTCCGCGGGGCTGCCGTGCATGAGGCTGAGCGTCTGGTCGCGACGCACCTTGTTCGCGTAGCGGATCACGAAGACGATCGCGATGGTCACGGTGACGACGAAAATGACCGCGCGCAGGCCGAATCCGGACCACAGCGGGACGCCGGCGAGCTTCTGCCCGAGGCCGGTGTTGATCGGGTTGAGGATGCCGGAGGTGAACCCCGCCGTCGTCGCACACAATGCGATGGCGGCCGCGACGATCGAGTCGTACTTCAAGGCGATGATCAACGGGAGGATCACCGGCACATACACCAGGGCGAGCTCCTGGGTGCCGATGAGCGTCGCGACGAGCGAGAACGTGCCCATGAGGACGGCGATCAGCACCGGTCCACGGTTGGAGAAGCGTTTGCTGAGGGCCTCGACCGCGTGTTCGACCAGCCCGGTGGCCTTCAGTACGCCGAAGAGCCCGCCGATCATGAGCGTGAAGATGACGACTTCCGCGGCGGAGACCATGCCGCGGGGGATCGCCAGCATGAAGTCTACGAGGGTCGTCGGCTGCGACGCGATGAACTGGAAGCTCTCCGGGTCGATCGTCGTGCGCCCGTCGGGTCCATCGATGCGCTCGTAGCTGCCCCCGGGTACGAGGTACGTGGCGAGTGCGCCCAGCGCGATGAAGCTGAAAAGGATGATGTAGATGTGGGGGACGCCGAAGCGCCACCTCCTCTTCGCTGCGACGTCCCCTTGTTCGCGGGTCGACTTGTCGGTGCGTGAGTTCATGTCGGGCCTCCATTGTGATTGCGGCTGGCCCCTGAAGGGGCGTCCGATGGTTTGCCTCGGCTCTGATGAGAAGCCGTGAGTTCCATTCTGCGGAAGAAAAATTCCGCAAAGCGCTGATTAAGTAACGCCCATCACACGCAGCCCTGTCAAGGTTAAATACCGCATCGCGGTAGTTCGGCGCCGATAAGTGGAAAGTTCCTTGACAGGTGTCTCGCACCACATCTAGTATTTTCAGCAAGCAATAGTTTTCTTCCGCAATATGGAATCAACGACGAGGAGGGCCTCATGTCCTACACAGTGAACTGCTCGATCCTGCTGACCGAACTGCCCCTGCTGGAACGACCGGCTGCGGCCAAGGCCGCCGGCTTCGATCAGGTCGAGTTCTGGTGGCCCTTCGCGGAGGCCGTTCCGGCCGATGCCGAGGTGGACCGCTTCATCACCGCCCTGGACGACGCGGGTGTGAAGCTGACCGGCTTGAACTTCCTCGCCGGCGACATGCCGGGCGGTGACCGCGGTCTGGTCTCCTGGACGGGCCGCGAGATCGAGTTCCGCGACAACGTCGATGTGGTCGCAGGGATCGGCGAATCCACGGGATGCCGTCACTTCAACGCGCTCTACGGCAACCGGCTGGAGTCCTCCACCGCCGCCGCACAGGACGAACTGGCCGTCGAGAACCTCGCCGCAGCCGCGGCCGGGGTCGGCAGGATCGGCGGTACCGTGCTGCTCGAGCCGGTCTCGGGTGCGCCCGCCTACCCGCTCAAGACCGCGTCCGACGCCCTCGGCGTCATCGACCGCGTCGCTGCCGCCGGGGCCGACAACGTCAAGCTGCTGGCCGACTTCTATCACCTGTCCGTCAACGGAGACGACGTCGCCGCCGTCGTCGAGTCCCACGCTAAGGACTTCGGCCACATCCAGATCGCCGACAACCCGGGCCGTGGGGCCCCAAGTACGGGCGACCTCCCGCTCGGCGAGTGGATCACCCGGTCCCGCGAACTCGGCTACGCCGGCCCCGTGGGCCTCGAATACAAGGCCGCCCGCGAGGACGCCTTCACCTGGCTCATCCGCCAGCCGGCCTGAGCCTCCCGCCGCCGCACCGAACAGTCAACGTAGACCTCACGCAAGGAGCACGCACCATGGCACAGCAGAAAATCGCCTTCATCGGACTCGGCATCATGGGCCTGCCGATGGCCAAGAACCTCGTCGCGGCCGGGTTCTCCGTCGCCGGCTACAACCGCAGCCCGGAGAAGACCGCCGAGCTCGTCGCAGCCGGCGGCACGGCCGCCGGGACGATCGGCGAGGCGGTGGCCGAGGCCGACGTCATCATCACGATGGTCCCCGACTCGCCCGACGTCGAGGGTGTCGTGATCGGCGAGAACGGCGCCTTCGCCCAGGCAAAGGACGGCGCGCTCTGGATCGACAACTCAACGATCCGTCCCGACGTCGCCGTGGCGCTGGCCGAGGAGGCGCGGGCGGTCGGCCTGCGCGCCCTCGACGCACCGGTCTCCGGCGGCGAGGCGGGCGCCATCTCGGGCGCCCTGTCCATCATGGTCGGCGGCGACGCCGCGGACTTCGCCGCAGCCGCGGACGTCTTCGCGGCCGTCGGCAAGACGATCGTGCACGTCGGCCCGGCCGGATCCGGTCAGACCGTCAAGGCCGCGAACCAGCTCATCGTGGCCGCCAACATCCAGGCACTCGCCGAGGGTGTGGCCTTCCTCGAGGCCTACGGCGTCGATACGACGGCGGCGCTCGAGGTCCTCGGCGGCGGCCTCGCCGGCTCGAAGGTCCTGGACCAGAAGGGGCAGAAGATGCTGGACCGCGACTTCGCCCCCGGCTTCCGCCTCGCCCTGCACCACAAGGACATGGGGATCGTGACCGCGGCGGCCCGCGAGGCCGGCGTCGTCCTCCCGCTCGGCGGCCTCGTCGCGCAGCTCGTGGCCTCGACCGTCGCCAGCGGCGACGGCGGGTTGGACCACTCGGGCCTCTTCCGCGGCGTCCAGCGCCTCGGCGGCTCCGACACCACCGCAGAGGCCGCCGCAACCACCACGGCCTGACGGCCACGGGCGGCCCCGCCGCCCCCATCATGACTTCAAAGGAGCAATCATGACCCGCATGCGCACGGTCGACGCGATCGCGTTGATCCTCGAGAAGGAAGGCGCCACGGAGGCCTTTGGCCTGCCCGGCGCCGCCATCAACCCGCTGTACTCGGCGATGAAGGCCCACGGCGGCATCCGCCACACCCTCCACCGCCACGTCGAGGGCGCGTCCCACGCGGCCGACGGCTACTCGCGGGCCACCGGCGGGATCGGCATCTGCATCGGTACCTCCGGTCCGGCCGGCACCGACATGATCACGGGCCTCTACGCCGCGATCGCCGACTCCATCCCGATGCTCTGCATCACCGGGCAGGCCCCTACGCACGTCCTGCACAAGGAGGACTTCCAGGCCGTCGACATCGAGTCGATCGCCAAGCCGGTCACGAAGTTCGCCTCGACGATCCTCGAGCCGGGCCTGATTCCCGGCACCTTCGCCAAGGCCTTCCAGATCATGCGCTCAGCCCGCCCGGGCCCCGTGCTGCTGGACCTGCCGATCAACGTGCAGATGGCCGAGATCGAGTTCGACATCGACGCCTACGAGCCGCTGCCCGTGGACCGCCCGGCCGCGACCCGTGCGCAGGCCGAGAAGGTCCTCGACCTCCTCGTCGCCGCGCGGAACCCGCTCATCATCGCCGGTGGCGGCGTGATCAACGCCGAGGCCTCGGCGCAGCTCGTCGAACTCGCCGAACTGCTGAACATCCCCGTCTCACCCACGCTCATGGGCTGGGGCTCGATTCCCGACGATCACCGCCTGCAGTCCGGCATGGTCGGCATCCAGACGCACACCCGGTACGGCAACGAAACCTTCCTGGCCTCGGACTTCGTCCTGGGTGTTGGCAACCGCTGGGCCAACCGCCACACCGGCGACCTGGACACGTACCGCGCGGGCCGCAAGTTCGTGCACATCGACATCGAGGCGACGCAGGTCGGCCGCGTGTTCAGTCCCGACCTGGGCATCGTCTCCGACGCCGGCGCGGCGCTCGAGCAGCTCATCGCCGCCGCCCGCGACCGCCAGGCGGCCGGCGTGCTGCCGGACTACTCCGCGTGGGCCGACGAGTGCACGGCACGCAAGGGCACGGGCCACCGCAAGACGAACTTCGACAACGTCCCGGTCAAGCCGCAGCGCGTGTACCAAGAGATGAATGCGGCGTTCGGGCAGGACACCACGTACGTCTCCACGATCGGCCTCTCGCAGATCGCCGGCGCGCAGATGCTGCACGTCTTCGGCCCGCGCCGGTGGATCAACGCGGGCCAGGCCGGGCCCCTCGGCTGGACCGGCCCCGCGGCCCTCGGCGTCGTGCGCGGCAAGCCCGGCCAGACGGTCGTGGCGCTCTCCGGCGACTACGACTTCCAGTTCATGATCGAGGAGCTCGCGGTCGGCGCCCAGTTCAAGCTGCCGTACATCCACGTCGTCGTGAACAACTCGTACCTCGGCCTGATCCGCCAGTCGCAGCGCGGGTTCGACATGGATTACCACGTGTCCCTGGGCTTCGAGAACATCAACTCCCCGGAGACCAACGGCTACGGCGTCGACCACGTCAAGGTCGCCGAGGGCCTCGGCTGCAAGGCCGTGCGCGTGGAGGACCCGAACCGACTCGCGGAGGGCTTCGCCGAGGCCGGACGTCTCGCCGCCGAGCACCAGGTGCCCGTGGTCGTGGAGGTCATCCTCGAGAAGGTCACCAACATCTCGATGGGCGCCTCGCTCGACGCGGTGAACGAGTTCGAGGAGCTGGCGATCTCGGCTGCGGATGCGCCGACCGCGCTGACCCCGCTGAGCCTCAAGAGCCCGGCCGAGCCGGCGGGCGCTGGAGTCTAGGGCCGGCCATGCGAGTGGTGGTGGCACCCGACAAGTTCAAGGGCTCGCTCACGGGCGCCGAGGCGGCCGCGGCGATCGCCGCCGGCGTGCGCGAGATCTTCGCCGACGCCGAGATCGTGACCCTCCCCGTCGCCGACGGCGGAGAGGGCACGGTCGCCGCGGCGGTCGCCGCCGGCTTCGAGGAGCACACGACGACGGTCGCCGGGCCGACGGGCGTCGACCATCAGGCGGTGTTCGCGCTGCGCGGGGCCACCGCCGTCGTCGAGCTGGCCGCCGCGTCCGGACTCGACGCGCTGCCCGCCGGGCCCGACCCGATGGGCGCGACGAGCCGGGGCACCGGGGACGCGATCCGCGCCGCCCTCGACGCGGGGGCGCGCACGATCGTGCTCGGTGTCGGCGGCAGCGCCTCGACCGACGGCGGGGCCGGCATGCTCGTCGGGCTCGGCGCCCGGCTGCTGGACGCCTCCGGGACGGTCCTGCCCGACGGCGGCGCCGCCCTCGCGCGGCTCGCGTGCGTCGACCTCTCCGGGCTCGATCCGCGCATCGTCACCACCTCGTTCACCCTCGCCGCAGACGTTGACAACCCCCTGCTCGGTGACCGTGGCGCGGCGGCGGTGTTCGGGCCGCAGAAGGGTGCGGACGAGGCACAGGTCGTGGAGCTCGACGCCGCCCTCGCGCAGTTCGTCGAGGTCCTCGACCGGGTCGCCGGCACCGACTGCGCCGGCCTGGCCGGGCAGCCCGGGGCCGGGGCGGCCGGCGGCGTGGGCTTCGCGGCGCTGGCGCTGCTGGGAGCGCGCCGCCGCAGCGGCTTCCAGGTCGTCGCCGAGCTCGTCGGCCTGCACGCCGCGATCGCCGGGGCGGACGCGGTCGTCACGGGCGAGGGCAGCCTCGACGAGCAGACCCTCGGCGGCAAGGCCCCGGCCGGGGTCGCGGCGGCCGCCATCGCCGCAGGGATCCCCGCCCACGCGGTCTGCGGCCGCAGCCTCCTGGACGACGACGCGCGCGCGGCCGCCGGCTTCGCCTCCGTCCTCGCGCTCACCGACCTCGAACCCGACCCGGAGGTGTGCATGCGCGAGGCCGCCGTCCTCGCCCGCGAGGCCGGGCGCACCATCGCCCAGCACCTCGCCGAGAACGTCGGCGCTACCATCGGCACATCGACCCGAACGAAGGAGCTCACCTCATGACAGCGACCAGCGCAGCCCACGCCGCCGCGACCGCGACCGCAGCCGAAGGGGTCGCCTACGACGTCGTCCTGCGCGGGGCGCGCGTCCTCGTCGACGGCACCGTCGCCCCCCGCCAGGTGGGCGTCAATGACGGCCGCATCGCTGCCGTCGTCCCCTACGAGGAGACGTTGGAGGGCGAGCGCGTCGTCGAGCTCGGGGAGCACCAGGTGCTGCTGCCGGGCCTCGTCGACACGCACGTTCACGTCAACGAGCCCGGTCGCACGGAGTGGGAGGGCTTCGACTCGGCGACCCGCGCGGCCGCTGCCGGCGGCGTGACCACGCTGATCGACATGCCGCTGAACTCGATCCCGCCGACCATCGACGTCGCCGCGCTGGAGACCAAGCAGGAGGTCGCCGCCGCCAAGGCGCACATCGACGTGGGCTTCTGGGGCGGGGCGGTGCCCGGCAACGAGGCGGACCTGCGGCCGCTGCACGACGCCGGCGCCTTCGGGTTCAAGTGCTTCCTGCTGCACTCGGGTGTGGACGAGTTCGCGCCGTTGACGCCCGAGGCGATGGAGGCCGATATGGCGATCCTGGCCGAGTTCGATTCGCTCATGATCGTGCACGCCGAGGACGCGGGGACGATCGACGCCGCCCCGGAGCCTTCCGGCACGGGCTACGCCGGCTTCCTGGCCTCACGCCCCCGCTCCGCGGAGGACACGGCGATCCAGGCCGTGATCGAGGCCGCTCGGCGCACCGGCGCCCGCGCGCACATCCTGCACCTGTCGTCGTCGGACGCCCTCGACGCGATCCGCGCCGCGAAGGCCGACGGCGTGCGCATCACCGTGGAGACGTGCCCGCACTACCTGACGCTCGAGGCCGAGGCGATCCCCGACGGGGCCACCGCGTACAAGTGCTGCCCGCCGATCCGCGAGCGCGCCAACCGCGATCTGCTGTGGGAGGCGCTGGCCGACGGGACGATCGACTGCATCGTCTCCGACCACTCGCCGTCCACCGTGGAGCTCAAGCTCGCCGGCGGGGGCGACTTCGGCCAGGCCTGGGGCGGCGTGTCCTCGCTGCAGCTGGGGCTCTCGCTGATCTGGGACGAGGCGAAGCGCCGCGGCATCGCGCTGGAGCGCGTCGTGGACTGGATGGCAACCAACACCTCGCGGCTCGTCGGTCTCGAGAACAAGGGCCGGATCGGCGTCGGTGCAGACGCCGACTTCGCGGTCTTCGAACCGGAGACCGCGCTCCGCGTCGACGCTGCGCAGCTGCACCACCGCAACCCGGTGACCCCCTACGACGGCCGCGAGCTGACCGGCGTCGTCGCCTCCGCCTGGGTCCGCGGTGAGCAGGTCGATTTCGAGACGCCGCGCGGGAAGCTCATCCGCCGCGGGGAGGCCTGACGGCCCACTAGATTCCCGGGGACGGGCCGACGGCGGCGAATCAGTGGCGATTCGCGCCGCGGCCGGTCCGGCCCCGGGGGCAAGCGTGCGGCCCGCTGCGAGCGGTGCCGCCCGACCGGTGCCCGTCCGTTGGAGCGGGCGGGCACCGGAACCCTTTCGCCAGGGAAGGCCCGGCCACTCATCGTCGCGAATTGGTGCTTCGCCCGACGACGAGGGGTCGGGCCGCTGGTGTGCCGTGCGCGAATCTCTGTCAATGGAGTTTATCGATGACGTAGACAATGCGGATGTCCTGCCAGATGAACTCTCCGACCTCGAGGTCGAATTGGTGAGCCATCATGTGGGCGAGCAGGGAGTAGGCGGCGATGTTGAATGGGACGCCCAAGAACATGTCCGCGCTGCGCTGGTAGAGCTGGCATGAAAGTCTGCCCGGCCCGAGACCGGGGTGCCGCACTCGAGGACTTCCCGCAGCAGGTCCTCGTATACGGGGCGCTGAACGTTTCGGGGACCTTCCTAACTGGGGCAGCGGGGGGGCGGAGCAAGAATTTAGGGCTGCACCGCCCCCGCATTGCTAGTTGATATCAGTAGGCGACGGCGAACCGCTGCCGGGAGTGGGCCGGGGTCTCGATCTCATCGAGCACGGCCACGGCGTAGTCCTCGACCGAGATGTAGCTGTTGCCTGCCGCGTCGGTGAGCAACTCGTCCAGCGAGGTGCGGTAGCGGCCGGTGCGCTCGCCCGGCGCGATCTGCGCGGCGGGGCTGAGATTGGTCCAGTCCACATCGGTGACGGTTCGGAAGTAATCCAGGGCGTCGCCGTGGGCGTGCATGATCTGCAGTAGGGGCTCCGGCAGCCCCGGCGAGTCCCAGACCTGGCGGCCGTCGGGAGTCCCCAGGGAGCCGGCGCCGCCGACTGCCACCAGCCGCGGCGCCGGTTGCGGGAGGGCACGCAGACCGTCGACGAGCGAGCGGGCGGCCGGGGCGATGGTGGCCAAGTGGCCGGGCCCGTCCCCTCCGCCGACCGCGCTGACCACCACGTCCTGGCCAGCGGCTGCGCTGGTGACCGACGCCGGGTCCAGGACGTCTCCGGTCGTGACGGTCAGGCGCGGGTCGGGGTCAGCGATTTTGGCGGGGTCGCGGACCACTGCGGTGACAGTGTGGCCGCGCCCCAGGGCTTCGGTGACGATGCGGGAGCCAATGGTGCCGGCGGCGCCGAAGACAGTGATGTTGACCATGAGGGTTGTCCTTTCGGAGGAACTAGTTGTGACGTAATGAGTGAGGGGATCAATGAGCGATGGGCGCCATGTGGGCGTCGAGGGCCCTGGTGAGTGCCTCGGCGGATGTGGCCGGCCCGCCCAGCCGGTGCGTCCCGGTGGCGGTGTGCACTAGCAGGGTCGGGTACTGGTGAACGTCCAGCTGGCGCACGGTTCGGAAATCGGATTCGGCCTCTACCAAGGCGCTGCGGTCGTTCCAGGCTTCGGCGACGGCCTCGACATCGAGCCCGTGCTCGGCGGCGATGGCTCGATAGACTGCCGCATCTCGCAGGTCGCAACCCTGCTGATACCAGGCGTTCTGAATGGCTGCGGTGAATTCCAGAACCCGCTCCGGTGCCTGCCGGCGCAGCGCCGCCAAGCCGGCGGCCGCGGCTGTGGAGTCCATCACCGTGGTGCCGTCGGCGAGCATCTGCACGTACCGGTCGCCGAAGGTCACCCCAGTCAGTCGGGTGATGCGTTCGTTGGCCTCCGGGATGTGCGGGTAGGCGCTGATGGGTCCTGCAGCCGTGCCGGAGAACAAGCCCCCGGACAGCACCCGCAGGCGAATTCGGTCGGCATTGGCCGCGGCGAAGTCATGCAGCGCGGGGGAAAACCCGTAGCACCACCCGCAATAGGCATCGAATGCGTAGGTTAGCTCGATTCGAGTCACGGACGTCTCCTGTCGATAGTTGTTTCTGGTCACAGTCCGCGATGCGCCGCCCGCGCTAGGCGGTGACGAGTCGCTGTGGTTACCCTCTAATTTTGGGGTGACTCGGATGGAAGGTCGAGGTACAGTGGCGACTCATGATGGTGAAAAAAGGACACGTTGACGTTCACAAGGTTCACTATGAACCCCCGGGCGGCGATGCAGGCGGCATCGAGGTGCTATCGCTCGACCAACTGCGGCAGCGGATGCAGAACCAGACGAGTACGGGACAGGCGCAACGGCTCGATTTCCATCAGCTGCTCACCGTGGAGCACGGGATGCTTCGGCACATGGTCGACTTCACCGACTACACCGCGACGCCCGGCGCGTGGTTGTGGGTGCGTCCGGGGCAGGTCCAGCAGTTCCGGGACCTCACCACCGGATCAGGATGGCTCGTCCTCTTCCAGCCCGGTGTCATGGACCCGGCGACCTCCGACCAGGCGCGGCTGGACGACCCGTTCGGCCGCGTTCAGTGGGACCTGGCCGGGGACGATGTGACGTCCATGGAGGAGGCGCTGCACCACCTCGTCCACGAATACACGGCCACCGGTCCTCTGGGCGCATCGCTGCGTTCCCGCATCCTCACGCACTTACTGGCCGTCGTCATGCTGCGACTGACACACCAGGCTGCACCGGTCGGCAGTCCCGCCTTCGTGCAGAACGAGACGTTTCTGCGGTTCCGATCCGCAGTCGAGGAGCGGTTCGCCCGGACCCGTCACGTCAGCGACTATGCCCGGATGCTGGGATACTCCCCTCGAACCCTCACCCGCGCCACCACATCCGCTGCTGGTATGGGCGCCAAGGAGTTCATCGATCGGCGGGTCGTCCTGGAGGCCCGTCGGCTCCTGGTCCACGGAGGAGACCCCGTCAACCGCGTCGCCACCCGACTTGGCTTCGACGATGCGAGCAACTTCGTCAAGTACTTCACCGAGCGTGCTGGCGTCACCCCCTCAGCATTTCGCCACCAGTTCCGGGGCGGATGAGGCGGGCTCCTCGGAAGCTGTCCGATGCCCCAGTAGCACGCGGCGTGGAGGCGCTTGACGCCGATCGTGTGGTCGCCGGTGAAGTGGCCCAGGCCCGAGATGTTCTCACCTCCGAACACGACATGGGCCTCGGTCTGGACGGCATCTCGATGAGGCGGGTCATGCCGGCGCGGATCCCGCGGGCAGTCTCGATCTTCAGGCGTGGCCCCGCGAGCAGCTGGCTGTCGTTCTCGACGGGCCCGGCGAGCTTGGTGTCTACCGCCGCCCCGGGGGACTACTGGATCAGTTTCTGAGCGTCTGTGCGGCCCTGCCCGACCCTGCAGCAACGGCTCGGATTCCGCTGATGTCGGCCCGCACCGTGCAGAGTTTGTTTGAGAGGGGGCTGGCCAAGGCCCTCAGGGCGCGGTTCGGCGTGTCGCCTCCGGATTTCCGCAAGTCCGGAGCGGGCGGAACAGCACATGCGACCAATTTAGTTGGTGCACCAACTAATCGGATAGGCTTGTTCTACCGGGAGCGAAGCGCCTCCAAACCAGATCTCGTCACGACAGGAACACCATGAGCGACAAGCCATTGCCGATCGTCAAAGACACCACGGGGCTCAGCCGCGGCTACCGGTTCCAATGGAGGCTCCAGTACCTGGGCTTTTCGATCTTCGGGCCCGCGGACCAGCTGCCCTTCCGGAGTCCTTTCGAGAAACTCAAGCGCGAGCGAGCCCTCCGAGTGCTCCGCGCGCACGAGACCAACGGCACCGAGGCGCCGCAGGACGTCGTCGACGCCTCGAGGGAGCTCTGAGCCCTGTTCAGGGGCGGGCGTGGTGACGGATCAGCCGCTCTCCGACGCTAAAATGAGTCGGGTCATCGCCCGGTGCAGGGTAACCAGCTCCTCCTCATCCAGCCCCAGTCGTTTCATCATCTCTACGGGTACTTTCTCGGCCTCTGCGCGCAAGTTGGCTCCGCGCCGTGTGAGGGTGATGGCCAGGGAGCGTTCGTCGTCCGGATCGCGGAGACGGTCGATGTAGCCGAGCGTCTCGAGTCGCTTCACTAGGGGAGAGACCGTGCCGGGGTCCAACTTGAGGAGGGACCCGATCTCCTTGAGTGACAAGGGGGCACTCTCCCAGAGAGCCAGCATTACCAGGTACTGCGGATGCGTCAGGCGCAGGGGTTCGAGGACGGGCCTGTAGGCGGCGATCACGGATCGCGAAGCGACTGCCAGGGCGAAGCAGACCTGGCTCTCGAGGGCCAGGGGATCCCGAGCTTCCATCTGTGTCCCTCCCGTTCGCCGATGTCTCCGCGCCGGATCGACCGACTCTTCCGTCATCCGATTCTACGGCCGCGCGGTCGCGACTCGGATATTAGTCGTCGCGGCGGTCGTCGCCGTTTGGGCACTGGTCCGCGCGGAATAATCGCGGGCGCGGTGCCGTTCTCCTAGCTGTGAGGTGAATCACGGAGGCGCGATGTACAGCGACGAGAAACGCCCGATCATCCGGGACACGACGGGGCTCAGTCGGTCCTATCGGTTCCGGTGGTGGGCCAAGTATGTGGGCTACACCTTCTTCGGTCCGGCGGACGTGCAGCCGCACCTGAATCCGCTGGAAAAGCTCAAGCACGAGCGCGCCCTCCGCGTGCTCCGTGCGCACGAAGCCGCGGGCACTCCGGCACCGCAGGAGGTCGTCGATGCCGCGCGAGACCTGTGATCCGGTGCGCCTCCGTCTTCAAAGCGGTCCCGGCTTCCAGGGTCGGAATCATCCTTGAGGCGGATCTTTTCGTGAGTACCCCGGAGTAAGGTGCTGTCTGCCCCGTCTGCACACGGCGTCCGGGGCGCCTCGCCGAAGGACCCCAAGCCCATGCTCTTGCGCCTGATCGTGCAGTATTCGAAACCTTACAAGTGGTGGATCGCGGCTGTCCTGTTCCTGCAGCTGGCGACCACGATGGCCACGCTGTACCTGCCTAGCCTCAACGCGGGCATCATCGACCAGGGCGTCGTCAACGGGGACGTCGACTACATCTGGAGCACCGGCGGCGTCATGCTTGTCGTCGCGCTCATTCAGGTCGTCACCGCCGTCGGCGCGGTCTACTTCGGCGCACGCACGGCCATGGCCATTGGCCGGGACGTGCGCCGCTCGGTCTTCCACGCCGTCGCCGGATTCTCCGCCCGGGAGGTCAACCGGTTCGGCGCGCCGACGCTCATCACGCGCGGAACCAACGACGTGCACCAGGTCCAGATGCTCGTGCTGATGGGTCTGAACTTCATGGTGACTGCGCCGATCATGTGCGTCGGCGGAGTCATCATGGCACTGCAGGAGGACCCCGGGCTGTCGTGGCTGGTCTGGGTCTCGGTGCCGATACTGCTCCTCGTCGTCGGCTTCCTCGTAGTGCGCCTCATGCCCCTCTTCCGCACCATGCAGGATCGGATCGATGGGATCAACTCGGTGCTGCGCGAGCAGATCACCGGCATCCGCGTGATCCGCGCCTTCGTCCGTGAACCCTACGAGACGCAGCGCTTCCGCGAGGCCAATGAGAAGCTGACCGAGACCGGCGTGAAGGTCGGCCAGCTGTTCGTCCTGATGTTCCCGGTCATCGGGCTCATCTTGCACTTGGCCACAGCCGCGGTCATGTGGTTCGGCGGCCAGCGGGTCGACGCCGGCGAGATGGAGCCGGGCGCACTCACCGCCTTCCTGCAGTACCTGCTGCAGATCCTCATGGCCGTCATGATGGGCACGTTCATGGCCATGATGGTTCCGCGCGCGATGGTCTGCGCCGAACGCATCCGCGAGGTCCTCGACGTCGAACCGTCCCTGCACGAGCCCGCCGTCGGCGCCACCCTCGACGACGACGGCGCGCAGCGCGGCCGGGTCGAGTTCCGGAACGTCAGCTTCGGCTACCCCGGGGCTGAGGAGCCGGTGCTCAAGGGACTTTCGTTCACGGCCGAGCCGGGCCAGACGACGGCGATCATCGGCTCCACGGGCGCCGGCAAGTCGACGCTGCTCAACCTCGTCCCGCGCCTCTACGACGCCGACGACGGAGAGGTTCTCATCGACGGCGTGAACGTCGCGGCGCTGGACCGCAAGACCCTCTCGCGTGCGGTCGCCGCGGTCCCCCAGCGGCCCTATCTGTTCTCCGGGACGGTCGCCTCCAACTTGCGCTACGGCAAGTCAGACGCGAGCGAGGCGGAACTGTGGGACGCCTTGTCGATCGCGCAGGCGGCCGACTTCGTCCGGGACAAGGACGGCGGGCTGGAAGCGCCGATCTCCCAGGGCGGCACCAATGTCTCCGGCGGCCAGCGGCAGCGGCTCTGCATCGCCCGGGCACTCGTGGCGCGTCCCTGGGTGTACCTGTTCGACGATTCGTTCTCGGCCCTCGACGTCACGACCGACGCCAACGTGCGCGCGGCGCTGGCCGAGAACATCGCGGAGGCAACGATCATCGTCGTCGCCCAGCGCGTCGCCACCATTACGGAGGCCGACCAGATCATCGTGCTCGATGACGGATTCGTCGTCGGGCGCGGTACACACGAGCAACTACTTGAGAGCTGCGAGACCTACCAGCAGATCGTCGAGTCGCAGATGACGGCGGAGGAGGTGGCCTGATGGCTTTCAAGACCAAGAAGGAGAAGGAGCCCGAGGTCGAGTTGACCGAGGAGGAGCTCAACCTCAAGATCGACGACGGCTTCGGCGAAGTCTCGGCCCCGCGCAAACCCAAGCACTTCTGGCCCTCGGCCAAGCGCTTGCTCGCCCTGCTGGCGCCGGAGAAGGTGATGCTGTCGCTCGTCTTCGGTTTCGTCGCGGTCGCCGTCGTGCTCAACGTGATCGCCCCCAAGGTCCTGGGCATGGCGATGGACGTCATCTTCGGCGGGTTCGTCGGGGCCAGGATGCCCGAGGGCGTCAGCCAGGAGCAGATGGTCGAAGGCCTCCGCGCCGAAGGCCAGAACGACCTGGCCGAAATGATCGCGGGCATGGAGCTGGTGCCGGGCACCGGCATCGACTTCCAGCGGCTCGGGCTGATCATCGCGATCGTGCTGGCGATGTACTTCGTCTCCAACGTCTTCATGTGGGCGCAGGGCTACCTACTGAACAAGCTCGTGATGCGTGTGGTCTACAACCTGCGCAGGGACGTCGAGAACAAACTCAACCGTCTACCGTTGAACTACTTCGATACTCGCCAGCGCGGCGACGTGCTCTCGCGCGTGACCAACGACGTCGACAACATCCAGAACGCACTGCAGCAGGCCTTCGCCCAGCTCGTGCAGTCGGCGCTGACCGTGATCGGCATTGTCATCATGATGTTCGTCGTCTCGTGGCAGCTGGCCCTCATTGCACTCGTCGCGCTGCCGCTGTCCGCCGTCGCCGCCGGCTTCATCGGCGTGCGCTCGCAGAAGCTGTTCACGCGCCAGTGGAAAGCCACCGGATCACTCAACGGCCAGATCGAGGAGGCGTTCTCCGGCCACGACCTGATGAAGGTCTTCGGGCGCGAGGACGACGCCCTGAAGCAGTATGACGAGAAGAACGAGGACCTCTTCAAGGCCTCCTTCGGTGCCCAGTTCGTCTCGGGAATGATCTTCCCGGTCATGAACTTCATCTCCTACCTGGCCTACGTGGGCATCGCCGTCGTCGGGGGCCTGCGCGTCGCGTCCGGCCAGATGAGCCTCGGCGATGCGACGGCGTTCATTCAGTACTCGCGCGAGTTCACCCAGCCTTTGGGCCAGATCGCGGGTATGGCCAACATGCTGCAGTCCGGCGTGGCCTCGGCCGAGCGCACGTTCGAGCTGCTCGACGCCGACGAGCAGGAGACCGAGACGGCCGACGAGCACCTGCCCGAGCGGACCGACGGCCACGTCGAGTTCCACAACGTGTCCTTCTCGTACTCGGAGGAGACGTCGCTCATCGAGGACCTCTCCTTCGACGCGGATCCGGGCCACACGGTCGCCATCGTGGGCCCGACAGGTGCCGGCAAGACCACGCTGGTCAATCTGGTCATGCGGTTCTACGAGCTCGACGCCGGCCGGATCACCCTCGACGGGGTCGACGTCACCGCGCTGTCGCGTTCCGAACTGCGATCGAAAGTCGGCATGGTGCTGCAGGACGCGTGGCTGTTCAACGGCTCCATCCGGGAGAACATCCGCTACGGGCGCCTCGACGCGACGGACGAGGAGGTGCAGAAGGCCGCCGAGGCGACCTACGTCGACCGCTTCGTCCGCGCCCTGCCGGCGGGCTACGACACGGTGATCGACGACGGCGGCACCAATGTCTCCGCGGGAGAGCGCCAGCTCGTCACGATCGCCCGGGCTTTCCTCGCGAACCCCTCGCTGCTGATCCTCGACGAGGCGACTTCATCGGTCGATACCCGCACCGAGGTCCTCGTCCAGAAGGCGATGAACGCGCTGCGCTCGGACCGGACGTCGTTCGTGATCGCCCACAGGCTCTCCACGATTCGCGACGCCGACACCATCCTCGTCATGGAGGCCGGTCGCATCGTGGAGCAGGGCGATCACGAAGAACTCATCGCGGCCCGGGGCGCCTACTACCGGCTCTACCGGAGTCAGTTCGCCGGTCCTGCCGAGGACCCGGACGCCGTGACCGACTCGATTCCCGTCGTCTAGGGCACGCGGTCTATCGTTGCCAGCATGAAGAACACCGCCCGGTCGCCGAAGCCCTACGCGTCGCCGCCGAAGGAAAAGCGGCCCGCTTACGACGCCGGGCGGTTCCGGCGCGGTGACGCGGTCGTGCTGGTGATCTACGGGCTGCTCATGGGCCTGGGATTGGCGGGGCTGCTGCTGCTCGTTCCGGCCTACGCGGATTACTTCGCGAGTGAAAATCACGCGATGTTCTCGGTGAATCTCATCTCCTATGTGGTCCTCTTCTGCGCTGTCATGGTCGTAGCCGGGCCGCACCTGTTCCGCACCTTCGGCACCTTCGTCCGCAACCCTTGGGCGAAGTTCGGTCTCATCCCGGGGCTCTGGCTGGCGTCGTTCCTGACCACGGCGGGCATCCTGGCGGCCTCGGGGCTGGACCCGACGAAGAGCGAGAATCAGCTCACGATCGAGGCCATGACGCGCGATGTGCCCTTCGTGACGATGTTCGTCACCGCCGCCGTGATGGGGCCGCTGGTCGAGGAGTACGTGTTCCGGCACCTGCTGATCGGCAAGATGAGCCGCAAGGTCCCGGTCTGGATCTGCGTCGTGGTCTCGGTGATCGCCTTCGCGGCACTGCACTTCGTCGGTGCAGGCACTTTCGACTGGATTTCAGCGGTACCGTACCTCGTCCTCGGCACGGCCTTCAGCCTCGCCTACGTGTTCACGGGGATGTCGTTGGCGTACGTCTATGTGCTGCACTTCTTCAACAACGCCGTCTCGCTCGTGCTCGCGTACTCGTTCGGCCCCCTGATGGGGATCTAGGTCCGTGCTGGCACCCGGCATCCGCGCCGTCGGATTCGATCTCGATGCGACCCTGTTCGACCATCACGCATCCGCCGTGGCGGGCGCGGAGGCCTTCGTCACGCATCTCGGTCTCGCGCCGTCGTCGGACCTGACCGCGTTGTGGTTCCGACTCGAGGACCTGCATTTCGAGCGGTGGCGCGCGGGCGAGATCTCCCACGTCGAGCAGCGCCGCGAGCGCATGCGCGACTTCCTGCCGGCGGTCGGTCTGCCCCGCCCCGCCGACGCGGCGGCTGACGAATATTTCGCCGTCTTCCTCGCCGCGTACCGCGCCACGTGGCGGGCGTTCGACGACGCCGTCCCGGTCCTGACCGAGTTGCGCGCGGTGGGCGTGCCAGTGGGCGTCCTCACCAATGGCACCGAAACCCAGCAGCTCGCCAAGCTCGAGGTCACCGGACTCCTGCCGCTCGTGGACGTCGTCTGCACGGCCGAGGGCATCGGTGTCGCGAAGCCCGCGGTCCGGGCTTTCGAGATCCTGGCTGCACGCCTCGGTGTCGAACTCCGCGAGCTCGCCTTCATCGGAGACCACCCGCAGCACGACGTCGGCGCGGCCCGCGCTGCTGGTGCCGTCGCCGGGCTCGTCTCGCGGAAAGCAGACGCGCGGGCCGGACTCCGCGAGGCACTGCAGGAGGCGGCGAATTCACCTGCCGGCAAGGTCGGGGCCATTGACGCTGAGCGGCAATGATGATCGTATGGCACTGAGGGCCAACTATTTCATTTGAACCTTCAATCGATTACGACCCCAGCTTGCCGCGAGAGAATATCGCACGCTTTCCTTTTAGGCGTACCTAAAACCTTAGCGGACAAGTCTAGACGTGCTGCCCCGAGTGTCGGAGGCCAGTCTACGAATGGGCGCGTCACAAGATTCGCCTAGTCAAGTCCAAATCAGACATTTCTGTGAAATGTCTATGAAAAGTCTTGTGTTCCACTGCCACTTCGTGTTGAGTTTTGAATCGGTGCCACCTTTTTGAGGGGGGCGGCACCACACTTCAGGAACTCAACTGGGAGGGCTAGTGAGTACTAAAAAGCCGCGCTCGCATCTGAAAGGTGCAGAGCTCAAAAGAGGACTGAGGAGGTCTCTCGCCATCGGCGTCGCTTCGACGCTGGCTGTTGCGGGATACGGACTTCCTGCGTTCGCTGACGTGAATACGGCTCCGGAGGAGCCGGCGGAATCGTCAGCGAGCATTGTCGATTCGCAATTGCTCGGCCAGGAACTGGCCGGAGGCGGTCTGTCGCGCGCGACGTTCCCGTCGAACCCGGGTCCCGACAACCAGGCGCTCGACGCCACGTTGCTGGGCAGCGAGGTCGTCACGCTGGGCGGTATCGACATTCCCGTCACCAGCATTCTGGACTTCGGCGAACTCGGCGTCCTGCAGTCGCTGTCGGAGGCGACGTCACCGCAGGACGCGCGGGCGATCAGCACCACCGTCGGAGCCGACGGTTCGTTGACGCTCGACAATCTCGACACCGCCGACATGGACAACGCCCGGATCGATATGGTCCAGCTCGCCGACTCCATCGGTTTCGGCGCCATTCCCGGCGTCGACGAAGCCTGGATCGAATTCGGGGCACTGGGCTCCGAGGTGCAGGCTGTCGACGGCGCCTTCGTGAACCCGGACGCCGAACACACCGGCGACGGTCAGTACAAGGTCGGCGACTTGCTCGTCGGCCTTCGCTCTGACGCCTTCGCGGCCGCGATGGCGCAGATGCTCGACGCGATCTCCGCGGTCGACGGCGCGATCGAAGATTCCGTCAACACCATCATGGAGGCCGCCAACCTGCTGGATCCGATCTTGTCGGTCCTGCCTGCAGGTGTCACTGCGGACGTGAGTATCGAGTCGAACGTCGCCGGCGCCGTCGAAGAGGCTCTGCTGTCTGAAGACCTAACGGCAGAGACGAGCATTCTCGACATCGACCTGGGTTCGGGAACGATCTACATCGACATCGCCGAGTTCATGGGCAATGACGAGGGCGCTCGGACGGGCCCCGACGGAAACCCGGCCCCCGAGGGCCTGAACAACCAGTGGCCGAACACCGAGATCATCGACTCGGACATCTACCCGATGATCGCGGACTCGATCCACGACGTGATTGAGAATGCCATTCACATCGCCGTCGGCGCAGTTGCTGCGTCGCTCGATGCCATCACGATCAACGTGGACGCTGAAGCGAGCGCCGTTGGAAGCTCCGCATCGAAGACGTTCTCGGTGAGCCTCGATGGAACGTACACGTCGACTGCTTGTGCGTCTGAGGGGCTCGGCGGTGGAGTGCTTTGCGCTACGCTCGACGGCTTCGAGACCGTTGTTCAGCCGCTGATGGAGACTCTCGCAACGACGGTCGCCGACACGCTGCTGGCCGACGACGGGCAGATCCTTTACGACATCTTCGAGCTCATCAAGACGGACTCGATCACCATCCCGGCTCGCGCTCTGGTGGATCCATTCCTGGAGCTGTTCGCGGACAACGTGTTCTCGGTCCAGATCAACCACCAGCCGGAGCCGACGATGTGCACGGCACCGGACGGTACGGAGTTCAAGGGCACCCACGAAGTCTCTGCGCTGAGCTTCGGCGTTCTGGGAGTTGTCGACGGCGCTCGTTTGAGCTTCGGCAACTCGGGTGTCCGCATGGACGCCTGCAACCTGTTCGCGGAGATCGATCCGGCGATCACGGTCGACCCGACCGAGGTTCCCGCGGGTGACTCCACAAACGTCGACGGCACGGGTTTCACCCCGGACAGCGACGTGGAGCTCCAGTTGACGGACGCCGAGGGCACCCCCGTCGGCGACGTGGTCCCGGTGACGACGGATGAGAACGGCGACTTCCCGTCGACCGAGCTCCCGGTTCCGGCCGGCACCGAGCCTGGCGACTACATCGTCCAGGCGACGGACGTCGCCACGGACACCATGGTTTCGGAGAACATCACGGTCACCGAGCCAGACGTCCTGGAACTGAACATCGGCCTTGATCCGCCGACCGTTCCGGCTGGCGAATCTACTGAAGCAACGGGTACGGGCTACACCCCGGATTCGACCGCAACCGTGCAGCTGGTTGATCCGGCTGGTACTGATGTCGGGGATCCGATCCCGGCGGACACGGACGCGGAGGGGACTTTCACCGCCGTGGTTCCGGTTCCCGAGGGTTCCGAGCCGGGCGACTACACGGTGGTCGGTACGGATGACACCACCGGTGAGTTCACGGATGCAGCACTGACGGTCACCGAGCCCGGTGCTCCGGCGATCGTGCTGGATCCGACCGAGGTTCCTGCTGGTGATCCGACGACTGCGGACGGCACCGGCTACACCCCGGATTCGACCGCGACGGTTCAGCTGGTTGATCCGGCTGGTACTGATGTCGGGGATCCGATCCCGGCGGACACGGATCCAGATGGTGCTTTCACCGTCGAGGTTCCGGTTCCTGAGGATGCCGAGCCGGGCGACTACACGGTTGTCGGCACGGATGACACGACGGGCGAGACTGCTGAGGCAGTGTTGACCGTGACTGAGCCGACGGGCATTGATCCGGCGATCGTGCTGGATCCGACCGAGGTTCCTGCTGGTGATCCGACGACTGCGGACGGCACCGGCTACACCCCGGATTCGACCGCGACGGTTCAGCTGGTTGATCCGGCTGGTACTGATGTCGGGGATCCGATCCCGGCGGACACGGACGCGGATGGTGCTTTCACCGTCGAGGTTCCGGTTCCTGAGGATGCCGAGCCGGGCGACTACACGGTTGTCGGCACGGATGACACGACGGGCGAGACTGCTGAGGCAGTGTTGACCGTGACTGAGCCGACGGGCATTGAGCCGACGGTGTCGGTTGATCCGACGGCTGTTGAGCCGGGCGAGTCGACCGACGTGACGGGTGAGAACTTCGCTCCGAACGATTCGGTTGATGTTCAGCTGGTTGACCCTGAGGGCAACCCGGTAGGCGATCCGGTGACGGTTCCGACGGACGAGGAGGGCAACTTCACGACGCCGCTGACCGTTCCTGAGGATGCTGAGCCGGGCGATTACACGGTCGAGGCTGTCGATTCCGAGGGCAACGAGGGCTCCGCAGACCTCGAGGTCCTGGATCCGGCGGCTGGCGTCATGACGCTCACGCCGAACCCGGCTGCTGTTGAGCCGGGCGAGACGACGGAGATCTCCGGTACCGGTTTCACGCCGGGTGAGGACATCACTGTCGAGCTGCTCGACGCTGAGGGCAACCCGGTGACCGAGGTTGTCACTCCTGCTGACGAGAACGGCGAGATCCTGACGGATCTGGTTGTTCCCGAGGATGCTGTTCCGGGGCCGGACTACGTGGTCGAGGCCACGGATCCTGTCACTGAGCAGTCGATCGATGCTCCGTTCGAGGTTCTCGAGCCGGGCACGGGTGCCGGTGAGGGTTCGATCGGCGACTTCGTCTGGGATGACTCCAACGCTGACGGTGTCCAGGACGAGGGCGAGGCCGGTGTTCCGGATGTCGCTGTCAACCTGCTCGATGCTGAGGGCAACCCGGTTGAGGACGCTGAGGGCAACCCGGTGGCCACGCTGACGGATGAGAACGGCAACTACGCCCTAGACGGCCTGGAGCTGGGCGATTACGTCGTCGAGTTCGTGGCGCCGGAGGGCAAGACCTTCTCGCCGCAGGCTGCTTCGGGTAACGACGCTACTGATTCGGATGCGAACCCGGAGGACGGGCGCACCGATGTGGTGATGCTGACCGAGGAGATGTCGGTTCTCGACACGGTTGATGCTGGTCTGATCGACGATGACGCCGCCGGTATCGGTTCGATCGGTGACTTCGTCTGGGACGACACCAACGCTGATGGCGTTCAGGATGCCGGCGAGCCCGGTGTTCCGGACGTGGTCGTCAACCTGCTCGATGCTGATGGCAACGTGGTTGAGGATGCCGAGGGCAACCCGGTCTCCGACACCACGGATGAGAACGGCAACTACGCTCTGGCTGGTCTCGAGGTTGGCGACTACGTCGTCGAGTTCGTGGCGCCGGAGGGCAAGACCTTCTCGCCGCAGGCTGCTTCGGGTAACGACGCTACTGATTCGGATGCGAACCCGGAGGACGGGCGCACCGATGTGGTGACGTTGACCGAGGAGATGTCGGTTCTCGACACGGTTGATGCTGGTCTGATCGACGCTGACGCCGCCGGTGAGCCGATGGTGACTGTTGATCCGACGGCTGTTGAGCCGGGCGAGTCGACCGACGTGACGGGTGAGAACTTCGCTCCGAACGATTCGGTTGATGTTCAGCTGGTTGACCCTGAGGGCAACCCGGTAGGCGATCCGGTGACGGTTCCGACGGACGAGGAGGGCAACTTCACGACGCCGCTGACCGTTCCTGAGGATGCTGAGCCGGGCGATTACACGGTCGAGGCTGTCGATTCCGAGGGCAACGAGGGCTCCGCAGACCTCGAGGTCCTGGATCCGGCGGCTGGCGTCATGACGCTCACGCCGAACCCGGCTGCTGTTGAGCCGGGCGAGACGACGGAGATCTCCGGTACCGGTTTCACGCCGGGTGAGGACATCACTGTCGAGCTGCTCGACGCTGAGGGCAACCCGGTGACCGAGGTTGTCACTCCTGCTGACGAGAACGGCGAGATCCTGACGGATCTGGTTGTTCCCGAGGATGCTGTTCCGGGGCCGGACTACGTGGTCGAGGCCACGGATCCTGCCACTGAGCAGTCGATCGATGCTCCGTTCGAGGTTCTCGAGCCGGGTACGGCCGAGCCGATGGTGACTGTTGATCCGACGGCTGTTGAGCCGGGCGAGTCGACTGAGGTGTCGGGCGAGAACTTCGCTCCGAACGATCAGGTCGAGATCCAGCTGGTTGACCCTGAGGGCAACCCGGTGGGTGAGCCGGTGACGGTTCCGACGGATGAGAACGGCGACTTCGTTGGTGAGCTGCCGGTTCCGGAAGGTACGGAGCCGGGCGACTACACGGTCGAGGCTGTGGACTCCGAGGGCAACGAGGGCTCCGCGCCGCTCGAGGTCCTGGTTCCGGGCTCGGGCGATGGTTCGATTGGTGACTTCGTCTGGGACGACACCAACGCTGATGGCGTTCAGGATGCCGGTGAGTCCGGTGTTCAGGGCGTGGTCGTGAACCTGCTCGATGCTGATGGCAACGTGGTTGAGGACGCCGCGGGTGACCCGGTTTCCGATACTACGGATGAGAACGGCCTCTACGGTCTGAACGGTCTGGAGCTGGGCGATTACGTCGTCGAGTTCGTGGCGCCGGAGGGCAAGACCTTCTCGCCGCAGGCTGCTTCGGGTAACGACGCTACTGATTCGGATGCGAACCCGGAGGACGGGCGCACCGATGTGGTGACGTTGACCGAGGAGATGTCGGTTCTCGACACGGTTGATGCTGGTCTGATCGACGATGACGCCGCCGGTGAGCCGATGGTGACTGTTGATCCGACGGCTGTTGAGCCGGGCGAGTCGACTGAGGTCTCGGGTGAGAACTTCGCTCCGAACGACGAGGTCGAGATCCAGCTGGTTGACCCTGAGGGCAACCCGGTGGGTGAGCCGGTGACGGTTCCGACGGATGAGAACGGTGACTTCGTTGGTGAGCTGCCGGTTCCGGAAGGTACGGAGCCGGGCGACTACACGGTCGAGGCTGTGGACTCCGAGGGCAACGAGGGCTCCGCGCCGCTCGAGGTCCTGGTTCCGGGCTCGGGCGATGGTTCGATTGGTGACTTCGTCTGGGACGACACCAACGCTGATGGCGTTCAGGATGCCGGTGAGTCCGGTGTTCAGGGCGTGGTCGTGAACCTGCTCGATGCTGATGGCAACGTGGTTGAGGACGCCGCGGGTGACCCGGTTTCCGATACTACGGATGAGAACGGCCTCTACGGTCTGAACGGTCTGGAGCTGGGCGATTACGTCGTCGAGTTCGTGGCGCCGGAGGGCAAGACCTTCTCGCCGCAGGCTGCTTCGGGTAACGACGCTACTGATTCGGATGCGAACCCGGAGGACGGGCGCACCGATGTGGTGACGTTGACCGAGGAGATGTCGGTTCTCGACACGGTTGATGCTGGTCTGATCGACGATGACGCCGCCGGTGAGCCGATGGTGACTGTTGATCCGACGGCTGTTGAGCCGGGCGAGTCGACTGAGGTCTCGGGTGAGAACTTCGCTCCGAACGACGAGGTCGAGATCCAGCTGGTTGACCCTGAGGGCAACCCGGTGGGTGAGCCGGTGACGGTTCCGACGGATGAGAACGGCGACTTCGTTGGTGAGCTGCCGGTTCCGGAAGGTACGGAGCCGGGCGACTACACGGTCGAGGCTGTCGATTCCGAGGGCAACGAGGGCTCCGCAGACCTCGAGGTCCTGGATCCGGCGGCAGGCGTCATGACGATCGCTGCCGACCCGGCTGCTGCTCTGCCGGGTGAATCGACAAGCGTTTCCGGCGAGGGTTACACCTCGGACGGCGACGTGACGGTCGAGCTGGTCAACGCCGAGGGCGACACGATCGCCACGGTCGAGACCGTCGCTGACGAGAACGGCGAGATCCTCACGGATCTGGTCGTTCCCGCCGACGCAGTCGAGGGTGCGGATTACACGATCCGCGGCACCGATGTCGACACCGAGGGCACGGCGGAGACGCCGTTCGAGGTTCTGGCCCTGGCGGCCGGCGAGCTCGCCCTGACGGTCGACCCGACCGAGGGTCTTCCGGGCGACACCGCCACGGCGACGGGCGCGGGCTACACCCCGGACGGCGACGTGACGGTCGAGCTGGTCGACGCTGACGGCAACACGGTTGCGACCGTGGACGCCGTGGCGGACGAGGACGGTGGCCTGACGGCCGACGTCGTCGTTCCCGAGGACGCGGAGGCAGGCGACTACACGGTCGTCGGTACCGACGTCGCGACGGGCGAGTCGGCTTCGGCCGAGTACACCGTCCTCGACGACGGCGCCATCGACACCTGCGCGGCCGATCCCGAGGTTACGGTCGATCCTTCGACCGTCGGGGTTGGTGGCACGGTGACCGTCTCGGGCGTCGGCTTCGCGCCGGGCACCGTCACGGTCGAGGTCGCCACCGCCGATGGCGCTCAGGTGCACACCGTGTCGGCAGAGGTCGGAGAGGACTGCACCTTCACGGTGACGTTCGATCTCCCGGCCGGCGCCGGTCCCGGCGACTACGTCGTGACCGCGTCTGACGACGACGGCAACTCCGATGACACCCCGCTCACCATCACCGGCGACGATGATGGCGGCAACGGTGGAAACGGCGGCGACGGCGGTAACGGCGGTAACGGCGCTAACGGCGGCGACGGCGGCAACGGTGGGGGCAAGCTCCCCAGCACCGGTGCTACCACGGCCATGTTCGCACTGCTGGCCCTGCTGTTGATCGCGGGCGGTGCCGTTCTGGTCCGCTTCGCATCCTCCAAGTCGGGTCGTCGCGAGGTGTAATACCTTCGGGTAATGCCACTCGCCGCTGACCGCGGCATCACGAAGGGCCGCTCCTCCCATCACGGGAGGGGCGGCCCTTTCGTGCCCTCGGCCAGGGCCAGAAATCTCGTTCTCACTAGGTAAATCGCCACAGCTTGGTGTGCGCAACGAAGCATGACGCCGATAGCATGAAGCCTATGAACAAGACGCGCTGGGGATCTCTCGCTGTGGCAGGTCTCCTGCTGCTTTCCGCTTGCGGGGCCGAACCAGAAGGTCAGACTCCGGACGATCGCCCGAAGCCCGTGTCACCAGCGCCGGAGTGCGCAGATGGCGAGCCGTTGGCCCACGAATTCGAGTCCGGGGCGCGGTGGAGCCTCTGTTGGAGCGTGGAGCCCGATCACGGGATGGTGCTCTCGGACATCTACTTCGAGGCCCCGGAGGGCCGATCGCAGCGCGTCATCGACACGATCGCGATCGCCCAGCTGGAGGTCCCCTACGACAGTGGAGAACGGCTCACGAGCGATATCACGGACGCCGGCTTCGGTGGCACCTGGATGAAGACGCTCACGGAACAGGAGTGCACGGGAGATCTGCACTCCACCGAGATCCCCAACATCGGCGACGGAACCCACGGCCTCACGCCCGATCGCGAAGTGCTCTGCTCGACGACTGTCGATGCGGGCCTCGGCTACCGGTCGCAGGAGAACGGGACGCTGACCACGACCCAGGCCAGCGAGTGGAACGTCTACACCGTCTCCAAGGTCGGCTGGTACGAGTACATCAGCCAGTACGTCTTCACCGCGGACGGAACCATCCGGCCGCAGCTCGGCGCCACCGGCGACCTCTCGCCCGTCGACTTCGCCGACGAAGACCATGGGTGGCCCATCGGCGAGGGCGAGGCGGACTACGCGGCCAGCCACTCGCACAACGCCATCTGGCGCGTCGACTGGGGCCTCGGCGACGGTCAGGCCCAGGCCGTCGAACAGTACGACGCCGTCGAGACCGGGGACGAGGGGCGCAAGTCGAGAATCGTCGAAGGCTCACTGAGCCGCATCGAGAGCCCTGCGGTCGCGCACAAGGCCGATCGGCGCTGGTGGCGCGTTCTCGCCCCGGAGACCCTCAACGCCGACGGCCACCCGGTCTCCTACGAGATCGGGCTCGAGAAGACGGACTCGTTCACCACGCTGCGCGACGAGCACCACCACGGGGACGACGCCGGCTACGACGTCGCCTTCACCAACGCGGACGACTGCCAGCGCTTCGCCACGTACAACCCCACAAGCGACGGATGCGGCCGCGGCGTTCTGGACTTCGTGGAGGACGGCGAGGATGAGGAACTGCACGACGTCGTCTCGTGGGTCGCCGTCGGTTTCCACCACGTCCCCCGCGACGAGGACCAATCACCCATGGAGATGCACTGGCAGGGGTTCACCCTGCAGCCGCGGGATCTCAACGCTCAGCGACCCGGCCTCCCCGAGGGCCGCGAGCACCTCAATGGGCAGCCCGACGAGTGGCAGGGCGAGGACGTCGACGACCTGACCGAGCGGGACTCGGGAGGACTGATCGAATAGCAGACCGGTCTCAGGAACCGGCCGGCGACCAGTCCACGAGCCCGGTCTCGAGGTCGTAGACCGCGGGGACGACGCGCGTGCGGCCCGCGTCGACGGCGGCACGGATGATCGCCGACCGCTCGACGAGCGCCTCCGCGACGGCGACCGTGTTCGCGCGGACGACGGAATCAACGAACTCCGACTGGTCCGCAAGCGAGGCGGCGTTGCGGACGACGGGTGCGATCTCGTCGACGATGTCGGCGACTTCGCCGGGTGCCTGAGGGTTCTCGGGGTCGGCGGCCACCGCGTCGACCGTTGCCGTGACGGCCCCGCATCCCGTGTGACCCAGAATGATGAGCGCTGGGACCTCGTAGGGGCTGCCGACGGCGAACTCCATGCTTCCGACGAGGGTGTCGTCGAGCACGGCGCCCGCGGTTCGCGTGGTGAAGATGTCACCGATGCCTTGGTCGAAGACAAGCTCGGGGGCGACGCGCGAATCGACACAACCGTGGACGAGCGCCCAGGGGGTTTGGTGCCCGGCCACGTCGGTGCGAGCGTCGACGCCCTGGTTCGGATGGTGCGCCTCGCCGGCGGCGAAGCGCTCGTTGCCGGCCCTGAGCAGGCTCAGGGCCTCCTCCGGTGTGGTCGGCGCCGGAGCGTCCTCGTGCTCCGCCGCGGGCGCGGGTGCGCAGGCGGACAGGGCGGAGAGCGCCGCCAGGGCGCCGGCTCCCGCCAGCAGGCTCCGCCGGCTCGGACCGACGGTCGTGACGTCGAATGACGCGGTCATCAGGATTCCTCCCGGGCGTGGGCGCCGACGCTGGCGCCCGGACAGTGGGTCTAAATGTCGAAGCTAGTAGACGCAGCTGTCCGGGTCCACTTCGCGTCGCAGATGACGCTCCGTGGGGTGTACCGCCTAGTCAAGTGCCAGAGGACCGATCTCGTCGATCATCTCGCCGGGTCCCGGGTTCTCCGGGTCGCTCGCCCCTCCGAGGTGGTTCACGACGCCCCACACCGCGTTGAGCCCGGTGGTCACGGCGCCCTCGGCCCAACCGGCCGTGAAGGAGACGTCGTCGCCGGCGAGGAAGATCCCCCGCTGGTGGGCCGGCAGCTCGTCCTGCTTGAAGTGCGTGAAGAGCCGCTGCTGGTAGCGGTAGTGCCCCGGGAGGTTCGCCTTGAAGGCGCCCATGAAGTTCGGGTCGGCTTCCCACGAGACGGTGATCGGTTCGCCCACAATGTGCGAGGCGATGTCGACGTCCGGGTAGATCTGGGCCAGGGAGTGCAGCATGAGGCGCACGCGCTCGTCGGCGTCGAGCGAGAGCCACTTGAGGGCGTCGTCGTTCCACGTGTAGGACAGCAGGATGACGGCCGGCGCGTCCGGCCCGTTGTCGAGCAGGTAGGTGGCGCGTGGCAGCCGGTCCGTGAGCGTCATGGAGAGCGTGTCGCGGCCGGTCTGGGGGTCGCGTTCCTTCCAGAACGGGCGGTCCACCATGACGAAGGTCTTCGACGACTGCATGTAGTGGTTGCGCTCGATCGCGGTCCACAGCCCGGGGGCGAACAGCGTCTCCTCCGTGTGGATGCGCGTGGAGAGCAGCCAGGTCTGGCACGTGACGACGGCGGTCGGGTAGGCGGCCGTGTGACCCCACTTGTCCGTGATCAGCAGGTCGCCCTCGGGCCGGTCGTCGGTCGCCGGGCCGCGGGAGATGCTGGCGACGGCGCCGCGGGTGCTGCCGTGGTGCAGGCTGGCTAGAGAGGTGCCGGCGGGCCAGAACTCCAGATCGTCCGGGGCGTGGTTCCACAGGGCTTCGGGCAGCCGCTGGGCGCCGCCGACGATGCCGCGGTGCTCGTCGTCCGCGTTGGTGTAGACGACGCGCAGGATCTCGAGGATCGAGTTCGGGAAGTCGGTGTCCCAGCCGCCCGAGCCGAAGCCGACCTGGCCGAACGCCTCGCGGTGCTCGAATCCGGCCTCCTTGAAAGAGCGGCTCGCCGCGATGAAGCCGTAGAACGTCTGCTCGTCGAACGCCGGGATCACGGCGTTCCAGATCTCCTTGATGCGCGGCACGTCGCGCGAGCGCAGCGCCTCCTGCATCTCGGAGAACATGGCGTGCTCCTTCAGTGCCGCGCTCCACGCGTCGGAGACCTCGTGGAAGAAGGCCGGAAGGTCAGCCTCGGTTTCGGCGTAGTGCTTGACGCCCGCGAGCTCGATCACGGTGCTGGGAGCCGCCGGCGAGAGCGGGTTCGGGAACTCCTCGGTCTCAAGACCCAGCATCTCGACGTAGTGGTAGAACGACTTGCCCGAGACCGGGAAACGCATGCCGCCCAGGTCGACCGTGACTCCTGGCGCGCCGTCGAACGCCGCGGTCTTGAGGCGGCCGCCGATGTGGCCGGCCTCGTAGATGACGGGCTTGAGGCCGAGCTTCATGAGCTCGTGGGCGGCCACCAGGCCGGAGAGACCCGCGCCGACGACGGCGACCTCGGTGCCGTGCTGTTCGGCGGGGACCGATCCGAGCCCGGCCGGGTTCTGCAGGTAGTGGTCGTAGCTGAACGGGAAGTCCGGATTCAGCATGGTCACGGGCGGCAGATCCGTGGCGGTGGCGGTCGAGATGTTCTCAGTCATGATGCTCGGTTCCTTCGGGGCGGGAGTGATCAGTTTGCGGGGCGGGCGTCGTCGCTGTCGACCGTTTCGCGGCGGGCGGCGAGACTGGCCACGGAGTGGCGGCGGCCGTAGCCCAGGTACACGAGGGCGCCGACGGCCATCCAGGCGAGGAAGACCCACCACGTGGACAGGCCCAGGTTGACCATGAGGTAGACGCACATGCCGGCGCCGAGCAGCGGGACGTACGGGAACAGCGGCACCCGGAAGGTCCGTTCCATGTCGGGCCGGGCCCGGCGCAGGTAGATCACCGAGAGGTTGACCAGCATGAAGGCGAACAGGGTGCCGATGCTCGTGGCGTCGGCGAGCTGGCCCAGCGGGATGAGGCCGGCGATGACGGCGATGACGCTGCCGCAGATGAGCGTGCCGGCGGCCGGGGTGCCCGTCCGCTGGGAGACGCGGCCGAGAACGCGCGGGACCATGCCGTCGCGAGCCATGGTCATCAGGATGCGAGTCTGGCCGTAGAGCACGGTGAGGACCACGGAGGCGATCGCGACGACGGCGCCGATCGCGAAGATCAGCGAGATCCACTTGGCGCCGGTCAGTTCCTGCAGGATGATCAGCAGGGCGGCCTCGGTTCCGTCGAACCAGTCCCACTGCCGGGCGCCGACCGCCGCGATCGCGACGAGGATGTAGATGCCCGTGACGATCGCCATCGAGGCGATGATCGCCCGCGGCAGGTCGCGCTGCGGGTTCTTCGCCTCTTCGCCGGCCGTGGAGGCGGCATCGAAGCCGATATAGGAGAAGAACAGGCGGGAGGCGGCTGCTGACATGCCGGCGGCGCCCATCGGCAGCAGGGTCTCGTAGTGCGAGGCCTGGAAGGCCGAGAAAGCGATGCCGATGAAGAGCAGCAGCACGCCGATCTTGATCACGACCATGATCGTGTTGACCCACGCGGCCTCGGAGACGCCGCGGATCAGCAGGACCATCGCGAGCAGGACGAGGACGACCGCCGGCAGGTTGATCATCGATCCGTCCGCGCCTCCCGGCGGGGCTGAGAGCGCGGCCGGCAGGCTGAGGCCGAAGATGTTGAGGGTCTCGTTGACGTACTCGGCGGAGCCGACGGCCACCGCGGCGACGGAGACACCGTACTCGAGGACGAGGCACCAGCCGCAGACCCAGGCGAGGCCTTCGCCCATCGTCGCGTAGGTGTAGGAGTAGCTCGACCCGGAGACCGGGACGGCGCCGGCCATCTCCGCGTAGGACACGGCGGAGAGCAGGGCGGCGACGCCGGCGATCAAGAAGGAGATCCAGACCGCGGGGCCGGCCATCGGGACGGAGGAGCCGAGGACGACGAAGATGCCGGTGCCGAGCGTGGCGCCGACGCTGATCATGGTCAGCTGCCAGACGCCGAGTGAGCGCTTGAGCTTCCCGCTGTTCGCGGTGCCGTCGGTTCCAGCGCCGGCGACCATCTGCTCGATGGGCTTGCGCCGGGCCAGCTGTCGAGCCAACGGCTCGCGCGGCGGCGCTGTCGCGTGAGTGTCGATCATGGGTGAATCCTTTTCCAGCGGAGTGGGGGCCTCGCCTGTTCCCACCCAGCGTCGCATGTGAGCTGCCTTACAGAATGGGCAATTTTATCCTAGAATCGACTCTCATGAGTCGATCTGCACCACTTGAAGGTGTCGCTGAGGCGGGTGCCGGCCTCGCGAGCGTCCCGCTCGAACAGTTCCTCTCGGGCCTGCCCGCCGGAGTCCGCCGGGTGTACGACGCCGGCGCCGACGCGGCTGCCCCTCTCCCCGTGCGCTGGGTCGAACCGAGCGAGCTGGAGGATCCGACCCCGTACCTGCTCGAGCACGAGGTCGTGCTGACGGCGGGCCTGCCGTTCGTCGGCGACGGGGGCGCGCCCGACGCCGTCGACCGGTACGTGCAGCGGTTGACGCGGGTCAACGTCTCAGCGCTCGTTTTCGGGCTGCACCCCTATTTCGACGAAGTGCCGGAGGCGCTCGTCGAGGCGTGCCGCCGCCACCGGCTGACGCTCGTCGAGGCGCCGGCGGACGTGCCGTTCGCGGCACTCGGGCTCGAGTTCGCCCGGCTGCTCGAGGCCGAGAACGTGCGGGTCATGCGCCGGATGGCCGAGGGCAATCGCCACCTGATGCGGGCGGTGCTGGCCCCACGGCCGGAGGCCGACCTGCTCGAGGCCCTCATGCGCACCGTGCCCGGATGGGCTCTGGTCGTCGGTGCGAACCGGCGCACGCGCGCCCGGGCCGTCGCTGCCAAGTCGCGGGTCGGCGTGCCGGAGCAGGCCGTGCTGGACGACGTCCTGCAGGGGCTCTTCGCCGGCCGGGGCCCGCGCGTGGAGACGCGCCCCCCGGAGCCCGCGGGCTCCGGGTGGATCGCCGCGCACCCGTTGCGCGGTGCCCGCGACGAAACCCTGGGCGCCCTCGTCCTGGGCGCGGAACGGCCCCTCGATGCGGCGGAGCAGTCCGTCGTCGGGACCGCGATCTCGCTGTTGGAGGCGCTCTTGCGCCAGCGCACGGAGGGTGCGCTCGCGCCGAGCCAGCTGGCGACCGGGCTGCTGCTGCGGTCCGCCGAGGAGCGGGCGATCGAGCGGCGCGAGGTCGTGGAGCTGGCCGCGCAGAGCGCGTCGGCGCCGAGCGGGTCCCGATTGCGGGTGGTGCAGGGCTTCCGGGCCGATGGCCGGGCCGAACCCGCCCCGGTCGATCGCGGCCGCAGCTCGCGCCCGACTGCCCGGCACGACCGGGCCGGCGCGATCCTGCAGTGGCGGCGGATCTTCGATACGAAGCTCGTCGAGCTCACCGACTTCGGCTTCACCGCGATCACGCGCCTGGGCGTCGAGACGCCCGTCGTGAACGAGGTCGAGGCGCTCGGCTGGCGGCTCGCGGTCTCGGACCCCGTCGAGGTCGGAGAGCTGCCCGAGACGCACCGGCGGCTGGCCGTGCTGCGCGCCCGGGCGATGGAGGCCGGCCGCACGCTGCGGGCCTCCGGGGACCCGGTCTCCGTGCCAGCGCTGCTCGGGAGGCAGGCCGGCGGGCTGCTGTTCGAGCACGCGTTCGGCCCGCTGCGCGAGCTCGAGCCCGATCGCGCCGCCGCGCTGCTCGACGTGCTCGAGGCATGGCTCGAGGCGCACGGGGGATGGGACGCGACGGCGAAGGCGACCGGGCTGCACCGCAACAGCGTGCGCCGCCAGATCGCCCAGGTCGCCGACCTGACTGGCCGGGACCTGAACGACGCCGGCGCCCGGGCGGAACTGCTGATCGCCCTGCGGTACCGGCCGTCGTCGTTGGTGATCGAGACGAGAGGCTGAGCGCTTCGGGGTGGTGGGCCGTTGTCAGGGGCCCAGCGTCGCAGCTGCTCTCAGCGGCCCCTTTTCGATGTTGTCGATGACCCATTCTTCACCGGCGCGTACCAGCGTGATCTCACGTGGTTGTGCGTAGCGTTCGTCGAGCTCGAGCTCACGTTCATCCAGGTAGGTCTCGTCGCCCGCGGTGAACTCGAAGATCGACTCGAAGCCGACAACGGCCCGGTTGCGATCCGCCGAGAGGCTCGACGTCGTCCAGGCGACGCCGAGCTGCCGCGTCTGGAGCTCGTGATCCTGATACAGGGCCTCGGTCGACGCGCGGTGATTCTGGTCCTCGAGCATTCGGTTGAATCCGTCGGAGTAGTGCTGGTATTCAGCCTCCAGCGTGTCCTCCACATTGTCCGCGCTCCGGTTGTCCACTGCGGCCGAATGGAGAGCCACGGCCCTTTGCAGGGCGATGACATCAGGGTCGTCTTCAGGCAACGTCGTCGCCGACCCTTCCACGTGCCACAACGAGGAGTCCCCGTCGCGTTGCGGCTGGTGTGCGGAGGCGGTAGCCGGTGCGGGATCGGTGCCGCTATCCGGAGCGTTGGCGCAACCGGAGAGAAGCGCCAAAGCGATTGCGCACCCGGTCAAAGTGTACTTTCGGGGCATTGTGGCCTCCTGTCGGGCCGTGGGCCGGGCGAACCCGACCCACGGCGGCGAATTACGCTGCTGGGGCCGGTTTCAGAGTCCAGTGTGAGGACCACCAGTTGGATGGAACCAAGCCGAATTCCGGGTAGCCGGTGTTGTTCTCGACATGGATGGCTCCGTCGGCAGCGCGGTTGTTCAAGCGGAACCACGTCGAATTGATTTCGGTTCGCTGCCAATCAGCTGACGTCTGAGTGGAGCTCACGGTGCCGTGCTTGGCGGTGTCGTCGTCGAGGTACAAGAACTCGTTGGTCCACCGATTGCGGAGGCGGATGTCCCCTGAAGCGATGGTTTCGGGCACCCAGTGGGCGCTCCAGTAGCTCATCGGCACGTCGCCGAAGCGCACGACGCCGTCATTCGGCTCGATGTTCAGGTATCCGGGAAGGTGGCGATTCGCCAGCACCTTCCACGTGGAAGAGAGATCTTCGGAGTAGCCGCCCTGGTCCTTGAACACGCGCAGGTAGTCGACTTCCCACTGTTTCGGCCAGACATCGTTGGGAGCGCCGGAGCCGGCGCCGGTGTAGATGTTCACCACGAATCCCATGGGCTGGTTCGGGGCATCGTTAATGGTCTTCACTAGCTCGCCGTCGTAGTAGAACTTGAGCCCCCAAGGCGTCCAGTCCATGCCGTAGACGTGAAACTCTTCGGTGGGCGTTCCGCTGACGGGCACTTCCTCCATCGCCCACGATGACAGGAAATCGGGATCTCCCCAGCCGTAGGCCGCGATGCGCCACTTGTCCGGGGTGCTGAAGAACGTTTCGATGAAGTCGATTTCCGGTTGGGCCGTCGTCGAGGTGTCCGTTCCAACCAGCCACACGGCCTGGTGCCCGCCGCCGCCAGCGTTGGAGAGCTTCGCCCGCGTCTCGACGTAGCCGTACTTGGTGGTGTAGCCGTTGAAGTTCGTCTGGTCGTTTCGATTCACCGCCGAACCATTGAACTTGTGCCAGTCGGGGGCGTTGAACGTTTGGATGGCGGATGAGACAACCGTGCCATCCTGGTCCGGATTCCACGGTGGCTGGTCTTCCTCGACGCGCAGTTTGATGGTGCCGTCGGACACCGTGTAGCGAGCGGCGGTGTCGGACATGTTCTCCGGTTCGACCCAGTGCGGCAGGTAGTACGGGTACCACCGCTCGGTGTCGAGGGACGTGCCGTTGAACTCTTCGGCGAAGTCGAGTGTGTAGCCCGGTTTGCTGGGAACATCGGGCGGGGTCTCCGTTGCCTGAGCAGAGGCTGCCGTACTGCTGAGAAGGGCAACGGCCATGGCTGCGGCAACCCATGTGAGCTGAGTGCGTTTCATAGTGAACTTCCTGAGCGTGATCGTCGTCGGTCTTCGCCAACCAGGGGGAGACGCCGGGTGCGTCGGGCGTCTACACAGGATAAGTCGACTTATGAAAGAGTGCAATGAAATGTTCGAGGTCAGTTCACCGGGCGGCGTTTCAGCGGCTGAGCAGGCTCTCCCGGACGTGCTCGGCGGCGCGCGTCAGTGCGCCGCGCTGCGGGGCGTGCGCGCCGAGAGAGGAGAGCACGAGTTCGGGCGGGAAGATGGCCCGGGCTGCGATGCGCGTGCGCAGTGCCTCGGCTAGAGGCTCTCCGACGTTGGAGATTCCACCGCCGATGATGGTGCGATGCGGGTCGATCGACAGGGACAGGGCGCTCAGACCTTCGGCGATATTGTCGGCGAACTGGTCGACGATGTCGAGTGCGCGCGGGTTTCCCTCACTGGCGGCGAAGAGGAGGCTGGTGGCCGGGTCCCCGTCGGACTTCAGGCGTTCGTAGGCGGTAGACCAGCCGAGGCTGGACAGGGCGCCGATTTCGCCGGCTGCACCGTGGGCGCCGCGGGCTACCCGCCCCTCCACGACTATGGCGGCCGAGATGCGGTGACCCGCCTGAAGGACGATCGCCGTTTCACCGAGTGCGATCGATCCTTGGTCCAGTTCGGCGAGGGCCGCCAGTTTGGCATCGTTGTCGATGCTCACGTGCGCACCCGGGTAGGCCGCACTAATCCGCTCCAGCAATCCTCCGGTCACCCAGTCCGGGACGACGGTGCTCACGGCCAGGTTGCCCGTGGGGTCGACGATGCCCGGGAGTGCGATAGTAAGGGCGCGCACCTCGTGACGGGCGTGCGGAGTGCTTGCCAGCAAGTAGTCGATTTCGTGATGGATGGCCGACAGGGCGTCTTCGCAGCCGCTCAGATCCGCGGCAGGGCTGCTGTGACTCGCCAGCGGATCGCCACGGAGGTCGCCGATGGTTCCGCTGATTCCATGGGGGCCGGCGTCGATCCCGATCACGACGCCCCCGCTGGCCTTGAGGCTGTAGGCGCGCGATGGGCGTCCGCTGCCGCGGCTCTTGGGCGACTCGGTGCTGACGAGGCCCTGAGTGGAAAGGTCGGACAAGGCCGCTTCGATGGTTGGGCGGGACAGTTTGGTGACGCTCGCCAGCTGCCGCACCGTCTGGGCGTCGTCTTGGCTCCAGAGCGCAGCGAGAACCGCTCGGCCGTTCTGGCGTCGCAGCGACGAGAGGTCGTGGCCTTGCAATGCGGTCAACGGGTTCTCCTTGATCGGGAAGATCTCTCATGAAGTGCTTCCATGGTATTGACAGTGACGTGAGCCACTTGTAGATTCTCACTTACGCAAGACTCTTATCTAATAGCACTCCCTTACTTGAGAGATGAGTTAATCATGCATCACCGCACCTTCCTGCACTCCGTTGCCGCGCTGTCAGCCGCCGGCCTGTTCCTGACCGCCTGCGCCCCTGGCGGGACCACCGCTGCCACCACCGGTGACCAGGTCGCCGCGAGTGACGAACTGAGCACTGAAGAGGTGACGCTCACGCTGATGTCCACTCCGGAGTCGGGTGCGGCCACCGAGGCGACCATCGCCGCGTTCGAGGCGGAACACCCGAACATCAACATCGCCTACTCGCAGACGAACTACGAGGACTACAACCAGAGCGTCAACCTCAACCTCTCGTCCGATGAGTCGCCGGACGTCGTCCTGCTGAATGCCGTGGGCAACACCGTCAAGAACGATCTGGTGATTCCGCTTGACGATTATGCAGACCTGTACGGCTGGAACGACTTCTTCCCCAGCAACCAGCTCAATCAGTGGCGTGTGGCTGAGAACGGCTCCACCCTCGGCGATGGCGGAACGCTCTTTGCCGCCCCTGCCGGATTCTCGTTGGTCGGCGTCTACTACAACAAGAAGCATGCTGAAGAACTCGGGATCGACACTCCCGAGACGGTTGAGGATTTCGAGTCCGCCTTGGCCGAGGCCAAGGCTGGTGGTGTCCTGCCGGTTCAGCTCGGCAACGGTGAAGGGCACGCCGCCTTCATCGTGCAATTGGCAGGTCAGAGCGCAAGCGGTGCAGATGCCGCGAGTGCGTGGGCCTTCGGCCACGAGGGCCAGAGCTTCGACACCCCCGAGAACGCGGCTGCTGCGCAGCTGCTCGTCGATTGGGCCGACGCGGGCTACATTCCCGACGCGACAACGGTCAACGGAACAGATCTGCAAGGAGCTGTGGAGAACTTCGTGTCCGGCGAGGGGCTCTTCCTCGTGGACGGAATCTGGGACGCGGGAAAGGTCGCCGAGGGGCTAGGTGAGGACGCCGGATTCATCGCCTTCCCGGGGGAGAATACGACGGGTATCGGCACCTCGGTGGCCTACGCCATCTCCTCCCGCAGCGACCACCCCAACGAGGCTGCCGCATTCCTGGACTTCCTGCGCTCTGCGGAGGCCAGTGAGCAGCAGTTCGAACAGGGCTTCATGCCCAATGACCCGTCGGTTGCGGTCGCTGATGCCGGAACGCTTCAGGGTGACATTGTCGACGCGTGGGCGCAGATCGCGGCGGAGAACGGACTGGTCGCTTTCAACAACAACGCGACGGCGACCATGAATGACACGCTGAAGTCCGGCACCCAGCAGCTCATCGCCGGGCAGAGCACCGTGGACGACTTCTTGGACTCGGTTCAGGCGGACTGGGCCAAGACGCACGGTCAGTGACCATGACCATCGAAACCCAGGAGACGAGCTCGGGGAGGTCCTTGTTCGCCCGCGCACCCCGGGGCACGTCGGGGAGCCGGGAGCAGAAAAAGCGGGACTTCGTTCCCTACCTGTACGTCCTCCCGGCCCTCGTCGCCTACTCCCTCTTCATCCTCGTTCCCTGGGCGCAGAGCATTTGGACGTCGTTCTGGCACTGGGACGGCATCGGTGCCGCCACGTGGGCCGGGCTGGAGAACTATGTGGCGGTCTTCTCGAATGATGACTTGTCCATCGCGCTGCGGAACGGTCTGGGGTTTATCATTTTCTATTCGGTGATTCCCGTGGTGCTCGGCGCGTTGCTCGCGGCAGTGATCGCCGCCCGGCCCCGGCGCGGAACCGGGTTAGTCCGGACCGTGCTCTTCCTGCCGCAGATCCTGCCCCTCGTCGCTGTCGGCGTCATCTGGCGCTACCTCTACAGTGCGGACGGGCCGATCAATCAGACCCTCTCGGCGATCGGGCTAGGGGGAGCGGCCCGCGCGTGGCTCGGGGATTTCGTCTGGGCCTACCCGGCTGTCGGAGCCGTCGGGACCTGGGTGTCAACCGGTCTGTGCGTGCTGCTGCTTCTCTCCGGGATCCAAAAGATCGACCCCTCGCTGTATGAAGCGGCGAAGCTCGATCGCTGCGGCCCGGTCGGCTTGTTCATGCACGTCACGCTTCCCGGCATACGCAAGGAAGTCGTCGTTGCCCTGACGGTCACGCTCATTGCGGCCCTAGCCAGCTTCGACATCGTCTACGTCACCACCGGCGGTGGCCCCGGGCTGCAGACCATCGTGCCCGGAGTCCTGATCTATCGCCTGGTCTTCACCTCGAACGAAGTCGGCCTCGCCTGCGCCCTCGCCACGGTCTTGAGCGCGATCATCCTCGTCTTCGTGGCCCTTATCGGCCGGCTCGGAAGGGAGCAGACATGAATCAGAAGGTTTCTCAGCTGATGTCAGCTGCGTTCCTCCTGCTGGCCGCAGCAAGTGTGATCGTGCCCTTTCTGGCGCTCGTTTCCGCGGCGCTGCAGCCCGCCACAACGCTCTCACCGCGGCTCGAATGGCCGAGTGACCCGCAGTGGGGCAACTTCGCCGAAGCTTGGACGTCGGCCGGATTCGGGACGCTGATCGCATCGAGTGCGTTCATCGCTGTTGTTGTCGTGCCGATCTCGATCGTTCTGGCGACGCTCGCCGGCTATGCGATGGGCACCATGCGCATGAAGGGGAAGACGGGTTTGTTCGTCCTTTTCATCGCTGGCTTGACGTTGCCATTCGAGGCGATCGTCATACCGCTGTACTTCTCGATGCGGGACATCGGGCTGATCGACACTCAATGGGCCGTCATTCTCCCGCTGATGGGTGCGTTCATGCCGTTCGGGATCTTCTGGATGCGAACGCACTTCGAGTCCGTTCCGCAGGAGATCATCGAGGCCTCACAGCTTGACGGGGCCGGCCGGTTTCGGACGCTGATCCAGATCCTCCTCCCCGGGGCAACGCCCGCCGTGACAACGTACGGGCTCTTGACCTTCATGTGGGCGTGGAATCAGTTCCTGCTGGCGTTGATCCTCATTCGCGATCCGAGCAAGCGGACGGCGCCATCAGGGCTGGGTACCTTCGTGCAGCAGTACGGGGAGAACATCCCGTTGCTGGCGGCGGGAACGATCATCGTGATCGCACCGGTGGTCGCGCTGTATCTGGTCTTTCAACGCAAATTCGTCGCCGGACTGGTTCAGGGGGCGCTGAAATGAACGATCGAAAGGAGGGCGCTGTGCGTCTTGCCATTGTCGGAGCCGGATCCCGCGGTCTCGGGTACGCCCGCCGCGCGGTCAAGAACGGTGCGGTCATCACCGCCGTCGTTGAACCGGATCGCGAGCGGCTCGATGCGCTGCTCGCCGCTCTGCCAGGGCACCCGATCCGCGAGTTCGCGACGTGGGACGATCTGGCTGCCGAGAAGGTAGCCGACGCTGCCATCATCGCGACGCCCGACCGGCTCCACGTCGATCCAGCCGTCGCGTTGGCGGGCGCCGGGTACCACCTGCTCGTCGAGAAGCCGCTTGCGCCGACTGAGGCGGAGGCGCTGCGCATCGTCGACGCGGTCGAAGCCGCTGGCGTGATGCTGGCGGTCTGCCATGTGATGCGCTACAGCGACTACACGGCGCGGCTGAAAGAGGTCATCGATAGCGGCGCGATCGGCCAGATCGCGTCCGTTGAGCACCTAGAGCCGATCGGGTGGTGGCATTTCGCGCATTCCTACGTGCGCGGCAATTGGCGCCGCGAGTCCGAATCCTCATCGATGCTCATGGCAAAGTCCTGCCACGATATCGATTGGCTCAGCTATGTCGTCGACCGCCCGGTAGAGAAGGTGTCTTCTTTCGGCGGGCTGATGCATTTCCGTCCCGAGAACAAGCCGGCGGACGCCGGTGATCGGTGCGTGGACTGTCCGCTGCAGCAAACGTGCGCCTACTCGGCAACGAAGATCTATCGCGGATTCTTGGAGAGCGGCGGGTGGGAACAGTGGCCGCTGGCGGTACTCGACTCGGATGTTTCCGCGGAGTCCATCAACCGTGCGCTGGAGGTCGGGCCGTACGGCGAATGCGTCTACAACGGTCAGAACGACGTCGCCGACCATCAGGTGGTCAATCTCCAATACGCAGGTGGCGTCACTGCCTCGTTCACCGTCACGGCGTTCACCGATCTTGCGTTTCGCAAGACCCGCATCTTCGGCTCCGGCGGCTGGATCGAGGGTGACGGACGGATGTTGCATGTCCAAGAGTTCGCAACCGGCCGCAAGTACTCGATCGATTCAGCTGCGGTAGGTGGCGCCAGCGCGGCGGACGGCCATGGAGGCGCGGATGACGGCTTGGTGGATGCCTTTCTTCGCGCCGTTACCACGGGCGACGAATCCCACCTGCTCTCCGGGCCGCAGCAGAGCCTGGAGACGCACCGCGTGGTGTGGCTGGCTGAGGAATCGAGGCGCACGGAGGGCACGGTTGTCCGTGACATCCCGAGCGACCCACTGAAGCCCGCAGTGTTGTAACGGGTACCCGAGCTGCGCTTCGTGTCTGATCCAGGGGGACAGGCACGAAGCGCTTTCGGGTGTCGCGGGCGCATGATCGTGCGGTGACCGTGCTCCGCGTGGTGGTCAGCGGAGCGCGCGCAGGTAGCGCCGGCGCACGACGAGCTGGACGACGCGCAGGAGCGGGTAGAGAGCCCGCCACGGCTGCTCGCTCGCGGCCCGCGTGAGCGAGCGGATCACGAGGCGCGTCTCGTCGCCGTCGCGCACCACGATGAACGCCTCCTCGCCGGAGATGGGATGGCCCGGCAGGGTGCGGTAGGCGAAGCCGACGCGTTCCGGTTCATCGACGACCGAGACGACCTCGACCGGCTCGACGATCCGCGCGCCGAGCAGGCGCGCCGTGACGAGCACCCGGTCGCCCGGCGACACGGGGCCGGCGGAGTCCACGGTGAATCCGCTGGCTGACTTCACCCTCCAGCGGAGCACGCCCGATCCTCGCAAAGGCGGGCGAGGCGCTCGGTGAGGCCGTCGAGCAGGGCCGTCAGCCCCAGCTCGAACGCGGCGGCCGCGCTCGACGTCGTCGCATGCTCGGGGGCCAGCGCTCGACGGATCGCGGGCAGGTCGGTTGCCGGCGCGTCCGGCGTCAGGAGGTCGGCCGGGGCGATCATGTCGAGGGCGGCGCCGAGGACGAACGCCTCGACGGTGCGCATCACGGCGACGGCCTCCCCGGCCGGCCAGCCGCCCCGGGCCAGGCCGTCGACGACCCGCTCGTACATGACGTAGGTGGACGCGTCGCGGATGGGCGTCGTGGCGAGCAGCCGGATGCTGGCCGGGTGCGCGCCGAAGGCGGCGCCGTAGGAGCGCGCCCAGCGCTCGAGGGCGACGTTCCACGGGTCCTTCGCGAACGGTTCGGTGTCGATGCTCGCCACGATCTCGGCACGGATCAGCTCCACGAGCTCCGGGCGGCCGCTGACGTGGTTGTAGAGCGAGGCGACCTTGCGGTCGACGCGGCTCGCGAGGTTCCGCATCGTCAGGGCCTCCGCGCCCTTCTCGTCGAGCAGGTCCATAGCAGCGGCGACGAGTGCGCGCCGGTTCAGGGGCATGGGGCTCCGATCTCGTGAATGTGGGCCACTTCACTAAAAACTCTTGTGGGTGGGCCCGTCGCGGCGTACTCTACCAACCAAGCCGATACGAACACTGTTCGTATTCGGGCGACGGCGAGTACGACGAGCAAGGAGAACGCATGGGTGAGGGCATCTATTTCGACGGCGGCACAGTCTGGACGGGGGCGGAGCCGGCAGACGCGGACGCGCTGCTGGTCCTCGACGGCCGCATTGCCGCCGTCGGAGCTGAGGCCCGCGCCCGGGCCGGCGAGGCCGTGGAGCACGTGGACCTGGGCGGCGGATTCCTGATGCCGTCCTTCGGCGACGGGCACGCCCACCCGCAGTTCGGCGGACTCGAATCCGCCGGGCCGGCCGTGCGCGGCTGCGCCTCGATCGAGGAGATCGTCGCTGAGGTGAGGCGCTACGCCGCCGAGCACCCGGAGCGGGCATGGATCACAGGCGCGTCCTACGACGGCAGCCTCGCGCCCGACGGCCTCTTCGACGCCCGGTGGCTGGACGAGGCGGTCCCGGACCGGCCCGTCGTGCTGCGTGCCTGGGACTATCACACCGTGTGGTGCAACTCCCGGGCCCTCGAACTCGCCGGCATCACGTCGGCGACGCCCGAACCCGAGCTGGGGGAGATCCCCCGCCGGGACGACGGCAGCCCGCTCGGGACCCTCCGGGAGTGGGGCGCCGTCGACCTCGTCACGGCGGTCATGCCTCCGCGCGAGATCGAGGAGCGCGTCGAGGCGATCGACCGCGCGGCCGACTATTACCTGGCCCGCGGCGTCACGTGGGTGCAGGACGCGTGGGTGGAGCCCGACGACGTCGAGGCGTACCTCGAGATCGCCCGCCGCGGTAGCCTGCGCCTGCGCATGAACCTGGCGCTCTACGCCGACCCGCGGCGGTTCGAGCAGCAGCTGCCCGCGATGCTGCGGGCCCGGCAGGCGGTCGACGACGTCGGCCATCCGCGCTTGACCGCCCGCACCGTCAAGTTCTTCGCCGACGGCGTCGTCGAGAACCAGACCGGCGCGCTGCTCGAGCCCTACTGCTCCGGCCTGCACGACCACGGCATGCGCGTCTGGGAGCCGCAGGCCCTCAACGACGCCGTCCGCGCCGTCGACGCCGCGGGTTTCCAGGTCCACATCCACGCGATTGGCGATGCTGCCGTGCGCCAAGGGCTCGACGCGATCGAGTCCGCGGTTGCGGCCAGCGGCCCGCGGGACCGGCGCCCGGTCATCGCCCACGCCCAACTGGTCGACGCCGCGGACATGGACCGCTTCGCGGAACTCGGCGTGATCGCCTGCATGCAGCCGCTGTGGGCGCAGCTCGACGCCCTCATGACGGTGCTGACGGAGCCGCGACTCGGCCCGGAGCGCTCCGAGCGCCAGTACCCGCTGCGGACCCTCGCTTCCACCGGGGCGACCCTGTCCTTCGGCTCCGACTGGCCGGTCTCCTCGGGTGCCCCGCTCGAGGGGATCGCGGTCGCCGCATCGCGGCAGACCGAGGACGGCGACCCGGCCGGCGGGTGGACCCCGCACGAGATCCTCGGGGTCGACACCGCGCTCACGGCCTACACCCGGGCCGTCGCACACCAGGCGTTCGCCGACGCCGGCTCCGCCGCGTGGGGGCGTCTCGCCCCCGGAGTGAGTGCCGACCTGGTCTGGCTCGAGTCCGACCCGCGGGCCGTCCCGCCGTCCGCGCTCGCCCGGCTCCGCGTCCGCGAGACGTACCTCGCCGGGCGACGGAACGCCGTCGTCGTCTGAGTTCCCTCAGCGCCCATCAGGCCGGCCCAACCTGGCACGTCACCACCTCGCACCCCCTCACGAGAGGCGATATCCATGTCACGAGAAACCATCCTCACCCGCGGTGCTCCCGGACCGGCCGCGGGCCAACTCAGGCGGGTTCTCGGCGTACCCTCGCTGGTGCTCTTCGGGCTCGTCTACATGGTCCCGCTCACGGTCTTCACGACGTACGGGATCGTCACCGAGATGAGCGGCGGGCGCGTACCCGCGGCCTACCTCGTCACGCTTGCCGCCATGGTCTTCACGGCCAACTCCTACGCCCGCATGGTGCGGGCGTACCCCGTGGCCGGCTCCGCCTACACCTACACGCAGCAGAGCTTCGGGGCGGGGACGGGGTTCCTCGCCGGCTGGTCGCTGCTGCTCGACTACCTCTTCCTGCCGATGATCAACTACCTGGTGATCGGCCTCTACCTGAACGCCGCGCTGCCGGGTGTGCCCGCGTGGGTCTTCGTCGTCGCCGCGATCGCGCTCGTGACGGTGCTCAATGTCGTCGGCGTCGTCTCGATCGCCCGCGCGAACTCCGTGATCATCGCGGTGCAGGCCCTCTTCATCGCCACGTTCGTGATGCTCGGCTGGGCGGCGATCGCCGGCTCGGGCGCGGTCGACCCGCTGGCCCCGTTCAACGGGGACGGATCGCTCTCCGGCGTCGGGCCGCTCTTCGCCGGCGCCGCGGTGCTGTGCCTGTCCTTCCTCGGCTTCGACTCCATCTCCACGATGGCGGAGGAGGCCAAAGACGCCCGCCGTTCGGTGCCGCGGGCCATCCTGATCACGACGGCGACCGCGGGCCTCGTCTTCGTCGGGCTGTCCTACCTAGCCCAGCTGGTCTACCCGTCGAACGACTTCGCGGACGTCGATTCGGCCGCGCTCGACGTGATGGCGGCCGCGGGCGGGCAGTTCCTGGCCGTGTTCTTCACGGCGGCCTACGTCTCCGGCGCGCTCGGCTCCGCGCTGACGTCGCAGGCCTCCGTGGCGCGCATCCTCTACGCGATGGGGCGCGACGGCGTCCTGCCCACCTCCTTCTTCGGGCGGCTCTCCGTCCGGTTCAGCACGCCCGTGCCGGCGATCCTCTGCGTTTCGGTCGTCTCGTGCGCCGCGGTGGTTGTGAGTCTCGGTCTCTTGGCGGAGATGATCAGCTTCGGGGCGCTCATCGCGTTCTCTGCGGTCAACCTCTCGGTCATCAAGCACTACGTCATCGACAAAAGCCGGCGCTCGGTCCGGGACCTGATCGCCTATCTGGTCCTGCCCGGCGTTGGTTTCGCGATGACCCTCTGGCTGTGGACGAGCCTCTCGCCGCGGACGCTCGTGGTCGGCCTGATCTGGATGGCGCTCGGCGCGCTCTACCTCGCGTGGGTAACTCGCGGGTTCCGCCGGCCGACGCCGACCCTGGACCTCAAGGAGTAGGGCGTCCGCTGGGCTCGGCACCCACGAGACGTGCCTCGCCGGCTGCACGACTACGTGGGATTCCACCGGCCGATGACCGTCACGCTGTTCTGGCCTGCTATCGCCGCACGGTAGAGCCGATGGCAGGCTTGCCGCAGTGCGCGCAAACGACGTCGGCGTCGAGCTCTTCACCACAGGAATGGGTGAACGTCAGCGGCGGGCCCGTCGGCCCCGCGAGATGATCATCGCCCCACTGTCGCAGCACTGTGATCACGGGCCCCAGGGACTTGCCCAGCTCTGTCAGGTGGTACTCGAATCGTTCCGGGCGGCTGCTGTACTGACGGCGCTCGACCAGGCCTTTTTCTTCCAGAGTGCGCAACCGCGTCGTGAGGATGTCCCGTGGCGCACCGGTGTGCTTGACCATCTCTGCGAAGCGGTGCGTGCCCAGCATCATCTCGCGCACGGCCAGGAGCGACCACTTCTCACCGACCACATCGAGGGTCCGGGCAACAGAACACTGGCGCACGCCCTCACGATCCTGTGTCGTCCTCATCTCCCGATAGTACCAAGTTTGACTTTCCAACGAGCCTCCGAGTTCGGTGTGAGCGAAACCGAACTTAGTTGGTTGGAAAATCCAACTAACTGGGCTAGCCTCGATACGGATGGACCCCATCACGGGCGGCATGGAGCACTGCTCCAGTTGCCACAGGAACGAGGAAAGGCAAGAGGATGACAACACTTGACGGCGCGGTAGTGCTGGTTACCGGGGCAAACGGAGGGCTCGGGCGGGAATTCGTCGCGCAGGCGCTCGCCCGCGGTGCGGCGAAGGTCTATGCGACCGCGCGCACGCCCGGTCACTGGGAGGACGAGCGGATTGTGCCGCTTGTCCTAGATGTCACGAGCCGGGACTCGACCCGGGCGGCAGCGGCAGAGGCGCAGGATGTGACGGTGCTGATCAACAACGCCGGCGCATGGACGGACGCCTCCCTGCTCGACGACGACCTCACTGCCGCTAGGGCGCAGTTCGAGACCAACTTCTGGGGGCAGCTCGAAGTCAGCAACGCCTTCCTCTCCGCGCTCAAGAAGCATCGAGGCGGGATGGTGAACGTGCTGTCCGCGCTGAGCTGGCTCGCCCTCGCCGACACCTACAGCACCACCAAAGCCGCGCTCTGGTCCGCGACGAACGTCCAGCGCGTTGGTCTCGTGGAGGATGGTGTTCAGGTTGTCGGTCTGCACCTGGGATACACGGATACAGGTATGACCGAGGGTGTCGAGGTGGAGAAGAACGACCCAGCTGACGTCGTGTCGGCCGCGTACGACGGACTGGAAGCCGGTGAGCACGAAGTCCTGGCGGATGAGGCGAGCCGTCAGGTCAAGGCGGGGCTCGCCGCGCCTTTGTCGGCGCTGTACCCGCAACTGGGCTGACGCCGACGCGGGACCCCCAGGAGTAGGGCGTCGGCGCTCAGGTGCGGTCGGACCAGTCCCGGTACAGGTCCGGTCGGCGCTCGCGGAGGTAGGGCACGCGTGTCCGCGCCGCGGCGACGTCGGCCGCGGTCACGTCCGCGGTGATCAGGGCCGGCCCGGCCGTGCCGGCGTCGGTTCGCGGCGCGCTCGCGAGGAGCTTTCCCGTGGGCCCGAGGATCAGGCTGCCGCCGCCGAGCTGGATCTCGCCGTCGGCGCTCGGGGCGGGGCCGGCGTGGTTGGCGTACGCGATCGCGACCTGCGACTCGAGGGCGCGGGCGGGCAGCAGCACGTCCTGCACCTCCGCGAACTCGGCGGTCAGGGCGGTGGGGACGGCGACGACGTCGGCCCCTGCGGCAGCGGCCGCGCGCACCATCTCGGGGAACTCGACGTCGTAACAGACCATGAGTCCCACGCCCACCCCGGCCACGTCGACCACGGGCGGGGCCGACGTCCCGGCGGCGAAGGTCTCCTGCTCTTCCCCGCCGAAGAGGTGCACCTTGGTGTGCGTCGCGAGGCGCTCGCCGGCCGGGGACACGAGTGTCGCGGTGATCGTCCAGTCCGCGCCCGCGCGCCGCGGCGCGCTGTAGACGAGGTGGAGGCCGTGGGTGCGTGCCGAGGCCGCGGCGCCGTCGTCGATCCGGCGCACGACGTCGTCGCTCAGGTGCGGTGCCACCGCCGCGGGAGCGTAGCCGCACGTGAAGAGCTCGGGCGTGACGAGCAGGTCCGCGCCGGCGGCGGAGGCGCGTTCGGCGGCGTCCGTGATGAGCGCCAGGTTCGTGGCGACCGCTTCGTGGCCGCCCCCCTCGGCGTGCAGGATCGAGGCCGAGGCCTGCATGACGGCGATCCGCATGGGTGCTCCTAGGGTTCGGATGCGTGGGCGGGGTGGCCCCTTCATCGCCAGCTTAGTCGTGTCCGCGCGGGGTGGCCCAGGGCTGATTCGTCTCGGGCTGTGCGCCTACGGGTCGATCTGTCCCGCTCGAGTGGCCGCGGTGACCAGCAGCCCTCCTGCGCCGGGGGCGGTTTCGGGGTTGTCGATAAATCGTGCGTGATAGTGCACTTCAGGCAGGACTCGTCCCGGAACCCACCGAATGGCAGGGCGGCTGGAGCGACTGGGTTGCGACCGAGAAGGCAGGTGCATTATCGTGCACTTATGGACTTGGATGCAGAATCACTCGCCTCCGTGATCGGGTCGCGCGTGCGACACGAGCGGACCGAGCACGGCTGGACGTTGGACCAGCTCGCCGAGCACGCCGGCGTGAGCCGCCGGATGGTCGTGAACGTCGAGCAGGGGGCCGTGAACCCGAGCATCGGGACCCTCCTGCGCCTCAGCGACGCGCTGGGCGTCGGCCTGCCCGCGCTCGTCGAGCCGCCGCGCCGCGAGCGCACGAAGCTCACTCGAGCCGGCGAGGGCGCGGCGCTGTGGCAGGGCGAGGCCGGCGGGCGGGGCGTGCTCGTCGCCGGCACCGAGCCGCCCGACGTCGTGGAGCTGTGGGACTGGTCCCTCGCGCCGGGCGAGGCGCACGTGAGCGAGGCGCATTCGGAGGGGACGCGCGAGCTCCTGCAGGTGCGGGAGGGGGCGCTCGTCGTCGCGGTGGCAGACGAGTCGTTCACGCTCGCCCCCGGGGACGCGCTCGCGTTCGCCGGCGACGAGGAGCACTCCTACGCCAACCCGGGTGATGACCTCACCCGATTCACCCTGACAGTCTTTGAACCGGGCGTCGGCCCCGGTCCTCGAACGGAGACCCCCCATGCCTGAGCAGACCACAACCCCCGGCAGCCCCAGCGACCTGCACGCCGTGCTCGAAGCGGCGCACGTCGCCTCCGACGTGTTCGAGTTGCGCCCGGACTACCGGGTGGTGCTGGTCGCCGTCGACGGGATCGAGCCCGGCCCGGGCGACCAGATGAGCGAAGAACTGCTCGCCGCCGCGGAGGCCTCGGCGGCGCAGGACCTCGCCCAAGGGCCCGTCACCGAGGTGCCGCACGTCGCCGCATGGCGGGAGGCGTACCGGTCCTTCGGGGCCAAGCCGCAGCGGACCCGGAACAGTCTGGAGGCGCTCATGCGGCGCGCCGCCGCCGGGCTGCCCAGGGTCAACCGGCTCACCGACGTTTACAACGCGATCTCGGTGCTGCACCGGATCCCCCTCGGCGGCGAGGACCTGGCCCGCTACGACGGGGCGCCGCGCCTGGTCCGCGCCACCGGCGAGGAGTCGTTCGACACCGCCGCCGGCGGTGAAACGGTGCTCGAGCATCCGGACCCCGGCGAAGTGGTGTGGCGCGACGCGTCGGGTGTCACGTGCCGGCGCTGGAACTGGCGCCAGTGCCGCCGCACCGCCCTCACCGACCAGACGACGTCGGCGGTGTTCATCCTCGACGCCCTCGAGCCGCTGGACGACGACGCCCTGCAGAGTGCCGCCGATGAGCTCGCCGCGGCGCTGCGCAGGCTCGGCCCGGATGTCACGGTCGCCACCCGCTGGATCGGTGCGCCGTGATGCGGCGGGGCACGGGTGCCGGGGTGCCGCCGTGGTCGATGGCGGTGGCCGCGATGCTGCTGATCCAGCTGTGCAACGCGCTGTCGGTCGGGCTCGTCTCCGAGGTCGGTGCCGCCGGGACCTCGTGGCTGCGCTTGAGCATGGGGGCGCTCGTCTTCATGCTGATCGCCCGCCCGCCGCTGCACCTGATCCGCCGCGCGGACGTCCCCGCGCTGCTGGGTCTGGGGGCGGCGACGGGGCTGATGACTACGGCGTTCCTGGCGGCAATCGATCGCATCCCGCTGGGCACGGCGGTCGCGATCGAGTTCCTCGGCCCGCTGGCGGTCGCGGCGATCCGCAGCGGCAGCCGCCGCATGCTTGCGTGGCCCGGCCTCGCCCTGGCCGGAGTCGTTCTGCTCACCGAGCCGTGGCAAGGCGCGATCGACCTTGCCGGGATCGGCTTCGCGGCCCTCGCGGGCCTCGGGTGGGGTGTCTACATCCTGCTGACGCAGCGCGTGGGCGACCGCTTCTCGGGGATCAGCGGCCTGTCCATCACAATTCCGATCGCCGCGGTCATGACGGCGTTCATCGGTGTGCCCGAGGCGTCCGGAAGTATCGACGGCCGGATCCTGCTGATCGCCCTCGGGCTGGCGCTCCTCGCGCCCGTCCTGCCCTTCGGTCTCGAGATGCTCGCCCTGCGCAGGATGTCGCACTCCGCATTCGGCACGCTCATGGCCGTCGAACCCGCCCTCGGGGTGCTCATCGGCCTGCTCGTGCTGCTTCAGACGCCGTCGCCGTACCAGATCGCCGGGATCGTGCTGGTCGTCCTGGCCGGGGCCGGAGCACAACGCCACGGCGCGCGCCCCCTCGATCCCGAGCCGGCTGATGCCCGGACCCGTCCCGAAGACAAGCGCCCCCTGCTGGAGGAGACCCCATGACCGTCGACCCTCCGACCACAGCCTCCCTGTTCACCGGACTCAGCGCCTTTCCGCTCACCCCGCTCGCCGACGACCGGCTCGACGAGCGCTCCTTCGCTCGCCAGATCGAGCGTCTCGCCGGCGCGGGCGTCGACTCGATCACTGTCCTCGGATCCACCGGGTCCTACGCGTACCTCACGTCCGAGGAGCGCGCCCGGGCCGCGGCCCTTGCGGTCGCCAACGCCGGAACGACTCCCGTCTTCGTTGGTGTCGGGGCCCTGCGCACCTCGCAGGTGCTGGCGAACGTGCGCAGCGCCGAGGACGCCGGCGCGCGGGGGATCCTGCTCGCCCCGATGACGTACCAGCCGCTCACCGCGGACGACGTCTACGGACTGTTCGGCACGGTGGCCGAGGCCACGGAGCTTCCGGTGATCGTCTACGACAACCCGGGGACGACCCGCTTCGAGTTCACGACCGAACTCTACGGCCGGATCGCCGAGCTGCCCGGGATCGCGTCGATCAAAATCCCCGGAGTCCCCGCGGACCCCGGCGAAGCACGGACGAGAGTGGACGAGATCCGGGCGGTTGTCCCCGGGCACGTCACGATCGGCGTCTCAGGCGACGCCTCCGCCGCGGCGGGCTTGAACGCCGGATGCGACACCTGGTACTCCGTGATCGGCGGAACGCTCCCCGACGTCGCGCTGAAGATCAGCCGCGCGGCGCGCGAGGGACGCGGGGCCGACGCGGTCGCGGAGTCCGCGCGGCTGGCGCCGCTGTGGGGCCTGTTCGCCGAGTTCGGGGGCAGCCTGCGGGTGGTCGCGGCGATCGCCGAGCACCTCGGGCTGGCGCCGGAGCGTTGTCTTCCGCTCCCCATCCAAGGCCTGAGCGAGGCGCAGCGGTCCCGCGTGGCCGACGTCGTCCGCGACCTCGGCCTCGACGGATAGGCTGCCAGCGGCTCGTATCGACGACGAAGATTGTTCAACAACCCCTTGCGCGGATTGTTGAACAACAAGTAGAGTCCTTCTCGTATTGAGGTGTGGCGGCGCTCACTTTTCGCCGCCCGCATCCGAACCACCACGGAAGGCCAACCATGTCGACTGCACCCGCGTCGAAGCCCACGATGAGTCCCGCCGCCCGGCGCACCGCGCTCATGGGTGCCATGTTCCTCATGGCCACCAGCGCGATCGGGCCGGGGTTCATCACCCAGACCACCGTCTTCACCGTCCAGCTCGGCGCGGCGTTCGCCTTCGCCATCATGGTCTCGATCGTCGTCGACATCGCGGTCCAGTTGAACGTGTGGCGGGTCATCGGCGTCTCCGGCCTGCGCGCGCAGGAACTCGGCAACAAGGTCCTTCCGGGCATCGGCTGGTTCCTCGCCGGACTCGTCTTCCTCGGCGGCATGGTCTTCAACATCGGCAACATCGCCGGCGCGGGTCTGGGCATGAACGCCATGCTCGGCCTCGATCCCAAGATCGGCGGCGCGATCTCCGCCGTCATCGCGATCCTCATCTTCGTCTCCAAACGCGCGGGAATGGCGCTCGATCGGATCGTCGTCCTCCTCGGCGCCATCATGATCCTGCTGATGCTCTACGTCGCGATCGTCGCCGCGCCGCCGGTCGGGGAGGCGCTGAAGAACACCGTCATGCCCGCCGAGGTCGACTTCCTGACGATCACCACGCTCATCGGCGGCACGGTCGGCGGCTACATCACCTACGCCGGCGCCCACCGCATGATCGACTCGGGCACCTCCGGCCCCGAACACGTCAAGGAGGTCAGCCGCAGCTCGGTTTTGAGCATCATCGTCACGGGCATAATGCGCATCCTGCTGTTCCTGGCGATCCTTGGCGTCGTCGCCGGCGGCGTCGCGCTGACGAGCGACAACATGGCGGCCGAGGCGTTCGGCGCCGCCGCCGGCGAGATCGGCATGCGCCTCTTCGGCGTCATCCTCTGGTCCGCTGCACTGACCTCCGTGATCGGCGCGGCCTACACGTCGGTCTCGTTCGTCACGCGCACGACGACGTCGCCCGCCGTCCGTAACCGCGTCACCATCGCGTTCATCCTGGTCTGCCTGACGGCGTTCCTGCTGCTGGGTCAGGCGCCGCAGACGCTGCTGATCTTCGCGGGCGCCTTCAACGGGCTGATCCTGCCTGTCGGCTTCGGCGTCCTCCTGTGGGTCGCGTGGCGTCGCCGGGACCTGCTGCAGGGCTACGTCTACCCCAAATGGCTCATCGTCGTCGGGGCCGCTGCCTGGCTGCTCACCCTGTTCCTCGGGTGGAACTCGCTCGCCAGCCTGGCCGCCCTCTGGTCGTGACCCGGCGCCCTCGCCAGCTACCCGTCAACCGGACAGGAAGAACCATGACGACGCCAGTGACTCCCGGTGCTGCCGAGGCGGCCCGCCTGACGCCCGCTGCGGCGCGCGCCCTTTTCCGAGCCGGGCTAAGTACCGCCACCGCCGGATGGTCTCGAGGATTCGCCCAGGCCAACGTTCTGATCGTCCCGCAGTCGCAGGCCTTCGACGTGCTGCTCTTCGCCCAGCGGAACCCGAAATCCTGCCCGCTGCTCGGCGTGCTCGAGGCTGGCCAGACGGCGAGCGAGCTGCTCGCGGGTGGTGACATCCGCACGGACGTGCCGAAGTACGTGGTCTACGAGGACGGCGTTCCGACCGCTGAGACGACCGACATCACGGGCTGGTGGCGGGACGACCTCGTCACGTTCATCATCGGGTGCTCCTTCACCTTCGAGTCCGCGCTGATGGACGCCGGGATCCGGATCGCGCACATCGACCAGGGCGTCAACGTACCCATGTACAAGACCTCGATCCGCAGCACGAGCGCGGGACGGCTGTCGGGACCCACGGTGGTCTCGATGCGCCCGATCCCGGCCTCACAGGTCTCCGACGCCGTGCGCATCACCTCCCGCTATCCGGCGGTCCATGGGGCGCCCGTGCACGTGGGCAATCCGGCGGACATCGGCATCGAGGATCTCGGCCGCCCCGACTTCGGGGACGCCGTCGAGATTCCGGAGGGCCACCTGCCGGTGTTCTGGGCCTGCGGCGTGACCCCGCAGGCGGCGGTCATGGAGTCGCGGCCGGCGCTGGCCATCGGCCACGCCCCGGGCTACATGCTCATCGCGGACGCCCGCGACGTCGACTACCAGGTTCCGTAGGCGTCCCATTCCGGGCGTCGTCGCCGCAATGTCAGCACTGACGGCCGACGAAAAGAGTACTCGAGGAGGTACCTCCGGACGAGCCAAAATGTGGGTGGCACTTCCTAGAATTGCAGCATGGACTCACCACGGAAGCGGAGAGAGGAAACGGGAGGGACCGCCATCGAGCGGACCGCCTCCGGTTCCCCGCTGCTGCTGGTGCACCGCCGTCGGCCCTGGCAGCAGGCGCTGGCCTCGGCAGGTGCCGACTACGCCGACGCGCAGACGGCGGACGGGTGCGGCCCCGGGCCCGCGGACAGTGCTTCTGCCCGTCCCGGGATCGAGGCCTTGGCCGTCCTGGCCGACCAACTGGATCCGGCGGTGCTACTGGACTTCTCCGAGGATCTGCACCGGTTCGCCGCCGCCTGCGGACATGAGGCGATCGCCCGCCTCGAGGAGCAGGCGCAGAAGGAGATCCCCGCTCATCTGGACGAGGTCAAGGCCCTCTCCGACGGCATGGAGATCTCCGTGATGACCGGACAGCTCCGCGAGCGGGCGACCGTCCAAGTCGTCGCGCAGCAGGTCGCCGTCGCCCGGGACTGCACCCTCCAGGGCGCGGCCCGCGACGTCGAGCGCGCACGGATTCTCCGTCAGAACGTCCCCGCGGTCCTCGAGGCGCTGGCCCAGGGCCGCGTCGGCTCTGCGCACGCGCGGACCATGGTCGACCTCTCCCGGAAGATCGAACCAGAACGCCCCGAACCTCCGTGCAGCGGTGATCTCGAAGCCGTCGAAACCTTCGACCAGCAGGTCATCGAGGCTGAACTCGAATGCCGCGACCGGCGTCGTGACCTCTGCGATTCGCTGCTCGAGAAGGCCCCCGGGCGCACCCCGTCCTCGATCAGGCGCACCGGTACCCGCCTGCTCAACCGCCTCCTCGACACCAGCGCCTCGCAGCGCTACGCCGTCGAACGCCGGAACCGCAACATCCGCATCACCCCTGGCGAGAACGGCATGTGCCACCTGCACGCCTATATTCCCTCCCTCGCCGGCGAAGCCATCGAACGCCGGCTGGCCGAACTGGCAACCCTGCACACCGACCCGGCCATCGACCGCGCCATCGCCGACCGCTACCCCGACGATGAGCCCGAGGCTCCGGTGGACGAACGGACCCGATCCCAGGTTCGCGCGGACGCCTTCGTCGAGCTGCTCCTCGCCGGCCCCCGCGGCTCCGGACTGGAGAACATCGCACCCGAGGTCGCCATCACCATCCCCGCGACCGTCTTCCCGGGGCTGGCGGGACTGGCTCCGCAGCCCGGAATCCAGCGCTCCGCCGCTGCGCAGCCCGCGCCAGAGCCGGTTCCGGGCGAGCGGTTCGACGACGGGCCGCAGCTGCCGGTCGGCGCCGTGGCGCCGGAGGCCGAGATGCTCGGCGCCTTCGATCCGGCCGACCTCGCCGCCGTCCTGCCGAACTCCACCACCTGGACGCGCCTCATCACCGACCCCTGGACCGGCGCGATGGTCGCCCTCGACACCGACCAGTACCGCCCCACTGCCGCCATGAAGCGCGCCCTGGCCCTGCGCGACAGGACCTGCCGGGTTCCCGGATGCGGGCGACGGGCTACCGCCTGCGAACCCGACCACGTCATCGAATGGCAGGACGGCGGCACCACGAGCCTCGACAATCTCGTCAGTGTCTGCAAGCGTTGCCACCGGCTCAAATCCTGGGGTCTGCTCAGGCTTACCCTCACTTCGGACGGAACGGTTCAGGCGACCACGTGGTGGGATCAGCAGCGCGCCGGAACTCCGGACGCGCCGTGGGACACCCCGGCCGAACCCGTCGGCGACACCGGCCCCTTCACGTCCCGACACGCGATGAGCCCCGCGGAAACGGTCCTGCTGCGCGGGTTGAGCCGGCACCTGGAGTGGGTCAACCGACGCGCCATCGGCTACAGCATCACGAACCTGCCGCCGACCATCAAGGAACGCCACAAGCGCCGGGTCCGCAAGATCCGCGACCTGCACGGGAACGCCCCCGACAACCGCGAGACGATCACGTCGGCTCGGCTGATCGCAGCCGACCAGCGCGGTGCCAGCACGGCCCGCACCATGAGCCACCTCGGCTACACGCGTGACGAACAGGCCGATTTCCGTCGGGGCGCGAGCAGCGCCAGCAGCTATCCGGACTGGCTCGGCTGGACCGACGAATCGACCGGATAGGTCTTCAGTCCCCGTCGGCTTCGAGGTGCGCGAGCAGCTCGGCTTCGGCCCGATCGAGGTACGTGCGCAACTCGTCGGCCGCCGCCGAGCGCTGGCCTTCCCGCAGCAGCTGGACCAGGGCGATATTCGCGTCCACATAGTGGGAATGGAAGTCCGGGGCGCGGTGCATCGCGTGGAACACCAGGCGCATCTGCGCCAGCACTTGCGTCATCAGCCGCTCGACCTGGCTGCTCTCCGTGGCCCGGATCAGCTGTTCGTGGAACCGCTGGTTCGCGGAGGCCATCGCGGCGATGTCGCCCTCGTTGCGGGCACGATGAGCGGTCTCGACCACACCCTCCAGGGCCGGCACATCGAGGCGGGTTCCCCAGAGGATGGCGGCGGGCTCCAGGAGGCGCCGGACCCGGTAGATCTCCCGGATCTGCTCAGCGTCCGGGGACGTCACGAACACGCCCCGGTTCGGAAGCCGGGTCACGATCAGCTCGCCCGCCAGCACCGTGAAGGCCTCGCGCAGCGTGTTCCGGGAGACCTTCAGCTCCTCGGCGAGCCGCTGCTCCGAGAGCTTCGTGCCCGGCGCGAGCTGCCCGTCCGCGATCGACGTGCGGAGCACGGACGCGACCCACGCCCCGGTGTGCGCGTGCGGGGCGGACTCGTCGGGGAACGCGTAGCTGATCGGGCGGGGCAGTGGCATGAGACCAATCTAGCCGTCGATCCTCCCGAGCGCCTCGCCGCGCTTCACGGCCTGCCCCGGCTCCTGGTCGCCGCGGGCGAAGACTCCGTTGCGGTGCGCGGGCACGGGCGACTCCATCTTCATCGCCTCCACGATGGCCACAGGGTCCCCGGCCTCGATGCGGGCGCCGTCCTCAGCCACCCACTTGACCAGGTTGCCTTCCACCGGCGACGCGAGCGCCTCGGCAGCGCCGTCGTCGTGCTCCTCCGCCGCAGTACCGGACGGGGCCCCGCCGCCGGCGCGCAACGCGGACAGCAGATCCGCGGGGACGCCGACCTGGACTCCCTTCCCGTCGATGTCGACGGTGATCCGCTCGCGGCGGCCGTCGCGAGCGGGCAGCGCGATGTCCTCGGAGCCTTCGACGGCGGAGTCGCCGGGCTGGAACGCGTCCTCGATCCACGTCGTGTACACGCCGAACGCCTCGCTGCCCGTGAACGCCGCATCGGCGACGACCGCGCGGTGGAAGGGCAGGACGCTCGGCACGCCCTCGATCTCGAACTCGTCGAGCGCGGCCCGGGCGCGGACCAGGGCCTGCTCGCGGGTGGCGCCGACGACGATGAGCTTGGCCATGAGCGAGTCGTACGCGGCCGGGACGGATGAGCCCGTCCGCACGCCGGTGTCGACGCGGACGCCGGCGCCGGTGGGTACGTCGAACCGGGTCACGTCACCGGGGGCGGGCAGGAAGCCGCGCGGGGGGTCCTCGGCGTTGATGCGGAACTCGAACGCGTGTCCGCGGGGCGCTGGATCCTCCGTCAAGGACAGCGGCTCACCGGCCGCGATCCGGAACTGCTCAGCGACGAGATCGACGCCGGTGGTTTCCTCGGTGATCGGGTGCTCGACCTGCAGGCGCGTGTTGACCTCGAGGAACGAGATCAGCCCGTCCGGAGCGACGAGGAACTCGACCGTTCCGGCGCCCGTGTAGCCGGCGGTCCGGCAGATTTCGCGGGCGGCCTCGTGGATGCGCGAGCGCTGGTCGTCGGTCAGGAACGGCGCCGGAGCCTCCTCCACGAGCTTCTGATTCCGGCGCTGCAGCGAGCAGTCGCGCGTGCCCACCACGACGACGTTCCCGTGGCGGTCCGCGAGCACCTGCGCCTCCACATGGCGCGGCTTGTCCAGGAACCGCTCGACGAAGCACTCGCCGCGCCCGAACGCGACCTCGGCCTCGCGCACCGCAGAGGCGAAGGCCTCCTCCACCTCGCCCAGCTCGCGGGCGATGCGCATGCCGCGCCCGCCGCCGCCGTGGGCGGCCTTGATGATGATCGGCAACCCGTGCTCCTCGGCGAACGCACGGGCCGCGTCGGCGGTCTCGACGGGGCCGTCGCTGCCGGGCACGAGCGGCGCGCCGGCGGCCACGGCGATGTCGCGCGCGGTCACCTTGTTGCCGAGCGCGCGGATCGTCTCCGGGTCCGGCCCGATCCACGCCAGATTCGCGTCGATCACGGCCTGGGCGAAGTCCGCGTTCTCCGAGAGGAAGCCGTACCCGGGGTGCACGGCGTCGGCCCCGGAGCGGCGGGCCGCGTCGAGGACCTTCTCGATGTTCAGGTAGGTGTCGGCGCCCGACGTGCCGCTGAGCGGATACGCCTCGTCGGCGCGGCGCACGTGCAGCGCGTCGGCGTCGGGATCCGAGTAGACGGCCACCGACTTCAGGCCCGCGTCCGCGCAGGCGCGGGCGATGCGGACGGCGATCTCGCCGCGGTTGGCGATCAGGACCTTCTTCAGCACGGTGTTCCTCTCGGCAGGTGTCTTCGGCGTCTTCGGTGTGGCGGGGGAGGCGGACGACGGCGGCTCGCTGTCCTCCGCGGGATCGGCGCCGGCGGCGACAGCGCGGAAGCGGATCCGCGACCCGGGCGGCAGCTGGGCCGCGACCGGCAGGTCCTCGGCGATCACTGTGCCGATCACCGGGTAGCCGCCCGTGACCGGGTGATCGGCCATGAACAGCACGGGCAGGCCCGATGGTGGGACCTGGAGCGCGCCGGCGACCATCGGCTCGCTCGCGAGCTCTCCCTCGTGCTGGCGCACCAGCGGCCCGGGAGCGCCACGGCCGCGGTCCGTGACCTGCAGGCGCACGCCCACCCGGTTCGAATCGGATCCGACGGTCCACGTCTGATCGGAGAACCGGGCCAGCTCCTCGTCGCCGAACCAGTCCGCACGCGGGCCGGGCACGAAGCGCAGGGTCGCGGCGTCGTCGTGCGGGTCCGGGAGGCGGAGGGTGCCGGGCTCCGGCGACCCGACCGGGCGCAGACCGGGCGAGGCGAGGCGGGGCAGGAGCGCCCCCGCGGTCAGCGGCGCCGGGCCGAGCCCGGAGAGGGAGTCGGTTGCGCGGCTGCCGAGGGTGGACTCGGCCGCGATGCCGCCGCGGAGCCCGAGGTAGGTGCGCAGCCCGGCCGTCGCGGGGGAGAGGATGAGGGTCTCGCCGTCCAGCAGCGCGAACGGGGCGTCGAACGGCGCTGCGCGCTCGATCCGGCGTTCGTCGGACGCCGCCTGGGTGATGACCGCCTCCGCGGTGGCGCCCGTCAGGGCCAGCACCTGGTCGCCGACCGCGCGGAAACGCGAGCGGGCGAGGAGGATTTCGACGACGGCGTCCGCGGCCGGATTGCCGAGCAGGCGGTTGGCCTGGGCGGCGGCCGGGCGATCGGCGGCACCCGAGGCGGGCACGCCGAGTGCCGCCTGACCGGGGCGGCCGAGGTCCTGGACGAGGCTCTGCAGGCCGGGGTCGAGGACCTGGAGGCCGGCCTCGGCGGTGGCGTCGGGAGCCTCGGGTGCGGCGTACGCGGCGTCGCTCGTGGAGCTGGCCAGGGTGAGCCGCTCGGTGGCGGCGCGGAAGCGTACGCGGTCCAGCGGGGCGATGAGCGCCGGCTGCTCGCGCCCGAGGTCCCAGAGGACGGCGTCGGTGCGGCCGATGAGCTGCCAGCCGCCCGGGCTCTCGCGGGGGTAGACCGCCGAGTACTCGCCGGCCAAGGCGACCGACCCGGCGGGCACGGCGGTGCGGGGGCTGTCCCGGCGCGGCACGCTCAGGCGCGGATCGCCACCGCCGAGGTAGGTGAAACCCGGTGCGAATCCGCCGAATGCGCCCGTCCACTCCGTGCCGGTGTGCGCGGCGACGACACCCTCGGGGCTGAGTCCGGTGAGGCGGGAGACTTCGGCGAGGTCGTCGCCGTCGTACATGACGTCGATCTCGACCAGGCGGCCGGTGCCGGTGGTGCCGGAGGTTTCCGGCAGGCCCGCGCGCAGGCGCTCGGTCAGGCGCCGCGCCGCGGCGGGCGAGTCGGCGCGGAGGAGCACGGTCGTGGCGGCCGCGACCACCTCGCTCTGCCCGGGGAGCGGGTGCTCGGCGAGCTCGGCCTGCAGGGCCAGGACGTCGTCGAGGCCCTCCAGCTCGATGAGCAGCGCCCGGTCGCCGAAGGGGCGGACCTCGAAGCGTTTCACGCGAAACTCCGGATGTGCACGCCGGCGTCCTCGAGGCCGCGGCGCACGGCGGCGGCCATTGCGACCGCGCCGGGGGTGTCGGAGTGCACGCAGATGCTCTCGGCGTCGACCTTGAGCACGGTGCCGTCGACGGCGACGATCTCGCCCGCGGTCGCCAGGCGCACCATGTTCGCCGCGACGGCCTCGGGGTCGTGGATGACGGCGTTCGGTTCCCGCCGGGAGACGAGGGTCCCCTCCGGCGTGTAGTTGCGGTCGGCGAAGGCCTCGATGGCCGTGCGCAGGCCCCCCGCCTCGGCCTTGGCGTGCACCACGGAGCCCGGGAGGCCGAGGATCGGCAGGTCGCCGCCGAAGGCGAGGACGGCGTCGACGACTGCGGCCGCGTGCGTCTCGTGGGTGACGATCGCGTTGTAGAGGGCGCCGTGGGGCTTGACGTAGTGGATGCGTTTTCCGGCCGCAGCCGCCATGGCCTGCAGGGCGCCGAGCTGGTAGAGCACGTCGTCGGCGAGCTCGGTGCGGGAGCAGTCGAGGAAGCGGCGACCGAACCCGGCCAGATCCCGGTAGCCGACGTGCGCCCCGATCGTCACGTTCGTGGCGGCCGCATCGCGGCAGGTCTGCGCGATCGTCGTCGGGTCCCCGGCATGGAAACCGCAGGCGACGTTGGCGCTCGAGACGGATTCGAAGATCGCGGCGTCGTCGCCCATCGACCAGTTGCCGAAGGACTCGCCGACGTCCGAATTCAGATCGATGTGTGCCATGGAAGTGACCTCCGTCTCGTTGCTCGTTCCTCCAGCATGCCGCATTCGCATAGATTGTTCAACAATTTTCTCGACGGGTGTGCGGCGGGCGTAGAGTTCGAGCGTGACGAATGCGAGCGCTGGCGACCCCGGGTGGCGCGGCCACGCGCCCGGATCGCCGGAGTACCGTCGGATCATCGTCGCCCTCTTCGCCGCCGGGATCGCGGCCTTCTGCCAGTTGTATTCCGCCCAGGGCATGCTTCCGTCGCTCGCCCGCGATCTCGCCGTCACCGAGCCCCAATCAGCTCTCTCGGTGTCCGCAGCGACCGGCGGACTGGCGCTCGCCGTGCTCCCGTGGAGCATCGTCGCCGACCGACTGGGCCGGCAGCGGGCGCTGACGATCGCGATGATCGCCGCCGTTGTGCTCGGCGTCGCCGTGAGCCTGGCCCCCGACTTCGCGTGGCTGCTCGCGCTGCGCGCGGCCCAGGGCGCCGCGATCGCGGGGATCCCCGCCACGGCCATGGCGTACCTCTCCGAGGAGCTGACGCCGGCCGGCGTCGCAACGGCCGCGGGCCTCTTCGTCTCCGGGAACACGGTCGGAGGGCTCTCCGGCCGGCTCGTCGCGGGGCCGCTCGGCGAGCTCGCCTCGTGGCGGTTCGGCTTCGGCGCGGTGACCGTGATCGCCGCGATCGCCGCCGTCGTCTTCATCCTCGCCTCGCCGCCCGCGCGTGGATTTGTACCCGAGCGCGCGGTGCGGGGCATGACGGCGGCCGGCGCCCCGCTGACCTTCCGCGCCAAGCTCGGCGCCGTGCTGCGCAGCCGGCAGCTGCTGGCGCTGTACGGGCAGGCGCTGCTGCTCATGGGCGGGTTCGTCGCGGTCTACAACTATCTGGGCTTCCGGCTCGAGGCGCCGCCGCTGCTCGTTGCGCCCGCGCTGACCGCGCTCGTGTTCATCGCCTACCTGGCCGGAACGTTCGCTGCGCCGCGGGCCGGCCGGCTCGCGCTGCGGTTCGGGCGGCTGCGCACGCTCCTCGGGGGGATCGCGCTCATGCTCGCCGGGCTCGCCCTGACCCTGATCACGTGGTTGCCGACGATCATCACCGGCCTGGTGGTGCTGACGGCCGGCTTCTTCGTCGCGCACGCCGTGGCCAGCGGCTGGATCTCGACCTTCGCGCCGACGGGGCGGGCGCAGGCCACGGGCCTTTACAACCTCGGATACTACGGCGGATCGAGCCTCTTCGGCTGGGCCGTGGGGCTCGCGTTCGCGCCCTTCGGATGGACGGGCGTCGTCGTCTGCGTTGCGGCGTTGTCGCTGATCGCGGCCGGGTGGGCGTGGATCTCGCTTCGCCCGCAGGGATGACTCACCGACTCCTGGCGGTCTGAAGTTAGACTCCTGAGTGCTCCGTAGAGAGCGAGCTTTCTAAATGTGGGTGAATTAACTGGGGGGATGAGAACGGTGGAGCGAATCGGTGCGGCGTCGTCTGTCGACGGGAGTGGCTGGTCCCGGGACAAAGTCAACGCCTCCTACGTTGCGGTGAAGTACTGAACGTGGCGGCCAGCAGTTTCAATGTCCGCTGCCGCGGACTCACGCTTCGCTACGGTCGCGCCCGGCGTCCGTCAATCGAGAACCTCGATTGGGATGTGCATCCCGGATCGACCGTTCTTCTGGGCCCGAACGGGGCAGGGAAGTCGACGCTCTTAATGCTGCTGGGCGGTGGGCTGCGCCCGACAAGCGGATCGGTCTCAATCGAAGGCTCGAGCACTCGACAGCCGGTGGGTTTCATGCCACAGAACGTGGCGGCCCTGCGCGGCCTGACCGCACGTCAGCAGGTCGCGTACGCGGGATGGTTGCAGGGCCTGCGGAATTCGGAGGCAGAACGCCGTGCTGACGAGGCACTCGAGCGCGTCAACCTCAGCAGCGATGCCGGTCAACAGACCAAAGCGTTGTCCGGAGGACAACTGCGACGGGTGGGTCTAGCCGAAGTGCTCGTCACGGGTGCCAATCTGATCCTGCTGGACGAGCCGACGGTTGGTCTTGATCCGGCCGAACGTTCCCGGTTCCGGACCATCATGAGCGATCTGCGGAGCGATCACTCGATCGTCGTATCGACCCACCTTGTTGATGATCTCGATGGCCTCTTCGACGAGGTTCTCGTCTTGCAGCGTGGAAGCGTGAGATTTCAAGGACCGCTCGAGGATTTCATGCACCTTGCGCCGGAAAACGAAGACAGGCGCCGGGCTGAGGCGGCCTACCTGAGCCTGCTGCCGGAGCGGACGGCATGACGCCCGTCTCTTCAGGCGTACTGCGCTGGCGTCCTGCCTTCATCACCTTTGCTGTTGCGGCGGCGCTCGGGATCTTCGCGCTGAGCCAGTACGGAGAGCCTGCTGCCTCGAGTGCTGACGCCGTCACGGGGCTCAGCATTCGTGGTCTGGTCCTTGTCGCGCCGGTGGTCTCCGTCGCCGCTGCATGGCAGGCAGCGGCACTATTCGATGCTGGCTGGACGCACCGTGTCTGGCAGCGAGGATGGTTCCGGATCGCCTGGGGACGGCTGTGGCGCTTGCTCGTGGCCGCTGCTGCGGCTTGGGCAGTTCAATACATAGTTGTCGCATCGAGCTTCAATCTATGGTTCCTTCCGTCGCCGCTGGTTCTGGTGACGTACCTGGCGACGGTGGCGGCTGCGGCCACGACCGGGTTCGCGGTGGGCTGGCGCTTGCGCGCGGTCATTGCGCTCCCGGTTCTCGCGGCCGGGTGGTTCTTCGTCTTGGCTTTTGCGCCGGCAGTAGAGCCCCTCTGGCTCCGGCACTTGGCTCTGCTCGAGGACTGCTGCAGTGCGGATCAGGTCCCCAACCCCCGCGTTGTTGCGGCTATCGTGCTAATGGCACTCTTCTGTGTGGTCGTCTCGTGGCTCGGTGCGGCCGGTATGCGGCGGACGTGGGTGCGTTGGACTGCTGCCGGCGTCGCCTTGCTGTTGCCAGTCACCGCGGTGGGTCTGGTCCAACACCTTGATTGGCGTTCGACTGCTGCTCGGACGGGTGACCTGGTGTGCGTCGGGGAGGATCCGAAGGTCTGCGTCTGGCCCGAAAACGCAGCCAGCGCAACGGCCGAGTGGCGGAAGGCCGCACCGGTCCTCGCCGATATCAGCAGGCGCACCGGTGCCCACGTGCCGGTCGTGCTCACGCAGAGCTCCGACCCAGATCAGGTTGCGGGCGAACGGGCCTTCGGCACCCTGATCCAAGGCACCGACAACGCCAGCGTCGGTGCAGCCGCCAGCGCGAGGCTCGACGACGACTGCCTCGAACGCCTGGACGAGGTCGACGAATTCGAGGTCGACGCCGCGATGAGCGACGTGGAGGAGATGCTGGAGCGGAACGCCGCCCTCTTCGAGGCGCATGACCTCCTTGTAGCGTGGTGGGTGGACCAGGCTGGCGGCGCCGTCGAGACGACAGCCGATGAACCTGACGCGGCGCTTGCGTCGCTGAAGGAGCTCGACGCGACAGCGCAGGGTATGTGGGCAGACCGTGCGGCTCGGGCGGTCTCCGCATGTTCCGCGGAAGACGCGGCAGATCTCCTGGTCCGACTCCCGCGGGCGTCGTCGTGAACTGGTACCTGCTGACCCGCCGCGCAGCGGCGACGGCGGGACTCATCGTCATCGTTGGAGTCGCGACGTTCTGGCTGGCCCCGCTACCGACGCCGCTGCCGGATTTCACGGGAACGGGCGCAAAGATCGTGCCAGCGGCCTTCATGCTTCCGGCCGTCTCGGCGACCCTGATCATGATCAGCCTGGCGGAGCGTGGTGCCGGCAGCGAGGCGCAAGCCCGTCGGCGCCTCGCTCGCTGGGATTCGGCCTTGGTCTGCGCCTACCTCGTGTTGGCGGTAGCACTCCTGGGTCTGGCGTTCGCGGCTACGGGGGAGGCGTTGATGTGGGCCTCTGCACGAAACACCGCTGGCTACGTCGGGGCGGGTCTGCTGGTGGGCTCGTTGGTCGGCTGGCGGGCAGGGGCTCTGGCGCCTATCGCGTACGCGGTGATCGCCGCCGCGTTCGCGCCAGGTTACGGTGCGCATCCGATGTTCTGGCCGATGCGGGCGACTGAAGATCTCTTGGCCGGCGTCATCGCCGCTTCGCTCTGCTTTCTGGGCGTCGCACTGCTGGCGCTGCGGCCCGCGACCCGGCGATAGGCTGGGGCGGTGACCGCCTCAGAACCCCGCGCGCAGACGCACCGCGGCCTCGGCCGGTCGATCCTCGCGCTCGCCGTCCCGGCCCTCGGCGCGCTGATCGCTGAGCCCCTGTTCCTCGCCGCCGACACCGCCATCATCGGGCACCTCGGCGTCGCCGAACTCGCCGGCATCGGCCTCGGTGCGACGATCGTGACGACCGCCGTCGGTCTGCTGATCTTCCTCGCCTATTCGACGACCCCGGCTGTCGCCCGCCACATCGGCGCCGGCCGCCTGCCACAGGCTCTCGCGGCTGGGCGCGACGGCGTCGCCCTGGCCCTCGGGCTCGGCATCGTCCTGGCCCTGGCCGGCTGGCTCGCCGCGCCCGCGATCGTGTCCGCGATGGGCGGGACGGGCGACGTCGCTCGCTTCGGCGTCGACTACGTGCGCTTCTCAATGCCCGGGCTGCCGGCGATGCTGCTCGTGCTCGCCGCGACCGGCGTGCTGCGCGGCATGCAGGACACCAAGACCCCGCTCTACGTCGCCGCGGCCGGGTTCGGCGTGAACATCCTGCTCAACTTCGCGCTCGTCTACGGGGCCGGGCTCTCGGTCGCCGGCAGCGCGATCGGCACGTCGATCGTGCAGTGGGCGATGGCTCTCGTCTACCTGCGCATCCTCGTCCCGCGCGCCCGCGCCGCAGCCGTCCCGCTGCGGCCGAGCGGGCGCGGCGTCGTCGCCATGGCGCACGTCGGCTCGTGGCTCATGCTGCGCACGTTGAGCCTGCGCATCGCGATCCTCGCGACCGTCTGGGTCGCCACGAGCCAGGGGGCCGTCACGCTCGCCGGCCACCAGCTGGTGTTCACGCTCTTCACGTTCCTCGCGTTCGCGCTCGACGCCCTCGCAATCGCCGCCCAGGCCCTCATCGGCAAGGAGCTCGGCGCCGCCAACCCGGCCCGCGCGCACGCGCTCACCCGCACGATGACGCGCTGGGGGATCCTCTTCGGAGTGTTCACCGGGGCGGTGCTGGCCGCCGCCGCGCCCTGGCTGCCGTACCTCTTCACCCAGGACGACGACGTCCGCGCCGCCGCGACGATCGGCCTCTGGGTGCTGGCGGCGTCGCAGCCGGTGTGCGGGCTCGTCTTCGTGCTCGACGGCGTCCTCATCGGCGCGGGCGACGCGAAGTACCTCGCGCTCGCCGGCCTCGTCGCGTTTGTGCTCTACGCTCCGCTGCTCGCGGTTGCCGCGTGGTCCGAGGTCCCGGGGGAGCCGATCCTGAAGCTCTGGCTCGCGTTCGGCGTCGGCTACCTGGTCGCCCGGGCGCTCACGCTGACGTGGCGGATCCGCAACGACGCGTGGATGCGGCTCGGGTAGCCGCTACGACTCCGCCGGGAACCCGGGCAGTCCGTCGATGCTGTGCGCGTTGCGTTCGACGCGGTAGGCGGACATCCCGTCCGGGCCCTTCTTCTCTGCGTGCAGGCGGAGGAGGTCCCGCTCCCCGGTCTGCTCCATCACGGGGACGCCCCAGCCGCACGAGTCGCTGATGCGCGTCACATCGACGACGATGACGGCTCGTGTGCTCGGGTGGTGCGGGTGTTTCCCCGTGACCTCGTCGAACTCCGCGGTGCCGGGCAGGAACACCGACCCGCGGCCGTGCAGGCGGACGATCCGGGGCCGGGGCCCGAACGAGTTGAACATGAGGCACACCCGGCCGTTCTCCCGAAGGTGCGCGATCGTCTCAATGCCGCTGCCGGTGTAGTCGACCCATGCCACCCGATGCGGTCCCAGCACCGACAACGAATCGTGACCGCGTGGTGAGACGTTGACGTGGCCGTCAGCGTCGAGCGGGGCGGTCGCGACGAACCACATGGGTTGTTCGTCGATCCAGGCCTTCAGGTTGTCGTCGATTGAATCGAAAATTTTGCCCATACCGTGAGCTTAGTCGTGCGATGGCGACGCCGAGGAGGCACCCGGCACCCGCCCACAGCACGTCGTCGATGCTGGCCACGCGCCCGAGCGCCAACACGTATTGGCAGAACTCGACGATCACGGCCAGCCCCACGCATGCCGCGGCGATGACGCCGATCCTGTCCGTCGCGAGACCCAGGAGGAAACCGCCCACGCTGAACATCAGGCAGTTCGCGGCTGCTTCCATCAGCACCGATCCGTCGACGCCGGCACCACCGGCGAACGAGGCGAACGGGGTCAGCGAGACCGTGCGGGACGTTTCCATGCCCCATGCCTGCGGAAAGAGCGTCACGAGGAGCACTCCCGAGACCCAGCAGAGCGTCGCCCAGAGCCACAGCATCCGATGGCCCACTCGTCGGCGCGCCCGGAGTGTGGGGACGTAGGCGAGGAACACTCCGACGGCGAGAACAGCCGCGAGGATCAGGAAGATCGGAAGGAGGTGGCCGAAGGACCGGAGCAGGTTCGTCATATCGGAACGACTCTATCGACACCGGCGGCGCGTAACCCGAAGCCGAACTTCGTGGCGCCGCGGTTTCGAGTCAGCGCACCATCTGTGCCAACGCGGCGATGTCGCCCGGCGTGGTTCGGCAGCAGCCTCCGATCATCTGGGCGCCCAGGGAGTGCCACTCGGCGGCGCCGTCGGCGAGCGTGCGTGGCCCGGGCGCGGAGCCCGCGGCGGCCGGCGCCCACGTCTTGGTGACGGGGTCGTACTCCTCACCCGAGTTCGGGTAGGCGATCAGCGGCAGGTCGGTCGCCGCGCGCAGGGCGGTGAGCGCCGGGGACACGAGCTCCAGCGGCACGCAGTTCACGCCGATCGCCGCGACGCGCGGTTCGGCGGCGCACAGTGCGGCGACCTCCGCGAGCGGTGTGCCGTCGCTGATGTGCCCGCCGTCGCGCAGGCTGAACGAGAACCACGCCTCGACGTCGTACTCCGCGACGAGCGAGAGCAGGGCGTCGGCCTCCGCCGCGGACGGCAGTGTCTCGCAGGCCAGGGCGTCGACGCCGGCCACCACCAGCGCCTCGATGCGCGGGCGGTGGAACGCGACGAACTCCGCGCGGGTGAGCCGGTAGTCGCCGCGATACTCGGAGCCGTCCGCGAGGAAGGCCCCGTAGGGGCCCACGGAACCGGCCACGATCAGGTGCGCCGCGCCGCCGTCGTGCTCCTGCAGGTAATCCTGGCGGGCTGCGTCGGCGAGGCGCGCGCTCGAACCCACGAGGGCGAGAGCCTGCTCGGCGTCGAGCCCGCGTGGCGCGAAGCCCTGCGGCGTGGCCTGATAGCTCGCGGTGATCGCGACGTGCGCGCCGGCCGCGAAGTAGTCGCGGTGCACCCGCTGGATCAGCTCGGGCCGCTCGAGCAGGACCTTGGCCGACCACAGCGGGTCCTCCAGGTCGCAGCCGTGCGCCTCGAGCTCGGTCGCGAGCGCGCCGTCGACGACGAGGTCGCCGCCAGCGTCGAGGAGGCCGGAGAGGCGGGTGGTGCGGGGCATGCGGTTCTCCGTGGGGTTGTGGGGTGGGGGCTCAGGCGGCGGACCGCGCGCGGAGGGCGGGCTTGATCTTGAAGTGGTGGTACGCGTAGCAGGCCGCGACGAAGGGGACGCCGAAGTAGAGGGCTGCCGCTTGCGTGGGGTCGAACGCGATGCCGACGAGCGAGACGAGGCAGAGGCTGAACGCGAGGATCGGCACGACCGGGAACAGCGGTGCGCGGTAGGGCAGCGAGGCGATGTCGCCGCCGTCGCGCACGAACGCCCGGCGGTGGAAGAAGTGGGAGGCGGTGATGGACATCCAGACGCCCACCACGGCGAAACCGGAGATCGAGACGAGCACCAGGAAGACCGTCTGCGGCGCGACGACGCTGCTGACGAGGGAGGCCAGCCCACCGACCATGCTCACGGAGAGGGCAACGAGCGGGATGCCGCGCTTGGTGAGCTTCTTCAGGGCGGCGGGGGCCTGGCCCTCGCTCGCGAGCGAGTGCAGCATGCGTGCGCAGGAGAAGAGGCCGCTGTTGCCGGCGGAGAGGAGCGCGGTGATGATCACGAAATTCATGATGTCTGCCGCCCACGGGACGCCGACGGCGGAGAAGACCGTCACGAAGGGGCTCTCGTCCAGGCCCACCTCGTTGAACGGGACGGTCGCGGCGATGACGGCGATCGCGCCGACGAAGAAGATCAGCAGGCGGATGACGGTGCTGCGCATCGCCTTCGGGATGTTGACGGCCGGGTCCTTCGTCTCGCCGGCGGCGACGCCGATGAGCTCGGATCCGGAGAACGCGTAGAACACCGCGAGGGTGGTGATGAAGACGCCCGTGAAACCGTGCGGGAAGAGACCCGCCTCGGTGGTGAAGTTCTCGAAGAGGACGGGGTGGTCGCCGCTTGCGCCCAGGGGCTGGAAGCCGAGCAGGGCCGCGCCGCCGAGGACGATCAGGGCGATGACCGCCGCGACCTTGACGAGGGAGAACCAGAACTCGGACTCGCCGAAGAACTTCGATGAGACGGCGTTGAGTCCGAACAGGAGGGCCGCGAAGAGCAGGCACCACACCCACACGTCGACCTCGGGGAACCAGCGCTGCAAGAGGAGGCCTGAGGCCGTGAACTCGGACCCGATGGCCACAGCCCAGGTCAGCCAGTAGAGCCAGGCCGTGGCGAAGCCCGTGCCGGGACCGATGGAGCGGGAGGCGTAGATGTGGAAGGCTCCCGACACCGGGTAGGCGATGGCCAGTTCGCTCAAGCACGACATCACGAGATACACCACGAAGGCGCCGATGAGGTAGGCGATGACCGCGCCGAGCGGCCCGGCCTGCGAGATCGTGTAGCCGGAGCTGACGAAGAGTCCGGAGCCGATCACCCCGCCCATGGCGATCATGATCAGGTGGCGCGGCCCCAGGGAGCGGCGCAGGCCGGCCCCGGTTGTCGCGATGGCGGCGTCGGCCGGCGTGAGGACAGCAGGCGAAGAGGATTCCAAGGGCGGGCCTTCCGGAGATGGTGTAGTCCGAGGTCAGCTGCCGGTCCCGAGGTGCCGGCCCTCCGACGCGGCGGATGCTGCACGGACTTTACCCCTCGCGCCCGTCCCGACGCGCGGACGTGTCCGACGATGACATGCAGCCGCCCCGTAGAATCGACGAGTGCCTTCCGTCCAGACCCCCGCCGCCGTTGCCCGCGCCTACTGGAAACCGCTGCTGCTGCGGGCGGCGTTGGCCGCGGTCCTCGGCCTGACGAGCGTCTTCTGGGCGGCCCCGCCGCTGCAGGCGCTGTCGCTGATCCTGGCCGGATTCTTCGTGCTCAACGCGACGCTGCTGCGCCGGCTGATCGTCGATCCAGCCACTCCGACGGCGGCCCGCTCGGCGCTCGTGGCGACGGCCATCGCCTGGTTTGCGGCCGGCGTCGCACTGGTGTTCTTGCCCACAGTCGCGGGCGTGACCGTCGCGGCGGCAGCCGGCTGGATCGCCGGCGGTGTCGGCCAACTCGCCGCGTGGGCGCGGACCCGCAAGCGGTTCGTCCCAGCGCGGGACTGGGCCCTGACGGGCGTGGTCGAGATGGGAATCGGCGTGGGGCTCGTGCTGTTCTGGGGCGTCGACGCGCACGGGATCTTCGGCATCGCCGGCGGTGGTCAGATCATCGTGGCGGTCTTCGTCGCCATTGCGGCACTGGGGTACCGGCACGATGCCGCCTCCGACGTGACCGGACGGTAGACTGACCGCGGTCCCGAAACATCGCAGGAGGCGAACCAAGTGGCGAATCAGCCCAAGAAGTCGTGGAAGCAGAGCATCAAGGCGCCACTGATCTTTTCCCTAGTGCTGGGACTCATCGCGGGCACCGTCGTGACGATCACCGCGACCGGCGGCCGGGACAACGACGTCCGGTTCGATATCGGTCTGGTCGCGTTCGGTATCGCCTTCATCGCCTCGCTGTTGCTGACGTCGCTGCTCATCATGGCCTCGAAGGACAATCCCAAGGGTTTGGGTGAGGGCTCGGGCGTGAACCGGTCCTCGAAGAACCCGGACCGCAAGGGCGGCCACGGACACTAGCCAGGGGCAGCCGTTGAGGCGGGCGCAGGGAGGGCGGATGCCCTCCCTTTTGTGCTTTAAATCTGCCCTACTTCGTCCCGGCGCCGGCCTTGCGCTGCCGGTAGGCGCGAACGTGCTCGCGGTTGGCGCAGTTGCCGGTGTCGCAGAAGCGCTTGGACCGGTTGCGCGAGAGGTCCAGCAGCACGGCCCGGCAGTCGTGGGCCGCGCACGTGCGGAGGCGGTCGAGCTCGCCGGAGCGGACGACGTCCATGACCGCGAGTGCGATCTCCGTGGAGATCCGGTCGGCCAGCGGGGCATCGTGGGTGGTCGCGTGCAGGTGGTAGTCCCATCCATCGTGTTTGACCAGCTGGGGCAGGGCTCGGGCGTTGCGCAGGATGTTGTTGACGATCTCCACCGCCTCGTCGACGTCGGCGCCCCAGAGGGCGCGAAAAACGGTGCGCAGGTGCCGGACCTCGCGCAGCTCGCCCTGCGTCCCAGCCCGAAACCCCGAGTACTGCTCCTCGGCGAGGAAATGATCTAGATCGGCGACGGTCCTGAGCTGGTCCACCTCGGCCTCGGCCGAGTTCACGAGGTTGACTGCCGAACGCAGTGCGATCAACGTGTCAGGGGCAAACTGCATATGGGTCGTGTCACTCCTCATGAGCTACTGGTTGGTTCGGGTTTTCCCAGTGTACTTTAAGGCGTAGCATTTATGTAAGTAGTCAAATCAAATACACTCATGACATCTCAAGTGGGCGCCGAATCGCGGCGAGTATTGACAGGGAGAACCAGTGAAGGAGGCGGCCGTGGCAGAGCGCGTGGGGCAGGTGGGAGCGGGGGCACTCTCGGCATCCGAGGCGACGGACTATGCCGGGCAGTCGAGGCGTAACCTGGCCGGCTTCGGCATCGCCCTCTTCAGCGCGATCGTCTTCGCGACGAGCGGGTCGTTCGCCAAGCCGCTGCTGGAGGCCGGTTGGACCAGCGGTGCCGCGGTGGGCGCTCGCATGCTCGGTGCGGCGCTGGTGCTGCTGCTGCCGACGCTGTGGGTCTTGCGCGGCCGCTGGCACACCGTCAGCGACAACTGGAAGCCGATCGTGCTGTTCGGTGTCTTCGGGGTCGCCGTTTGTCAGTTCTCCTACTTCCAGGCCGTGCAGTACCTCGACGTGTCCGTCGCCCTGCTGCTCGAGTACATGGCACCGATCCTGATCGTGCTCGCCGCGTGGGTCGTCACCCGCCGGAGCCCGCGGTTGCTGACGATCCTCGGGGCGGTGACCTCCGTCGTCGGGCTGGTGCTGGTCCTCGATGTGACGGGCGCCAAGGGGGTGGATCCGCTCGGCGTGATGTGGGGGCTGATCGCAGCCGTCGGGCTCGCGGTGTTCTTCGTGGTCGGCGCGCAGCAGAACGACTCGCTGAACCCGCTCGTGCTCACGACCGGCGGTCTGCTCGTCGGCGCCCTGCTGATGTTCGCGCTCGGGGCCGTCGGGCTGCTGCCGATGCGGGCGACCTTCGGGACGGTCAACTTCAGCGGCTTCGAGACCCCGTGGTGGGCGGCTCTGGCCGGCCTGATTGTCGTGGCCGCCGTCCTGGCCTACGTCTCCGGCATCCTCGCAGCCCGCGCCCTCGGCGCGACGCTCGCCTCCTTCATCGGCCTGACGGAGGTCATCTTCGCGGTCTGCTGGGCGTGGCTGCTGCTCGGCGAGATGCCCGCGCCGATCCAGCTCCTCGGGGGATTGTGCATCGTCGCTGGTGTGATCCTCGTCCGCGCCGACGAGCTGCGCCAGGCCCGGCGACTGACGCGCCGGGCTCGTCCTCACAGCGCCACCGCGGAGATCCATCACCTTTAGGTAACGGAGTGGCACAGACGGTTCTCCTTCCGCCAGCGACTCGTTAGGGTGGGCGTGTCAGAGGGGATAATTCATTCATGGACGTAGTCGACATGAGCACGGCGCACCAGGTCGAACAACGCGATCACCGGCGCCCGGTCGCCGCAGTGCTGCTGACGCTCTTCACGGCGGGTTTCGGCGGCTGGATGCTGGCGCGCGCGGACGATCCGATCATGATCGCCATCGCCGCGATGTGGATCCTGTTGGCCGCCGTCGTGACGCTGCTGAGTGCCCGGTATTGGCGGCCCGCAGCCGAGAACATGCGCTGGATCGGCGCCTCGGGCCTGGCGCTCTCCGTCGCCTCGATCGCCGCCGTCTTCGTCCTCGCCGAGGCCGAGGTCACGAATCTCGCCGCCGCCGAGACCGGGTTCTGGCAGCCGTTCGGCCCGCTCATGCTCGTCTTTCTGGGCATGCTCATCGCGCCCACCGTGTTCTCGCCCGGCTGGCCCCTCGACACGTGAGCCGCCCAACGACCGACTCGGTGACGCGCGCGGCTGGATTGCCGGCGGCCGATGCGACGTCTCCCGCAACACGAGCCGGATCCAGCGTGAAAATCTCCCGGGCGCTCATGGCGGTGGTTTTCGCCGTGTCGAGCCTGTCAGTGCTCACCGGGGCCCCGGCCTCGGAGCCTGGGTGGTCCTACGCGGCTCAGCTCTGGGGCTGGGCCCTCTACACGATCGGGCTGGCCCTGCTTTACTTCGCCGGCTTCGGGCTCCTCCGGGCGGGCAGCATTCCACGCTGGCGCATCGCGGCCTGCATTGTCGCGGCCGGCTGCGCGGCAGTTGTCGTGGGCGCGTTCCTCTCGCCGTCGGTCCTGGCGCCCGTGGCAGTGCTCGGGCACGGCGCGGTGGCGGTCATACTGTGCGTCTGGGTCCTGTTCCCGCAGTGGCGGGGCTGGCACCGTAGCGCTTGAGGCGCGGGGAAGCGGTGCGCTGACGGAGGTTCAGCCGCGCGCAGCTCGGTGACAGGCAGCGTTGGTGATCTCCACGTAGGCGTTCGAGGCCTGGAGCCCCATCTGCTCGGTTCCGGTCAGGAACGCGTCCGCGGCCATACGGTACAGCAGCGCCCGGAGCAGGTACTGGGGGAAATCCGGGTCGTGGCTGATCTGGTCGATCAGCTGTGTTCCGGCCCCGTGAGAGGTGTCAGGAGGTCGATGATCCCGGTGACCAGGGGTTCAGCCTTGAACCCGGTCAGCGGCTCCTCACCCCACGCGATTCGGTCGGCTCGAGCCCAGGGGTCCTGACGTCGAGCCAGAAAGCCCGGACGCTGGATCGGTTCGAGGAGATCGCAAAAGGCTTCGCCCGCCCGGGCGACGTCCACCCAACGGCCGGACTCGTGTTCGCCCTCGAGGAAATGCGTGGCGGTCCAGCCATCGACGACGAGGGCGCCCGAGGAGGTGCGGGCAGGAGCCGGCAGCCGGAGCAGATCGGGGTCCCCGATGTCCGCGACGGCTTCGGCCCACCACGCAAGTTGTTCTTGGTTGTCTGCCGGCTTGAACACCAGGTCGGCGACCCGCCACGAGGAGCCCTCCCCGCCGGGAACGCGGGCAGGTGCGCCGCATGCCTTGAAGGCCTCGATGACAAACGGCGACGGAGGCTGCTGAGGCCGCTGAATGCTCATGCGTTGTGCAGGGCTTCGGCGAGGTCGTCGCCGAGACGCACTGCCCCCTCCTGCCCTCCTGGGCCAGAGGAGGGCAGGCGGGGCGCTGCTGATGGGGCACTAGATATTGCAGCCCGAAGCGCGGGCAGCTGTGTAGGGGTACCAGCTGACCGGACCCGGGCCCATCTGGGGTGCGCAGAGCACGCGCCACGTCTGGGGACCCACGATCCCGTCGGCCTGAAGGCCCCAGTAGCGCTGGAAGTCAATCACCGCCGAGCGGGTTGCGGGGCCGTAGGCGTTGTCGACTGCGAGGGTCTGGTAGGTCGAGCCGGGGCTGAGGCGGAAAGCGTTGAGCAGCACCTGGATATTGCCCACGCAGCTGGAGTAGCCGCCCGAGCTGTAGTTGTAGTCCACGCATTGGCCAGCGGCCTCGGCTGGTGCGGGTGGTGCGGTCACACTCAGGGAGCCACCCAAGATCAGGCTGGCGGCGGCGATAAGTGCGATTCTGGAACGTCGAGTTGTCTTGCGCATCAAACTAAGTCCTTTCAGTCAAGAATTTAGATAAATGCTAACTCAACCAGAATGATCGTGCCCATGGGGAGAACTCCCCATGGGCACGAGGTGACTCATCGTCCGAAACGCAGCAACCGCAGCGAGTTCGCGACCACGAGCACCGAGCTCGCCGCCATCGCGAGCCCCGCGAGCATCGGGTTCAGCAGGCCGAGCGCCGCGACCGGGATGCCGAGCGTGTTGTACGCGAACGCCCAGAACAGGTTGGTCTTGATGACCGCCAGCGTCTTGCGCGAGAGCTCGATCGAGGTGACGACCTGCCCCAGCTCGCTGCCCATGACCGTGATGTCCGCGGCCTCGATCGCGACGTCCGTGCCCGAACCCATGGCGATCCCGAGGTCGGCGGTCGCCAGCGCGGGGGCGTCGTTCACGCCATCGCCGACCATCGCGACCTGTCCGCCGTCGGCCTGCAGCCGCTTCACCGCCTCGACCTTGCCCTCGGGCAGGACTCCGGCGAACACGTCCGCGGGGTCGATGCCCACCTCGGCGGCCACCTGGGCCGCGACCTGCTCGTTGTCGCCCGTCAGCAGGACGGGGCGCAACCCGATCTCCTTGAGCCGGCCGATCGCCGCCGCGGAGCCCGGCTTCACTGTGTCCTGCAGCGAGACGATGCCCGCCGCCCGCGAACCCTCCGCGTCGACGATGCCGACAAGCACCGCCGTCGCACCCTGGGCCTGAGCTTCGGCGAGGCGCTCGCGCTCGGCCTCGGTGAGGTCGACGCCCACCTCGGCGAGCCAGCGGGCCTGGCCGACGTGCACCCGCGCCGGTTCCGCTGCGCCGTCGAGCACGACGTCGGCGCTGACGCCGCCGCCGGCGGCCGAGGAGAAGTTGGCCGCGGTGAAGGCTTCCGCCGGGGACGCGGCCACGATCGCGGCGGCGATGGGGTGCTCGGACCCGGCTTCGACGGCGGCGGCCAGGGCGTGCAGGCGATCTGCGGAGAGGTTGCCGAACGGCTCGACGGCCGTCACCTGAAGCTCGCCGGCCGTGACCGTGCCGGTCTTGTCGAGCACCACGGTATCGATGCGGCGGGTGTCCTCGAGGACCTGCGGGCCGCGGATCAGCAGGCCCAGTTGCGCGCCGCGACCGGTGCCGGCGAGGAGGCCCACCGGCGTGGCGAGCCCGAGCGCGCACGGGCAGGCGATGACCAGGACGGTGACGGCCGCCGTGAACGCCGATTGCGTGTCGCCCGAGAACACGATCCACAACACGAAGGTCAGGACGGCGATGACCAGGACGATCGGCACGAACACCGACGAGATGCGGTCCGCGAGGCGCGCAATGGGAGCCTTGCCGGTCTGCGCTTGCGAGACGAGGCGGCCCATCTGGGCGAGCGTGGTGTCGCTGCCGACGCGGGTGGCCTCCACGAGCAGCCGGCCGGACGTGTTGATCGTCGCGCCCGTGACGCTGTCACCGGGGGAGACCTCAACAGGCACGGACTCGCCGGTGATCACGGAGGTGTCGACGGCGGAGGAACCTTCGGTGACGCGGCCGTCCGTGGCGATCTTCTCGCCCGGTCGAACCACGATGACGTCGCCGGGGGAGAGGGACTCGGCCGGAACGCGGTGCTCCGCTCCGTCGCGCAGGACGACGGCATCCTTCGCGCCCAGGCTGAGCAGGGACTTCAGGGCGTCGCCGGCCCGGGATTTGGCGCGCGCTTCCAACCAGCGGCCGAGCAGCAGGAACGTCGTGACGACGCCGGCGACCTCGAAGTAGAGCTGGTGGTCCGCCATGGACGCCATGCCCGCGCCCGCATGGGCGGTGAGCATCGGGTCGGCGATCAGCTGCCAGGTGGAGAACAGGAAGGCGGCGAGCACGCCGATGGAGACGAGCGTGTCCATCGTCGATGCGCCGTGGCGGGCGTTGATCGCGGCGGCCCGGTGGAAGGGCCAGCCGGAGTACAGCGTGACCGGCGCGGAGAGGGCGAGGGCGACCCAGCCCCAGTGCGGGAACTGTGCCGCGGGGATCATCGAGATCACGAAGAGCGGGATTGTCAGCGCGGCCGCGACGATGAGCCGGGGTCGGATGACGTCGGCGGGGACGTCGTCGTGCTGGTGCCCCGCGTGCCCGCCGTGTTCGGGCTGCTTGACGCTGGCGCGGTATCCGGCCGATTCGACGGCGGCGATCAGGTCCTCGTCGCTGACGTGGGACGGGACCTTCACGTTGGCCGACTCGAGGGGCAGGTTCACGCTCGCTTCGACGCCGTCGAGCTTGCCGAGTTTGCGCTCGACCCGCCCGACGCACGACGCGCACGTCATGCCCTCGACGTTCAGGTCGACCGTGCGGGTTTCGGTTTCTGCGTGGGAATGGCTGTGGTGCGTGGTCATGGCGGGCTCCTAGGGGAAAAACCGCCCACTTTCAACCGGCCCGAGGGCGCGGAAAGGTAGGGAATCAACCGGTGGTGGTTGCTACCGAGCGGGAGGGGCGGTGAAAGCGGGCGGAATTCGCCGGGTGATCAGGCGTTGTTGCTGATGAGGGTGTATCCGGCCTCGGCGACGGCCTCGCTGACCTCCGCTTCGTCGAGGTCGCCCACGGAGGTGATGGTCGCGGTGGACGTGCCACCGGCGTTGAGATCGATGTCCACGGAGTCGACGCCGGCGATGGCCTCGATCTCCTCGGTGACGGAGGCGACGCAGTGGCCGCAGGTCATGCCCGAGATACTGACGGTGAGGGTCTTGCTCATGGTGGTTCCTCCTGGGTGGTTTTGGTTCAGCGCAACAGGCGGCTGATGGCTGCTGAAGCTTCTTTGACCTTGGCTTCGACGATGCTCGGGTCGCCGGTGGCTTGTGATTCCTCGGCGGCACCGACGACGCAGTGGCCGATGTGGTCCTCGACGAGGTTGAGGGAGACCTTGTGCATCGCCGCGTTGACCGCGGAGACCTGGGTGAGGACGTCGATGCAGTACGTGTCCTCCTCGACCATCCGGGCGATGCCCCGCACTTGGCCTTCGATCCGGCGCAGGCGCTTGAGCAGGGCGTCCTTGTCGGCCGAGTAGCCGTGCCCGTGGGTCGTATCGGTGTGCGTCTCCATAACCACGACAATACCCCTGGAGGGTATCGGCGTCAAGTACCCCCTAGGGGTATGTTTCGGTGTGCCCGGCGGCGCGGGTACGACAAGAGCGGCCCGCGACTCGATGTCGCGGACCGCTCTCAGGTTGTTGCCGGCGTGGCGTCAGGCCACCGCGGCCTTCACCGCAGCGAGCAGGCCGTCGATGTCCTCCTCGGTGGTGTCCCACGAGCACATCCAGCGGACCTCGCCCGTGGCGGGATCCCAGTCGTAGAAACGGTAGGACTCGCGCACGCGATCCGCCGCGCCGCCGGGCAGCACCGCGAATACGCCGTTGGACTGCGTCCGCTGCGTCACGGTCACCGCGTCGATTCCGTCCAGACCCGCGCGGAGCCGCTGGGCCATCTCGTTCGCGTGGCCCGCCGAGCGCAGCCACAGGTCGCCCTCGTACAGGGCGATGAGCTGGGCGGAGAGGAAGCGCATCTTCGAACCCAGCTGCATGTTCATCTTGCGGAGGTAGGTCAGGCCCGGGTCATCGTCGCCGAGCCACACCACGGCCTCGCCGAGCAGCATGCCGTTCTTCGTCCCGCCGAGCGAGAGGACGTCGACACCTGCGTCCGTCGTGAATTCGCGCAGCGGCACGCCCAGGTGGGCGCCCGCGTTGGACAGCCGCGCGCCGTCCATGTGCAGCCGCATTCCGAGCGTGTGCACGTGGTCGGCAATGGCCCGCACCTCGGCGGGCGTGTAGCACGTGCCGAGTTCCGTGGTCTGGGTGATGGAGACGGCGAGGGGCTGGGCCCGGTGTTCGTCGCCGAAGCCCCAGGCCTCGCGGTCGATGAGCTCGGGGGTGAGCTTGCCGTCCGGGGTCGGGACGCTGAGCAGCTTCATGCCGCCCACGCGTTCGGGGGCGCCGTTCTCGTCCACGTTGATGTGGGCGGTCTCGGCGCACACGACGGCGCCCCAGCGCGGCAGGAGCGCCTGCAGCGACAGCACGTTCGCTCCCGTGCCGTTGAAGACCGGGAACGCGGTCGCGCGCTCGCCGAAGTGCCCGCGCACGACCTCCTGCAAGCGGGCCGTGTAGGGATCCTCGCCGTACGCGGTGACGTGCCCGGAGTTGGCCGCGGTCACGGCCGCGAGGACCTCCGGGTGGGCGCCGGCGTAGTTATCGGAGGCGAACCCGCGCGCGGCGGTGACCGGCTCGGTGGTGGTGGCGGTCATGCGAAGACTCCCGTCTCGTCGTTTTCGGTGGCAAGGGTCGTGCCGAGGCGCAGGCGGCGGCCGTTGATCTGCTCCGCGTCGAGCGCGAAGAGCTGCACGGCCGCTGCGCCGAGGACCTCGACGTCGGTGAAGCCGGGGAACTTCCGGTCGGGCCTCTCGGCTCGCATCGCGGCGTCGACGAACGCCTTGATGACCAGCACGACGGCGGCCGCGCGGGTGTCGTTGTACCCCTGGGCCATCGCGAGGGTCCAGGTTTCGGCGGCGGCCTTGACGGCCGCGTAGTTGGCGCCGCCGGCCGTCGGCGCTCCGACGGACTCGGCGGAGACGATGGCGACGCGGCCCGCGTCGGAGGTGGCGACGTCGTCGTTGAAGGCGCGAGTGGTGTTGCGCAGCGTGGTCATGACGCGCGAGTGCAGGAAGTCCCAGTCCTCGTCGGTCTGGTCGGCCAGAGTCTTGCCGCCGCGCCAGCCGCCGACGAGGTGGATCAGGCCGTCGACGGGGCCGAGATCGCGGCGGACGTTGTCCGCGAGGCCGGCGACCGCCGTCGGATCCGTGAGGTCGCAGGCGTAGCCCGTGATGGACTCGTGGGCCTCGGCCAGACGGGCAATCCGCGCCGGGTCGCTGCCGACGGCGGCGACCCGCATCCCCGCCCGCGCCAGGGCGGTGCAGGCCGCCACGCCGGAGGCGCTGGTGGCCCCGGCGACGACGACCGTGTAACTCACGCCGCCTCCTGCGCGTCCGGGGTTGCGCCCGTGATGCCGGAGGTGGCTTCGATGACCGGGCGGATCTTCTTCTCGAGGGCCTCGTAGAACATCGAGAGCGGGAACTCGTCGTCGAGCACCTGGTCGGTCAGCCCGCGCGGCGGCCCGTCGAGCGGCAGCGCGTCCGGCCCCTTGGCCCACACGGAGGCGGGGTTCGGGGTCAGGGTCGCGGAGACGAGCTCGTAGGCGGCGAGCCAGTGCGCCGTCTTGGGGCGGTCGATCGAGCGCCAGTACAGCTCCTCGATGCGCACGCCGAGTTCGACGACGACGCCGGTCACCTGGTCCCAGTCGATGCTCATCTTGCCGTCGGTCCAGTGCAGGACGTGGTGCTGGTGCATCCACGCGAAGAGCAGCTGGCCGCCGAGGCCGTCGTAGTTGCGCACGCGGTTTCCGGTCACGGCAAAGCGGAAGATGCGGTCGAAGATCACCGCGTACTGCACGAGTTTCGCGTGCCGGCGCGTTTCCTCGTCGCGCGTTTCATCCCGTTCGATCCGGACGCACTCGCGGAACGCGGTGAGGTCGCAGCGCAGCTCCTCGAGCGAGTACAGGAAGTACGGCATGCGCTGCTTGATCATGAACGGGTCGAAGGGCAGGTCCCCGCGCATGTGGGTGCGGTCGTGGATGAGGTCCCACATGACGAAGGTCTTCTCCGTCAGGTGCTGGTCTTCGGCGAGCTCGGCGGCGCCGGCCGGAAGATCGAGCGAGGTGATCTCCGCGGCGGCCTTCAGGACGCGGCGGAAGCGCGCGGCCTCGCGGTCGGCGAAGATGCCGCCCCAGGTGAAGGCCGGCGTGCTGCGCACGGCGACGCTCTCCGGGAAGAGCACGGCCGAGTTGGTGGCGTAGCCGGGCGTGAAGTCCAGGAAGCGGATCGGCACGAAGAGCTTGTTCGAGTAGTCGCCGGCCTCGAGTTCGTCGATGAACTCGGGCCAGATGACCTGCACGAGCACGGCCTCGACGTAGCGGTTGGTGCTGCCGTTCTGGGTGTACATCGGGAAGATCACCAGATGCGGCAGCCCGTCCACGCGCTCCGTCTGCGGGCGGAAGGCGAGCAGCGAATCGAGGAAGTCCGGCACGGTGAATCCGCCGTCGGCCCACGCGCGCAGATCCTGCTGCACCAGCGTGAGGTACTCGGCGTCGTGCGGCAGGTGGTCGGAGAGCGCCTCGATGGAGGCCAGGAGGGTCTCGACGTGTGCCAGCGCGCCGGCATGGTCGGCCGGCTCGGGGATGGAGCCGTCCTGGACCTGGATCTCCTGGAGCGCGGTGGCGGCGGCCTTCAGTGCCTTCCATGCGGGCAGGTTCGGCAGGTCGGCGGCCGGTGTGTGGCCTGCGGTGCGGGTGGTGTGCGTGGTGGTCAACGTCATCGTCCCCTCCATTCGGTTCTCTCGGGCGGGTCGCCCTCGGTGGTTTGGGTCACCCCAATAGTGCAGCTTACTTCACTATGGTAGCAACTTGAGCGCACTACGACTAGAGATCTGCCCGACGGGCTTGACGGCCCCGTCTCGGGCCCCTAGGTTCGTTCGGGAGTGCGAGTGACTTCTTTCACTATTTGATTCCCAGCCGGCCGCCGGGCCGACCTGATCAGGAGGTTCCCCGTGGCTGTGCTGAAATTCCTGGACCGGGAGCACACGGTTGCCCCTGCCGGATACAGTCGATGGCTGATCCCGCCGGCCGCGCTCGCGGTCCACCTGTGCATCGGGCAGGTGTATGCGACGAGCGTCTACAAGGAGGCGCTCCGCGAGCACTTCGGGACGAGTCTGACGGCCATCGGCGTGATCTTCTCGATCGCCATCGTGATGCTCGGTCTCTCCGCTGCGGTCTTCGGCACGTGGGTGGAGCGCGTCGGCCCGCGCAAGACCATGTTCACCGCCGCGTGCTGCTGGGCCGTCGGCTTCTTCGTCGCCGCCGCCGGCATCTCCGCCGGCCAGCTCTGGCTCGTCTACCTCGGCTACGGGGTCATTGGCGGTATCGGCCTCGGGCTCGGCTACATCTCCCCGGTCTCCACGCTCATGAAGTGGTTCCCGGACCGGCCGGGCCTGGCCACGGGCATGGCCATCATGGGCTTCGGCGGCGGGGCCATGGTCGCCGCGCCGCTCTCCCGCCAGCTGCTCTCGTGGTACGGATCCGACGGCGTCGTCGGGGGCGACGCCGTCGCCAAGCTCTTTGTCACGTTCGGCATCGCCTATTTCGTCGTCATGATGATGGGCGTCTTCACCGTTCGTGTTCCGGCACCGGGGTGGAAGCCTCCGCATTTCGATCCGAGCACGATCAAGCCCAAGGCCATGGTGACCGACGCGGATGTCTCGGCGGCGAATGCGATCAAGACGCCGCAGTTCTGGCTGCTGTGGATTGTCCTCGCCTGCAACGTCACGGCCGGCATCGGCATCCTCGAGCAGGCGGCCGAGATGATCCAGGACTACTTCTCCTCGGGTTCCACGGTCGCCGTGACCGCAGTGGCTGCCGCCGGATTCGTCGGCCTGCTGTCCGTGGCGAACATGGTGGGGCGCTTCGTCTGGTCTTCGGCGTCGGACGTCATGGGCCGCAAGCCCACTTACATGCTCTACCTCGGCGCGGGCATCGCGATCTACCTGTTGCTGGCAACGATCGGCAGCACGTCCACGGCCCTGTTCGTCGTCCTGTGCGCCGTCATCATCTCCTTCTACGGAGGCGGCTTCGCCACGGTGCCCGCCTACCTGCGGGACCTCTTCGGCACCTACCAGGTGGGCGCGATTCACGGCCGGCTCCTCACTGCCTGGTCCACTGCGGGCATCCTCGGGCCGCTCATCGTCAACGGCATCCTCGACGCCCAGGGCACTCCGGGGGAGCTGACCGCTGCCGACTACCGGCCGGCCTTGTTCACCATGGTCGGCATTCTGGCCGTCGGCTTCGTCGCCAACCTGCTGATCCGCCCCGTGGCCTCACGGTGGCACGAGCCGAAGCGGGGCGAGGCGGCCTCCGAGCCGGCGCCGTCCGGCGCGAGAGACTAGGAAGGAAGTGGGAGCGATGTCGGAAGTCGAGGCCCCGCAGGGCGAGAAGACGAGCACGAGCTATCGGCCGGCTCTGGTCCTGACGTGGACCGTGGTGTCGGTGCCGCTCGCCTATGGCCTGTTTCATGCAGTCAAGGCGGTCCTCCAACTCTTCACCGGCTGAGTCGTCCGGGGCGCGGCCGGTTCCCCGCGTTATGCTGAATCGCGTGCCAGATACCCAGCTTTCGGTCCGCCGCATCACCGTCGACGAACACCGCGACCACCTCGCGTCCCGCCCGGATGCGAGCTTCCTGCAGTTGCCCGCCTGGGCCCGCGTGAAGCGCGAATGGCGACCCGAGTATGTCGGTTTCTTCGCCGGCGACGAACTCGTCGGCTCGGCACAGGTCCTGCACCGGCCGTTGCCGGTGCTGAAGCGGACGCTGGCGTACATCCCCGAGGGGCCGGTCGTCGATTTCACCTCCAATACGACGGCGGAGGTGACCCGGCCGCTGCTGGCGCACCTCAAAGCGGGGGGCGCCTTCCTGGTCCGCATGGGCGTGCCCGGAGTGCGCGCCGAATGGCGCGCGGCCGACGTGCGCAAGGCGCTCTCCGGCAAGAAGAAGGAGTCGGACGCGCCGACCCCCGAACTGATGACCGGGCTGGACGCGGTCTTCGCCGACGAGCAGGCTGCGTTCGTCGCCGCGGAGCTAAAGGCAGCGGGTTGGACGAAGCCCGATGTCAGCGAGGACTTCGCCGCGGGCCAGCCGGAATTCCAGGCCCGCATCCCGTTGCGCACCCTCGAGGGCGAGGCGCTCGACGTCGACGGCGTGCTCGCCGGCATGAACCAGAACGCCCGCCGCGAGACCCGCAAGGCGGCCTCCGGGCCGCTCGAGGTCCAGGTGGGCGGGGTCGACGACGTCGAGCGCTTTCACGCGCTGTACCGGGAGACCGCCGAGCGCGACGGCTTCACAGGCCGGCCGGCGTCGTACTTCACCACGATGTACAACGAGCTCAACGCGCATGCGCCGGGCACGTGCACGCTCTACTTCGCGGTGCATGAAGGTCGAGACCTGGCCTCCGCGATCCGCGTCCAGTCCGGCGAGGGATCCTGGTACGTGTACGGGGCGTCGTCGTCCCAGGAGCGCAAGCTCTTCGCTCCCAAGGCGCTCATCCACCGGATGATCGAGGACTCGCTCGCTGCCGGCTGTGCGTATCTGGACCACGGCGGCGTCTCGCCGACGCTGAGCCGCGACCACCACCTGGCCGGGCTCACGCTGTTTAAGACGACGCTCGGCTGCGACGTCGTGCAGACACTCGGCGAGTGGGACTACCGGCTGAACAAGCCGCTCGCGAAGGCCTTCGAGATCTACATGAAGGCGCGCGAGAAGAAGTAGGGGAGTCACGCGCCGCGCGTGGACTCTTAGTCGTCCGGGCGGTCGAAGCGTTGGTGAGCGTGCGCTCTAGCCGGCCTCGGGTGTCTGGCTCACGCGCTGCGCCACGAGTCGACGGCTGGCTTCCTTGAGCATCGCCGTCATGGAGGCCTCCGCTGCGGTCGGCGGAGTGTCGGCCATGCGTGCCAGCAGGATACGTCGTTGCGGTGCTTCGCCTGCGAGGGGGATCACCCGTACGTCATCGCGCAGCACCGTCAAGGCCAGCCTGGGGACGAGTGCGACGCCCATGCCCACGGCGACGATGGCCTGCGCCTCCTGGTAGTCGTTGGCTTCGTAGGCGATGTTCGGCTGGAAGCCGACGTGGTTCCCTGCCCGAACGAGCACCTCGATCATCGGATGCTGCCCGGCCCGGACCACCCAGAGCTCGTCGAGGAGCTCTGACATGTAGACGGACTCCCGCGAGGCCAAGGGGTGAGACGGGGCGACGACGAGGTCCGTGGGGTCATCCAGCAGGTGGATGAGCTCCAATTCGGGCGTGTCCAGGCGAGACCAGTGGTAGTCCCAAAGCAGGCTCAGGGAGATCTCCCGTGTTGTCAGCATCTTGAGCAGTGCGTCGATCCGGACGCTGCGCACCGTCAGATCGACGCCGGGGTGCTCCCTGCGGAAGCGGTTGATCGCGAGGGGAACCAGTGACGCGCCAGCGGTGGGGAACGTGCCCATCGCCAGCGTGCCGGCGCGTAGTCCCGCGATGTCATCCAGGGAGTACTGGAGTGACTTCAGGCGCCCCCGGATCTGCTCGGCGTGCTCGACGACCGACTTCCCGGCATCTGTCAAGAAGATGCCGCGACTGTGGCGTTGGAGCAGTGGTTGCCCAGCTTCTGCTTCCAGTTTTCGGACCTGCTGGGAGATCGCGGAGACCGAGTATCCGAGTGCCTCGGCCGCCAGCGTCATTGTCCCGAAGCGAGCCACGTCGGACAGGAGAAGAATCCGTTCAGAACTCGAAATTTTGATCATGATTTAAGTATAGCTTAACGACTCCTGCACTTATTAGTGATTGCTTAAGTGGAGGGGCGGAGTGAGACTTATTGCATCGCAACTGAAAAGCAGAGTTTCACAGCCAACGAAGGGACCTGAATGCGTATTGCGTCTGTGGTCATGCGCGGAGGTACCAGCAAGGCCCTCTTCTTCCACGAGAGGGACCTTCCGGAGGATCCCGAGTTCCGCGCCAGATTCATCCTCGCGGCGTTCGGCAGCCCCGATCCGTATCGGCGCCAGATCGACGGACTGGGAGGGGCTGTCTCCACGACCAGCAAAGTGGCCGTCATCGGAGACGGCCGGCCCTACGGGGTTGACGTCACCTATGACTTCGGCCAGGTGAGCATCGATCAGCCGTTGGTCGACCGGCGGGGAAACTGCGGGAACATCTCGTCCGCCGTCGGGCCTTTCGCCGTTGACGAGGGCATGGTCGAAGCCACTGATCCCGTGACCAAGGTCCGGTTCCTCAACCTCAATACGAACAAGGTCATCGTCGCCCACGTTCCAACTCGGAACGGTCGGTTCAATCCGAACGGCACCTTCGAGTTGCCGGGGATTCCCGGCACCGGATCCCAGGTCCGGCTCGATTACATGGAGCCAGGAGGGGCGGTCACGGGTAAGCTCCTCCCCACCGGGAACGTGCTCGACGAGCTCGAAGTACCGGAAGTGGGAACCATTCCCGTATCGATCGTCGACGCGGCCAACCCGTTAGTTTTCGTACGGTGGAGCGATCTGGGACTCAGCGGGTTGGAGCTCCCGGCGGAGATCGATGCAGACAGTGAATTGCTTGCCCGTATCGAGTCCATCCGCGCTCATGCGTCGGTCAAGGCGGGCATTGCCGACACTCTGCGCGAAGCAACAGAAGTGACGCCGTCTGTTCCCAAGCTTTCGCTCGTCGGGGCGCCCCGAACCTACGTGGCCAGCAACGGGAGAACGTTCCCCGAGAGCGAGTCCAGTGTCCGCGCGGCAATGATGTCAATGGGCACGACCCACAATTCGTATCCACTGACCGGTGCTATCGCTACTGCCGTAGCGGCAAAGCTGCCGGGCACCCTGGTTCACGATGTCGCACGGCGAGCAGGCGACGAGTTTGTCATCGGTCACCCGGCGGGCTTGCTGGAGATGTCGGCAGATGTCGAGCAGGGGCCGAACGGATGGAAGGTCAACAGCGTCTCGGGATATCGAACAGCCCGCCGCCTGATGGAGGGGCACGTTCTGGTGCCGGACGAGCGGCTCGGAGTCTGACGTGGGTTCACTGGCGGTCGATGCCGCGGTGGGCCCGAGCGGCGGTCTCGAGGCAGAGAGAGTGCGCGGAGAAAACAAGGAGGAGATTGTGTGAAGAAGCTAAAGAGGAAGAATCCAGCGGCGGTCCTCGGCGCCGCAGTCGCTACGGCGCTGCTGCTCAGCGCCTGCGGCGGGCCCGATCAGGGTGACCGGGACATGGGTGACGGAGAAGTCCCCTCGAGCGTCAAGCTGGTGGTCCCGTACGCTGCCGGTGGCGGAACCGATACGTGGGCGCGGTTCATGGCTCCCTACCTTGAGAGCCACGTTGAAGGCGAGCCGCGGGTGCTGGTTGAGAACGTGCCGGGCGGAGAGTCAGTTACAGGCTCCAACGAGTTCGTTCACAGCGGCGGCGCAAACGGCGAATCGTTGCTGGTCACGTCTGGGACTACGTATTTCCAGGCGCTTCTGGGCCAGTCAGGGGTGGAGTTCGACTTCGCGAAGATGCGACCCCTGATGCTCAACGGCACGGGCGGTGTGGTCTATGTTTCGTCCACCACGGGCATCCAAGACGTGCAGGATCTGGCGGACTACGCCGAGACTCTGACCTACGGCGGAATCAGTGCCACGGGTCTGGACCTCACCTTGCTGCAGGCTATGGACGTGCTCGGTGTCGATGTCGATGCCACTTTCGGATTCGAGGGTCGCGGCCCGGCCCGTCTGGCGCTTGAGCGCGGCGAGGTGAACATGGACTACCAGACGACGTCCGCATATCAGACCCAGGTCGAGCCGCTTGTCGATGAGGGTAAGGCGGTGCCGCTGTTCTCCTTCGGCGTCCTGGAGGATGGCGAAGTGGTACGTGATCCGGCTCTTCCGGATCTGCCCACTCTCGAGGAAGCCTACGAGCAAATCCATGGGGAGGAGCCGAGCGGACAGGGGTACGAAGCCTACCGGGCGTTCCTCGTGCCGGGGTACGTCTACCAGAAGGGCATCTGGGTGAATGAGGATACGCCTGATTCGATCGTCCATGCCTTCCATGCCGCTGCGGGGGCGATCGCCGCAGACGAGGACTTCCAGGAGAAGAGCCACGACATCCTCGGCGGCTATCCGCTGGTCTCCGGAGAGGAAGCGCAAGATGAATTGCGTGAATCCTTCGAAATCTCGGACGAAGTCCGTCAGTACACGTTGGATCTGTTGGAGGAAAAACACGACGTGACAGTCAGTGGGGAGTAGCTTCCATGTTCAAGCAGCGCCGGGCGGGTCCGACCCGCCCGGCGTTTTGCTGGAGGTGTCATTCCCAGTGGGCGGGCCAGACGCGTCGAATTGCGACCGCACTGTTCGCGCCCCTCGTCGTCTTCAACGGCTGGGAAGCGAGATGAGCGGTCGTGCCTGAGAGGTCATCAGGAGCCGACGAGCCATCTTGCGGGCAGAGAATACTGGACGCCGCGATCCTGTTGGGCGGCGGCCTGGCAGGGGGGAGCCTGCTCGCACTCTTGCAAGTACCGGCCGGCGCGCTGATCGGCGCGGTGCTGGGGGCGATGGCCGTCAACAGGCTGGCAGACGTCGTGGTGCGGAGATCGCAAGCGCGTAGTTCTCCCGAGAGCGGCCGCCGGCGCCAGCGGCAACTTCCAGCAATGGTGCGCATCGTCGGGCAGATTCTTCTCGGGGTGCTCGCCGGTGCGCAGTTGGACGGCGAAACTCTCGGCCTCCTGCTTCGAGCTCTGGGTCCGGTGATCGCGGCGGTGCTGGTCATGCTCGGATGCAGTGTCCTGCTGGCGCGATATCTGGTGTGCCGACACCACGTCGATCCCCTGACAGCGGTGATGGCTGTTGCGCCGGGAGGCATCAGCGAGCTGGCCGTCGCAGCCCAGCGTCAGGGGGCCCGAATGCACGTCGTGCTGGCGATTCACATGTTCAGAGTCTTGGTGGTGGTTCTCGTGGTGCTGCCCTTTCTGCTCTTCATCACGGGGGGTTGATCTTGTCGATCGAGTTCTTGCTTCTGGTCGTAGGAGGAGCTTTCGGCGCACTCGTGAGCCGCCTGTTCAGATTGCCGATGTGGCCGATCGTCGGCGCGATTCTGGGGTCCGCGACAACGGGCGTTCTTCTTGACCACGGTCTCCGGCGTCCGGATGGCGTCAGCTTCTTCGCGCAGATCCTAGTCGGCACGGCAGTGGGCGCGTCCGTGCTCCCGGGATTCCTGAGGCAATTGGGGAGGCTGATCGTGCCGGCTCTTCTCGTTGTACTGACCTTGGTCGCCGTTGGAGTCAGCACGGCCCTGGTCCTCAGTCATCTCGACCTGGTCGGCTCGTCCGAGGCACTGCTCGGGATGGTCCCCGGAGGAATCGGGGAGATGGTCGCGGCGGCATCCGCAATGGAAGCTAACAGTGCTCTCGTCGCCGGCATTCACGTCTCGAGACTCCTTGTGAGCCTGTGGATATTGCCCCTGATCGTACGGTGGGCCCAGACCTGGGACAGGCCCCCCGAAAACTAAGCCTCGGTGACCTTGGACGCTTGAATGAAGCATTGCTTAAGGTCCCGTGCAGGATTTCAGCGCTGTCTTAACTCTTCTTCAGTGTCGTCGGTCAACTACTGTTATTCAGGTCACAGTCGGTCGACTGGCTTTCCATTTTCAGTGTTCTGCGGCATTCGTTTCTCGGAAACATCCGCGTTTACAACCATGCGAGGGATTATGCAATCTAAACCAAGGGTCCGGACGGAAGAGGCATCGCGCGCTCCCATGGCCGTGGGCGACGTCGGCTCACAAGTTCTGAGCGCGCATTTCAGCGACGGAGGTGGCTTCTAGAATGTGGGAGGCGGCTCTCAACGCGCTGGGTTCGTTTCTAGACCCCAGCATGATCCTGTTCCTGGTCGTCGGTGTGATCGCGGGTCTAGCCATCGGGGTCATCCCCGGGTTGGGCGGAACCGGTGCGGTCGCCGTTCTTCTGCCGTTCGTCTTCATCCTCGAGCCGGCTCAGGCGATGGCATTGATCATCGGGGCGGTAGCTGTCGTCCATACGTCCGACGCAGTGACATCGATCTTGATAGGCATCCCCGGCTCGGCTGCGGCGGCAACGCTGCTATTGGACGGGCATGAAATGGCGAAGAAGGGCCAAGGAGCCCGTGCTCTTTCGGCGTCCTTCCTTTCCTCCATGGTCGGAGGCCTCATCGGTGTTGTCGCGCTGACGTTCGCCATCCCGATTGCACGGCCTTTGGTGATGATGCTCGGTTCTCCGGAGATCTTCATGCTGACGGTGCTGGGTATCGCCCTGACGGCCATGCTGTCGAAGGGGATGATTCTCAAGGGGTTGATGGCGGGTCTCCTGGGAATTCTCTTGGCGCAAATCGGTGCGGCACCAACGTCACCTGAATACCGGTACACTTTCGGTTCGCTGTTCCTGACCGAAGGGCTGGGCTTGGTCGCCGTGGCCCTCGGTATTTTCGGTGTGGCCGAGGTGATGTCTCTGGTGGCGCGGCAGAAGGCGATCTCCAACGTCGAAAGTATTGGATCCGGATGGGGTCAGGGCGTCAAGGACGTCGTTCGCCATTGGTTCCATGTGGTGCGCGGTGCGGTGACCGGCATCACGATCGGTATCCTGCCGGGCGTCGGGGCTACCGCTGGTGCCTGGATGGCCTATGGGCAGGCGCAGGCGACTGCCCGCGGCGACGACAAGGTCGCGTTCGGCAAGGGCGACCCCCGCGGTGTCATTGCACCATCTAGTGCTGGCAACTCGATCGAGGCGGGCGCGCTGATCCCGACTCTGCTGTTCGGAATTCCCGGCGCTGCGCCCTTCGCGCTGCTGCTCGGCGCGTTGCTCATCTTCGGTATCGAACCGGGACCGCGGATCCTGACCCAGAACCTCGACGTCGTCTACGTGATCGTCTGGTCGTTTGCGATCGCCAGCATCATTGGTGCCGCGTTTTGTTTCGTCCTGGCCAAGCCGCTTGCGAAGTTGAGTTTCATTCGGTTCCCGCTCCTCGCTGCCGCGATCATTCCAATCCTCTTCATGAGCGGATTTCAGGAACCCTTGGAACTCCCGGTCGTCTGGGTCATGCTTCTCGTCGGCATCGTCGGCTGGCTGATGAAGACCTTCGGCGTGCCTCGTGCGCCGTTCCTCATCGGGTTCGTACTGGCCCTCCCACTGGAGCGCTACTACTTCTTGACGTCCAATCTGTACGATTTCGACGAATGGGTCACCCGACCGGCAGTCCTGGTCATGTTCGGCATTCTCATCCTGCCGCTGGTCCTCGACCTGGTGCGGCGTGTTCGGTTCCGGGGCAAGGTTGACGCTGTTGAGGTGGCTCGGGGATTGGCCGGCATGGAAGCGTTGGCTGTCCCGCGGTCCGGGGCGATCTACGTCAGTGCCGGCTTCCTGGTGCTTTTCAGTGGAGGGTTTCTGATGGCCGGCTCCTACAGCGAGGCCGCTGCCTTGTTCCCGAAATTGGCGACGGGTATCGGGGCCGTGCTGAGCTTGATCGCCTTGTGTCTCGATATCGTCAAGTTCCGCAAATACAAGAGGAATGGTCTGCGGCATGACCGCGGAGAGTGGTTGCTGCTGCTGCGCACCGTGGCCGTCGCGTTGCTTTGGATTCTCGCGTTCATTGCGCTCATCTATGTCTTCGGCATGATCGTTGGCACCGTGGTTTTCGTCCCGCTCTTCCTCTGGCTCGTCGCCAAGGCTCGAATGCGTACGATCGTCGTCTACCCGCTGGTGGTCCTGGCCTTTCTGCTAGCGCTCCAGGAGTTCGCGCAGATCGTCATGCCGCGCGGATACATCTACTTGGGGATTTGAGGCCGGGTTGTTTCACCCCTGGTCTGACGGTGGGTAGCACCGCCCTCATTCATGCAGTCGCTCCACGACGGCGCGGGTGGCGGCAGCTGTTCCCCGCGCAGGAGAACCGGTGGGGAGGAGGGTGATGCTACCCGCTGTGAGGGCCCGGTCGACTGCGTTCTCGATGGATGAAGCTGCCGCGAGCTGTCCGGCGTGGCGGAGCAACTGTGCTCCACTGAGGATTTGCGACAGGGGGTTGGCGAGGTCCTTTCCCGCGATTTGCGGGGCGCTGCCATGAATCGGTTCGAAGTAGGCGGAGCGGTGGCCGATATTGCCGGACGGGCACATGCCAAGGCCGCCCACGGTTCCCGCCCCGAGGTCGCTGAGGATGTCGCCGAGAAAGTTCTCCATGACGAGCACGTCGAACCTGTCCGGCTGGGTCACCAGGGCGTGAGCCGCAGCATCGGCGTAGATGTGGTCGGATTCGATGTCGGGGTACTCGGTGGCGATTTCATCGAAGACCTCGCGGAAGAACGCGAAGCTGCGAAGGACGTTGCTCTTGTCCACGCAGGTCACCCGGCTGACACCGTCGCGCGGTGCGCCTTTACGTTGAGAGGCGTAGTCGAATGCGTACCTGACAATGCGCTCCGTGCCTGCTCGGGTGATGAGCAGCTGGTCGGAGGCGGCATAGTGGTTGCGGACACCGGCCCCACGCGAAAGATAGAGGCCTTCGGTGTTCTCGCGGACGATGACGTAGTCGATGGACCCTGGTTCGAACCGCGTCGCGGCTTCCACTCCTCGGCGGAGCTGAATGGGCCGCACATTGGCGAACGTGTCGAGGCCGATGCGGAGGAGGCCGCCGAGAAGGCCGGCTTCCGTACCGTCGGTCTTCCTGACCTCAGGCAGGCCGACCGGGCCTTTGAGGATGCCGTCGGCCGCGCGAAGCCGATCGAGGGCTCCGGGGGAGAGGGCTTCACCGGTTTCACGGTAGAGGCCAGCGCCTGCAGGTTCTTCGGTTGTGTGGAGTTCGACGCCTTGGAGGGAGCATGCGGATTGCATGACTTCGAGGGCGCTCTGCACCAGTTCCGGGCCGATGCCGTCGCCGGGGATGACCTTCACTGCAACGCTTGGAGAGCGTCCCGGGGTCAGGGTCGTATCGGCGTGGTCTGGACTGCGACTCATGGGAGGTCTCCTCACGCGGAACGAGTCAAATAAGGAAGAAATACTGTGTACAAGTGTATACACTAACTGTGTTTGCTCTTTGGAGCGACACTGGCAGCGGACTGGCGCGCGAAAGGAAGATGGAAATGGGCAGCGTGGACAGCTTTGGAGCCAAGGGCGTTTTAGACGTCAGTGGCAAGGAATATGAAATTTTTCGGCTGAATGCCGTTGAAGGCGCCGACAGCCTTCCCTACAGCCTCAAGGTTCTGCTGGAGAACCTGCTGCGCACCGAGGACGGTGCGAACATCACGGCCGATCACGTCCGTGCTTTGGCCGGGTGGGACGAGAACGCCCAGCCGGATACCGAGATCCAGTTCACTCCGGCGCGTGTGATCATGCAGGACTTCACGGGTGTGCCCTGTGTCGTGGATCTGGCGACGATGCGCGAGGCCGTGAAGGAGCTCGGCGGGGACGCGACGCGTGTGAATCCGTTGGCTCCGGCCGAGATGGTCATCGATCACTCGGTGCAGATCGACGCGTTCGGCAATGCCGGTGCGCTCGAGCGGAACATGGAGATCGAGTACCAGCGCAACGGGGAGCGTTACCAGTTCCTGCGTTGGGGTCAGACGGCGTTCGATGACTTCAAGGTCGTCCCGCCGGGGACCGGTATCGTGCACCAGGTCAACATCGAGTATTTGGCGCGGACCGTGATGACCCGCGAGGTTGATGGTGTGCTGCGCGCGTACCCGGATACGTGTGTCGGTACTGATTCGCACACCACGATGGTCAATGGTCTGGGTGTGCTCGGCTGGGGTGTCGGTGGTATCGAGGCTGAGGCCGCGATGCTCGGCCAGCCGGTCTCGATGCTGATCCCGCGCGTGGTCGGGTTCAAGCTCTCCGGTTCCATCCCGGCGGGCGCGACCGCGACGGACGTGGTGCTGACGATCACGGAGATGCTGCGCAAGCACGGCGTCGTGGGCAAGTTCGTCGAGTTCTACGGTGAGGGCGTGGCCGCGGTCCCGCTGGCCAACCGTGCGACCATCGGCAACATGTCCCCGGAGTTCGGTTCCACGGCTGCGATGTTCCCGATCGACGACGTCACGCTGGACTACCTGCGCCTGACGGGTCGTTCCGAGGAGAACGTGGCCTTGGTGGAGGCGTACTCGAAGGAGCAGGGGCTCTGGCACGATCCGTCGCGCGAGCTGCGTTTCTCGGAGTACCTCGAATTGGATCTGTCGACCGTGGTGCCCTCGATCGCCGGCCCGAAGCGTCCGCAGGACCGTATCGAGCTCACGGACGCGAAGGAGCAGTTCCGCAAGGACATCCACAACTACGCCGCCGGCGATGCCGACGCGCTGGGTGTGGGCCGTCCGTCGAAGGCCGTGGATGTGGCGATGGCTGATGGCCGCGAGTTCACGCTGGACCACGGTCTGGTCTCGATCGCGTCGATCACCTCATGCACGAACACGTCCAACCCCTCGGTCATGCTGGCCGCGGCGATCCTCGCGCGCAACGCCGTGGACAAGGGCCTGACCTCGAAGCCGTGGGTCAAGACCTCGGTCGCCCCGGGCTCGAAGGTCGTCACCGACTACTACGAGAAGTCGGGGTTGATGCCGTACCTGGAGAAGCTGGGCTTCTTCGTCGTCGGCTACGGCTGCGCGACGTGCATCGGCAACTCGGGTCCGCTGGATCCGGAGATCTCCGAGGCCATCCAGGCCAACGATCTGGCCGCGACCGCGGTGCTCTCCGGTAACCGCAACTTCGAGGGCCGGATCAACCCGGACGTGAAGATGAACTACCTGGCGTCCCCGCCGCTGGTCATCGCGTACGCGTTGGCCGGGTCGATGGACTTCGACTTCGAGGCCGACGCGCTGGGGCAGGACGCCGAGGGCAATGACGTCTTCCTGCGGGACATCTGGCCGTCCCCGATCGAGGTGGAGGAGGTCATTGCCTCCTCGATCGACGAGGGCATGTTCGCCAAGGGTTACGACGGCGTTTTCGATGGCGACGACCGCTGGAAGGCGCTCGACACGCCGGCCGGCGACACGTTCGAGTGGTCTGAGGATTCCACGTACGTGCGCAAGCCCCCGTACTTCGAGGGTATGAAGGCGCAGCCGGAGGCCGTGGCGGACATCTCCGGGGCCCGCGTGCTGCTGAAGCTGGGTGATTCGGTCACGACCGATCACATCTCCCCGGCTGGTTCTTTCAAGTCGGATACTCCGGCGGGGCGTTACCTGCTGGAGAACGGTGTGGATCGCAAGGACTTCAATTCCTACGGTTCGCGTCGTGGCAACCACGAGGTCATGATCCGCGGTACGTTCGCGAACATCCGCATCAAGAACCAGTTGCTCGACGGCGTCGAGGGCGGGTTCACGCGCGACTTCACGCAGGAGGGTGCACCGCAGTCGTACGTGTATGACGCGGCGCAGAACTACCGCGAGGCCGGCACCCCGCTGGTCGTCCTCGGCGGCAAGGAGTACGGTTCGGGCTCGTCGCGCGACTGGGCTGCGAAGGGCACCGCGCTGCTGGGCGTCAAGGCCGTGATCACGGAGTCGTTCGAGCGGATCCACCGTTCGAACCTGATCGGCATGGGTGTTCTGCCGCTGCAGTTCCCGGCCGGTGAGTCGGCTGACTCGCTGGGCTTGGATGGTACGGAGACGTTCGGTATCGAGGGTGTGACCGCGTTGAATGATGGTTCGACGCCGTCGACGCTGAAGGTGACTGCTGCCAAGCAGGATGGTTCCACGGTGGAGTTCGACGCGGTTGTCCGTATCGATACTCCGGGTGAGGCTGATTACTACCGTAATGGCGGCATCCTGCAGTACGTACTGCGCCAGATCGCCAACTCGTAGCCACGCTGGGCGACCCCTGCCTGGCTTCGGCAGGGCAGCTCGACGATCTACGCGGCGAAGATCCAGCATGGGCAAGTTCATCCTCGTAGACGACGCTCAGCGAGTCACGAGGGATGCTGAGGTCCCCGTCGTGGCGGTCAGGCCGGTCGAACAGTAAACCTGCCCGCCTCTTGCGCATACTGTGTCCCACTGTATACAGTGGAGTACAGAATCGTCGAGGGAGAAAACAATGCAGGTGCACAGCTCGAATAACCGGCCGCAGCAGGCGGACGTCGTTGTCGTGGGCGGAGGGAACGCCGGCTTCTCTGCCGCCCACGCGGCCGCCGAGCGGGGGCGTTCCGTGGTGGTGTTGGAAAAGGGCGACGAAGACACGGCAGGCGGCAACAGCTACTACACGGCTGGCGCCACGCGGATCAGCCATGATGGCTTGGCGGACCTCAGGCCGTTCATCGCGCCAGATGACCGGCATTCGCAAACGGAGGTCCCCCCGTACTCGCCGGAGGAGTACGCCGCCGACCTGGCCAAGGTGACGAATGGCGCCAATGCTTCGGATCTCACGGAAGTTCTGGTCCATGAGAGCAAGGAAGCGGTGAAGTGGCTCAGCGGCCTCGGAGTGAAATACCGCCTGATGTACGAACGCCAGGCGTATCAGCGTCCAGGGGGCGGCTACCTCTTCTGGGGTGGTCTCCATGTCGGCAATGTCGGTGGAGGTGAGGGTCTCATCGCGGATCACACGCGGGTCGCGCGTGAACTGGGAGTCGACGTCCGCTACGGCCACGGCGCCACCGGACTCGTCGTCGAGGACGGCCGCGTGGTCGGCGTCGAATTTGCGACGGAGACGGGCGGAGTCGACTGGATTCGTGCGGAATCGGTGGTCCTGGCGGCTGGCGGATTCGAGGCGAATCCGGAGCTTCGCAAACAGTATTTAGGCGACGGCTGGGAGAACGCGAAGGTGCGCGGCACTCCGTACAACGACGGCGCCATGATTCGGGCGGCGCTCGACATCGGAGCGGTGCCTGGCGGCGACTGGAGCAGCTGCCACAGCGTCCAGTGGGACGCGTTTACAGCAAAGAACGAAAGCAACAGGGAGCTGACCAACCGGCTCACTCGCGGCGGGTACCCGCTGGGAATCATCGTCAACACCGAGGGTCGGCGCTTCTTGGACGAGGGCGCAGATTTTCGCAACTACACCTACGCTAAATACGGCAAGGAGATTCTGCGGCAGCCGGGATCCATCGCGTACCAGATCTTCGATGCGGAGCAACGCTCCTTCCTGCGCAGTGAAGAATACGACATGCCGGGCATTTCGGTCGCTGAGGCCGATACGCTCGACGGGCTCGCTCGGAAGATCGGCATCGACGCCGCAGCGTTGGGTGCGACGGTGCAGGCGTTCAACAAGTCAATCGATCTCAGTATCGCGTGGGACCCGACCGTCAAGGACGGTCGATTGGCCGATGTCGGGCCGCCCAAGAGCAACTGGGCTGCCCCGCTGCAGACAGGGCCGTACTATGCATTCGCAGTGACATGCGGCATTACCTTTACTTTCGGCGGGCTCAAAGCCGACACGCACGGACGAGTCCTCAACAGTGCGGGCGAGTGCATCGGAGGGCTCTACGTTTGCGGGGAAATGCTCGGAGGTTTGTTCAGCGAAAATTATCCCGGGGGGACCGGTTTGGCTGCCGGCATGGTCTTCGGACGTCGAGCCGGCAACTGCGCGTAGGGTGAGACTGTCCTCGTAGTAGGTTGGACAGCCAGATGGCCGCTTCACTGTTGAGGAGAAGGAAATTGTCAGAGCTCACGGGTCACGCCGGACGTGTCGACCGCGAGGCAATTTTTCGCACCCTGCGTGATGAGATTCTCGCGGGGGTCCACCCTCCGGGAACGGCTCTGCGAGAAGTCGGACTCTCCGAGAGATTTGGTGTCTCGCGGACTCCCGTGCGGGAAGCGTTGGGCCGGCTCCAGCACGAAGGTCTTCTTGAGCGTGCCACTCGTGGGCTGCAAGTGCCCCAGGTCGATCCGCAGCAAGTCATCCAGATCTACGATCTTCGGGTCATGCTTGAGGAGGAGGCGGCCGGACAGGCGGCCCGGAACCGCGGGGCCGCGGACATGATGCGGCTGGAAGCGCTCGTGGATCGAGACCGTGGGCTGAGCGATCCGGCCGACCTGACGCGGATCAAAACGAATCTCGAATTCCATGCGACTGTTTGGGCCGCAACGCACAATCGAATCCTCGAGGATCTGCTGGAGCGGTTGTCTACGCATCTGGTCCACACTCCGCATTCGACGCTCTCCGTCGAGGGCAGGTGGGAGGGTTCTCTCGACGAGCACGCTGCACTTGTGCAGGCCATTGCGGAACAACGCTCGGACGACGCGCGGGAGATCGCACGCCATCACATGGAAACGGCACGGTCTCTGAGGCTGGAACTGTTGCGGAAGTCGGCGCTGGACTAGGCGGCGAGGGGACTACCGGCTGTACAGTCCGCTCGCGAAGGCCTTCGAGATCTCCATGAAGGCGCGCGAGATGAAGCAGCTCAACCGGGTTCGGTGTTGGTCAGTGGTGTGTCGACCAGGCGTTCGGCGACGGCGCAGATGAGCGAGACGACTTCATCCCGCGACTTGGTTCCGTTGAGGATGTCCATGACGAGTCCGTCTTCGAGGGCCACCAGTGCGGACGCCAGATCGCGTGGCTCGAGCGCCGGGCGGAAGCTCCCGTTGTCGACGCCGCGCTGGATGATTCGTTCGTAAATCGCAGCTTCTCGCTGGTCCAGGACGCGGTCGGCGTCGTTCATGCTCTCATCGCGCAGGGAGGCCGGCCAGAACTCGTAGAGGACCCGCGAATCGTGGCTGTCCAGCCCGCCCGTGGTCCCGGCGACAATAGCGGCCCGCAAGCCGGCGATGGGGTCAGCGGCTTCTTCGACGGCGCTCTCCACGCGTTCGATGAACGCGTCCGAAGAGGCGAAGACGAGCTCTCGAATGATCTCGCTGACGCCTGCGTAGTAGTAGAGAACAGCTGGTGGCTCCATGCCGGCTTGCGTGGCGATGGCCCGGAGGGTGGTGCCCGCGGCGCCGTCGCGTACGGCTACGGCCTTCGCGGCGCGGAGGATCTCGGCCCGTCGTTCGGCCTGTCTGTTCGGGCGTCCCATCCTGCCATTGTGCCCCATTTCACGTCAGCCCTTGACAGTCGGCGCGGCGGTTGTTTGAATGCTCTTCAGTTATTTGAATCACATTCAAATAAAACGAGGAGCTCTCATCATGACTGAATCTGTCCACCTGTCTACCGCCACGGCGCCGCCCGGCGGCAAGGGCCTGAAACGCAACGCGATCGGGATGATGCGGATCGTCGCGGTCGGCCTCGCCGCCGTCGCACCGGCGTACAGCCTCGCCGTGACCTTGGGATTCGTGGTCGACTCGGTGGGAGTCCACGCCCCCGCGGCGTTTCTCCTGGGGTTCATCCCCATCCTGTTCACCGCGTTCGCCTTCCGTGACCTGAACCGCGCGATGCCCGACTGCGGCGGTGTGTTCGTCTGGATCTCCCGCGCCTTGGGTCCGGGGGCCGGCTGGTTCTTCGGAGGGTGGGTTCCCCAGGTCGCCACGTTCATCGCGACGGCGGCTCTGGCCCAAGTCGCGACAATCTACCTCCTGAGCGCTGCCGGCTTGGAGACCATCGCCTCCAACCCGGCAATGACCATCAGCATCGCAATCGTCCTCATCGCAGTCAGCGCCGCTGTGGCCGTCCGCGGAATCGAAGTCGCCTCCTGGGTGCAGTATGCGCTGATCGCACTCCAGATCGTCGCCATCGGCGGATTCTGTCTCGGCGTCATGATCGCGATCACCAGTGGCACAGCGCCAGCCAGTGCTGAGCCCGTGCGACTGGACTGGTTCAACCCGCTGAGCGCGGATCCGGCTGGTCTGGTGGCTGGAGTCGTCCTGGCGCTGTTCATCTACTGGGGATGGGATGCGCTGATCGCAGTCAATGAGGAGACCACCCATCGCTCCCGCACGCCGGGCCGAGCGGCAATCGTCTCCACGGTCATCCTGCTGGTGCTCTACGTGTTCGCTTCTGTCGCCGCGCTGGCCTACGGCGGCGTCGATCTCATCACGTCCGACGACGTTGTCGAAGACGTCCTCTCCGTCATCGGCCCGATGGCCACCGGCGACCTCTTCGGGCGAGTCATCACCCTGGCGGTTGGGCTGTCCGCACTGTCGGCGCTGTTCACAGTAGCCATGTCGACGCCGCGTTTTTGGCTCAGCATGGCAACCTACCGGGCCCTGCCGGGTGCCATCGCCGCCGTCGAACCGAAGCGGAGCACTCCGCGTACCGCGACGATCTGGTGGGCGGGCCTTAGTATCGCGACCCTTGTTGTCCTCACTCTCATCTCACCTGACTTCGTCGGGCTGGCGGTGCTCTCGATCGGGCTCATGGTGGCGGTGTACTACGCGGCCACGGCCATCGCGGCGATCGTCTACTTCCGACCAGCGATGCGGAACCCCGGGACGTTCGTCCTCGCCGGAGTTCTGCCGGGCCTCGGCGCGATCCTCATGCTCTTCGTCTTCGTCGTCAGTGCCGTTGAGATGGCCCGGCCTGAGTACGTGGGAGCCTCCTGGCTCGGAGTCGGCACCGTTTTCTGGATAGGAGTGGGTGCGCTTGCCCTCGGTGCCGTCATCACCGTGGCAGTTCGCCGGTTCCTTCCGGACTTTTTCGGCCGCCGCACCATCCCCACCGGCAACGCCGACAGCACCGACTTCCACGTCCTCGACCCTGCAGAATAAAGGATTCATCCATGCGCAACCTCAAACTGGCAGCGATCCAGACCAGCCCCGTCGCCGGCGACATCGATGCGACACTCGCTAGGTTCGAAATCCAGCTTCGGAGTCTCGTCGAGATGAAGCCGGGGCTCGACCTCGTCGTGGCACCCGAACTGCTGCTCGGCGCGCCCAAGGCGATGTTGGAACCGGATCCCGATTTCAACGAACGCGCCGCGACGACGATTCCCGGCCCTGTCACGGATCGGCTCGGCGTCCTCGCGCAGGAGCTGGGCATCTGGCTGGTCCCGGGCTCCCTCGTGGAGCGCCACGACGGGCACCTGTACAACACGGCGATTGCGATCGATCCGACCGGCAGCATTGTTGCTCGATACCGGAAGATCTTCCCGTGGCGGCCGTACGAGACTCTCGACGCCGGCAGCACGTTCACGACCTTCGACATCGAAGGAATCGGGCGCATCGGCTTGGCGATCTGCTACGACGGCAGCTTTCCCGAGGTGGCCAGGCAGCTGGCGTGGATGGGGGCCGAGGTCATCATCCAACCCACGCTGACCACGACGCGGGACCGGGAAATGGAGCTCGTCATGGCACGGGCCAACGCGTTCACCAACCAGGTTTTCATCGTCAATCTCAACGGTTCTGCACCCTGCGGCGTCGGCGAAAGCGTGCTGGTTGATCCGGAGGGCACGATCATGCAGCGCGCGGGCGCCACTGATGAGGTCCTCTTCGGCGTGCTGGATCTGGATCATGTGGCCCGCGTTCGCGAGCACGGAACCCACGGGATCAATCGACCGTGGGAAGAACTCGCAGGTCACTGCGGGGGGCTTGAATTCCCGATGTACGGCGGAGCCAGGATGCTTCCGCCGCGCTTCCGGGGCGAAGGCTGAGCGTTAGAGTGAAGTGACCCGCTTCTGGCAGGGACTCACAACGGGAGAGGCACGATGGCGATCGATTTCGACGATGAGCGCAACAAGGGTACCTATGCCACCCGGGAGGCGGATCGTGGCTGGGTGGAGTTCGTCCGCCAGCACGTCGATCTGGGCGGTGCGCGCGTCGCAGACGTCGGCTGCGGCGGAGGGATCTACTCGTTGGCGATGCTCGACGCCGGCGCAGGGCACGTCGTCGGAATCGACGGCTCCGCCGCGATGGTCGCCGGCGCGAAGACGCACGCGGGTGAGCGGGACCGGCTGGAGTTCGAGGTGGGCGACGCCGCCGCGACGGGCCGATTGGACGCAGAGTTCGACCTCGTCCTGCAGCGGGCGCTGATCCACCACGTGCCGGATCTGGACGCGGTTTTCGCCGAGGCGCGGCGCATCCTGCGGCCCGGCGGCATGCTCATCGTGCAGGACCGCACGATGGAGGATGTCCGCCGACCGGGTGGCCCCGAGCACTTGCGGGGCTACTTCTTCGAGCGGTTCCCGCGGCTGCTCGACGTCGAAGCGGCCCGCCGGCCCACCGCGGGACGAATCGGCGGAGCGTTGGCCGGAGCCGGCTTCGAGCCGGGGGAACCGCACACGTTCGATGAGCCGCGCAGGACGTACGCGTCGCCGGCGGAGATCGAAGTAGACATCGTCTCGCGGGCGGGACGCTCGATCCTGCACGAGCTCGACGACGACGAGCTGGCGGACCTGGCCGCCTACATCGTGGAGCGCCTACCGCAGGGAGGGGCGATCCGCGAGGAGGACCGCTGGACGCTCTGGGTGGCGCGCGCCGTCTAACCCTGCATGGCTTCCGGGTCCATCCAGGCGAGCTCCCAGACGTGGCCGTCCGGATCGGCGAAGGCGCCCTGGTACATCCCCGGGAACGGCGCGTTCGCCTGCCGGTAGGTGGAGCCGCCGTTCGCCGCGGCCAGGGACATCAGCTGATCGACCTCCTCGGTGGACTCGCAGGACAGGGCGTTGAGGACCTCGCGGTCCCCGCCGGCGCCCGGCAGGTGGGGCGCGTCGGTCCCGACGAGGAACGTCGCGAAGAAGTTCCGCGCGAGCACCATGACGGTGATCGATTCCGAAATGACCCAGCTCGAGGCGTTCTCGTCGGAGAACTGCTCGTTCTTGGTGAATCCGAGCGCACCGTAGAAGGCGTCCGCAGCGGCCAGATCATCGGTGGGCAGATTGACGAAGATCATTCGACTCATGAGGCCAACTATGACACCGCGCGCCGCGCTTGACTAGACCCCGGAGGCGCTCTGGCCGGGCGGCGTCGGCGGGCATAGACTGCAGAGCAGGCATGTGATGCGCGCCACGCGCCGAGTCCCGCCGTCGGCGTGGACTGACGGCGTCAGGATCGAGCCGGCCCGCGGCGCACGAATCCGAGAGGAACGCGATGGGGATGACGACGCCGGCACAGCCTGCGCTCCAGCGCTCGGCCCGCGCCGCGCACGGCGTCCTGGGTGACGTCGGAGCCGGCAGCGCCTTCGATCTCCTCCGGCCGGTGGTCGGCGACTCGTGGCGCCGGTCGCTCGGATTCCTGGCCCCGGGGCGGATCGAACCGCCCGTCGCCCTGGCCTCCGGCGACCTCGCCGCCTACCTTCGAGACCATCCGCTCTCCGCGGTGCTCCCCGTCATCACGCGCCTGCTCGTTGAGCCGGCGCGCGACACCGGTCTGCTCGTGGCGGTCGGGGATGCGGACGGCCGACTGCTGTGGGTCGAGGGCGACGACGACGCCGTCCGCCGCGCCGAGGCCATGGCCTTCGTTCCGGGAGCCGACTGGTCCGAACGCGCCGTCGGCACGTCGGCGCCGGGAACCGCCCTGGCCACGGGCCGCGGCGTCCAGGTCAGCGGGGCGGAGCACTTCAGCGAGATCGCGCACCGGTTCAGCTGCACGGCGGCGCCGATCCACGGCCCGGACGGGCGCCTGCTCGGCGTCGTCGACATCACGGGCGGGCCGGAGGCCGTCGCCGTCCACTCCCTGAGCCTCGTGAGCGCCGCCGTGGCCGCTGCCGAGGCCGAACTTCGCTTCGCGGCGTTCCGCGGGGACGTGCCGCGCCCGGCTCCCGCGTCGCGCAGCCGCACGACGCCGGCCAAGGCGCCGACCCTGAGCGCGCTCGGGCGCGACGACGTCGAACTCGCGTGCGGCACCGGAACGCTGACGCTGACGGGACGGCACGCGGAGATCGCCACCCTTCTGGCATGGCACCAGTCGTCGAAGCATCACAGTAGGCATCCGGGAGGCGGGCTCAGCGCGGAGGCGCTGGCGGTCGCGCTGTTGGGCGAGGATGCGCGGACCGTGACCCTGCGCGCCGAGATCGCGCGGCTGCGCCACGTGCTGCGGGACGCCGGCTTCGGTCTCGAGTTGGCGTCCCGGCCCTACCGGCTCGAACCGGCCCCCGGGTGCGATGCCCGGAGCGTGCTCGACCTTGTCGGGCAGGGCCGGTACCGGCAGGCCCTCGCCCTGTATCACGGGCTCCTCCTGCCCCGTTCGGACGCGCCCGGGATCCGGGCGATCAGGGGCGAGGTCTCCGGTGCCCTGCGCGAGGCGATGCTCGCCGACGCCGGGCCCGAGGTCCTCACCGACTATCTGGAGCTGCCCGAGGCCGCCGAGGACGTCGACGCGCTGGTCACGGCGCTGCGGATCCTGCCGCCGCGTTCGCCGCGCCGCGCCGTCGTGCTCTCCCGTCTGGACCGGCTCGACGCGCAGCATCGCCGCTGACGCGCCGGGCCCCGGCACGATGCAACGCCGGTGCAACGTTTCCGGGCGTAGCTTCGGCAGGACAAGCACGCGAGGCCGGTCGACGCAGACCGGCGGGCACGCCGACGAAGGAGTCAGCCATGACCGTCTACGCCAATCCGGGAACCGAAGGATCGCTCATCACCTTCAAGAACCGCTACGACCACTACATCGGCGGCGAGTGGAAGGCGCCCGTGAAGGGGGAGTACTTCGAGAACGTCACTCCGGTTACCGGCCGGGGATTCTGCGAGGTAGGCCGCGGCACGGCCGAGGACATCGAGGCCGCGCTCGACGCCGCGCACGCCGCGGCACCGGCCTGGGGGCGGACGAGCCCGGCCGAGCGCGCGGTGATCCTCAACAAGATCGCCGACCGGATCGAGGACAACCTCGAGATGCTCGCCGTCGCCGAGACCTGGGACAACGGCAAAGCCGTCCGCGAAACCCTCAACGCCGACCTGCCGCTGGCGGTGGATCACTTCCGCTACTTCGCCGGAGCCATCCGGGCGCAGGAGGGCACCCTCTCGCAGCTCGACGACGACACGACCGCCTACCACTTCCACGAGCCGCTCGGCGTGGTCGGGCAGATCATCCCCTGGAACTTCCCGATCCTCATGGCCGTGTGGAAGCTCGCTCCCGCGCTCGCCGCGGGCAACGCCGTCGTGCTCAAGCCCGCCGAGCAGACCCCCGTCTCGATCCTGGTCCTGATGGAGCTGATCGGCGACCTGCTCCCGCCCGGCGTGCTGAACGTCGTCAACGGCTTCGGCGCCGAGGCCGGCAAGCCGCTGGCCTCGAACAAGCGCATCCGCAAGATCGCGTTCACCGGCGAGACCACGACCGGGCGGCTGATCATGCAGTACGCCTCGGAGAACTTGATCCCGGTGACGCTCGAGCTCGGCGGCAAGAGCCCGAACATCTTCTTCGAGGACATCGCCGCCGAGGACGACGCCTTCTACGACAAGGCCCAGGAGGGCTTCGCGCTGTTCGCCCTGAACCAGGGAGAGGTGTGCACGTGTCCGTCCCGGGCCCTGGTCCAGGACTCGATCTACGACCGCTTCATGGGCGACGTCGTGGCCCGGACGCAGGCGATCAAGCAGGGCAACCCGCTGGACACGGACACGATGATGGGCGCGCAGGCCTCCAACGACCAGCTCGAGAAGATCCTCTCTTACCTGGACATCGGCCGGCAGGAGGGGGCCGAGGTTCTCACCGGCGGCGCGCGGGCCGACCTCGGCGGCGATCTGAGTGGCGGCTACTACGTGCAGCCGACCATCTTCGCCGGCGACAACTCGATGCGCATCTTCCAGGAGGAGATCTTCGGGCCCGTCGTCTCGGTCGCCCGGTTCAAGGACTACGACGACGCGATCTCGATCGCCAACGACACCCTGTACGGCCTCGGCGCCGGCGTCTGGAGCCGCAACGGCAACACCGCCTACCGTGCCGGGCGGGCCATCCAGGCCGGACGCGTCTGGGTCAACCAGTACCACGCCTACCCCGCGCACTCGGCGTTCGGCGGGTACAAGTCCTCCGGTATCGGACGCGAGAACCACCTGATGATGCTCGACCACTACCAGCAGACGAAGAACCTCCTGGTCAGCTACAACGAGAACAAGCTCGGGTTCTTCTAAACCGTGTCACCTCACCGCCCGGCCACCCTCGTCAGGAGAACACTATGAGCACCATGAAAGCAGCCGTCGTCACGGCTTTCGGCCAGCCGCTCGACATCAAGCAGCAAGAAGTTCCGCAGCCCGGGCCCGGCCAGGTGCTGGTCAAGCTGATCGCCTCGGGCGTCTGCCACACGGACCTGCATGCCGCTCAAGGCGACTGGCCCGTCAAGCCAGCACCGCCGTTCATCCCGGGGCACGAAGGAGTCGGCACCGTCGTCGCCCTCGGCCCCGGCGTGGAGGATCCGGCCGTGGGTGACATCGTCGGAAACGCCTGGCTGGCCAACGCGTGCGGCGCCTGCGAATTCTGCCGCACCGGCTGGGAGACGTTGTGCGAGGAGCAGCAGAACGGCGGATATTCCGTCGACGGATCCTTCGGCGAGTACATGGTGGTTGAGGCGGCTTTCGCGGTTCGCATCCCCGCGGGGGCGGACCTCTGTGAAATCGCGCCGGTGCTCTGCGCTGGTGTCACCGTCTACAAGGGGTTGAAGGTCACCGAGGCCAAGCCGGGTCAGTGGGTGGTGATTTCGGGTATCGGCGGACTGGGCCATCTCGCGGTCCAATACGCCGTGGCCATGGGGTTGAGGGTCGCTGCCGTGGACGTCACCGATGACAAGCTCGCGCTCGCCCGCCAGCACGGTGCCGAGGTCACGGTCAACGCTTTCGCACAGGATCCGGTGGCTGCCATCGAAGAGGCGACGGGTGGCGCGCACGGCGTGCTGGTGACCGCCGTCCACCCGGACGCGTTCGGCCAGGCCATCGGCATGGCACGGCGAGGCGGGACGATCGTCTTCAACGGGTTGCCGCCGGGGAACTTTCCGGCGCCGATCTTCGACATCGTGCTCAAAGGACTGACCATCCGCGGTTCCATCGTCGGGACCAGGCAGGACATGGAGGAGGCCCTGGACTTCTACGCCCGTGGCCTCATTCACCCCACCTACAGCCAGCGCCCGTTGGAGGATGTCAACGCGATCTTCGACGAGATGCGACACGCAAAAATCGACGGCCGCATGGTCATCGAATACGACGCCGGCTAGGCGGCAGCAATGGAACGAGCACTTGAAGCCAGGCCGCGCGTCGACGGCGAGGAGTTCTCCCGGGTGGCGCTGACCGCCGAGGCGATGGACCTGTTGCGGCAGCTGTGGGGCCGCCACGGGCCTCTCATGTTCCACCAGTCCGGCGGCTGCTGCGACGGGTCGTCCCCCATGTGCTACCCGGCCGGGGACTTCAAGACCGGCGACGCCGACGTCCTGCTGGGCACGTTCGACATGAATGACGTGCAGGGGGAGCCGCTCGGCGGGATCGACTTCTGGATGTCCGTCGAGCAGTTCGCCTACTGGAAGCACACGCATCTGACGGTGGACGTGGTCGACGGCCGCGGGTCCGGATTCTCGGTGGAGGCCCCGGAGGGCAAGCGATTCCTTATCCGCAGCGAGCTCATGGGCTGAGCCGGCCGGCTAACGAGCCGGCGGCATGATGATCTGGAAGGCGTTGCCGTGGGGGTCCGCGACCGTGGCCAGCCGGCCGAACGGGGAGTCGTCCGCGCCGTCGAGCACCGTTCCGCCCAACGTCGTGACCTGTTCCATGGCGGCGTCGACGTCGGCCACCTGGAAGTAGATCCGCCAGTACGGCTCGGTGCCCGAGGGGAGGATCTCGGAGGCGTCGCACAAACCGGCGGTCGCGGCGTCCTGCGGCCAATTCGTCGCGTAGGCGAGCCCGCCTTCCATCATCTGGTTCTCCCAGCCGAAGACGGAGGCGTAGAAGTCGCGGTCGGCCTCGAAGGACGTGGACATTTCCTCGAACCAGACGGGCGTGCCGTCCGTGAGCGGCTGCTCGAAGCCGTCGAACGATTCCGCCTGCCAGATGCCCAGCGACGCCCCGGAGGGCGTGGCCACGATGGCGACCCTGCCGAGCTCGCCGATCTGCATCGGGTCGAACAGGATCCGGCCGCCGGACGCGGTGGTCCGGTTCACGGCCTTGGCCAGATCGTCGGTGCTCAGGTGCACGGTCCAGTCGGTGGGCGCGTCTTCGTTGTCGGGTATCCCGGGGGAAGCACCGCCGATGATCCGGCCGTCCGCCGAGCGGATCATGCGGTAGTTGCCCAGCTCGGGGCCCTGGTCCTCGAAGGTCCAGCCGAAGAGCGTCCCGTAGAAGGTTTCGCAGGGCTCGGGATCGGGGAAGTAGATGTCGATCCAGACGGGGTTTCCGGTGCTGGCCATGGTGTGGTCCTTTCGGGGCGGTCCGGGTGCTGGTCTTCTCATCTTCGCGCGGATCAGTCCGCGGGGCCAGAGGGGCGGACCTGACGTCTCGCGGCCAGTGGCAGCGTGAGCAGGGAGAAGACCGCGCACGCGACCAACGCGCCCGAGAACGACCAGCCCGCCGCGAGCGCGCCGACCAGCACCGAGCCGAGGCCCGTGCCGGTGTCGAACCCGATGTTCCAGGCGGCGCTCGCGATCCCGTAGTCGCGCCGGCGCACGGCCGTGAACGCCTCGACGAGCGTCAGGTTCTGCAGTCCGCCGTAGCTGATCCCCACGAGCGTCATCGAGACGAGCAAGAGCACGACGACGGTGCTCTCCTCGGCGGCCACGGCCCACGCGCCGAGGCCGAGTCCCACGATCGTCATCACCACGAGCGGGGCGATGAAGGCGTGCGCGCCGTACCGGTCAGCCAGGTGGCCGAAACGCCAGCGGGAGATCGCGGCCGCGCCGGTGAGCAGGAGCAGGCCCGCCGTCGTCGCGCCCGGGGACGAACTCATCTGTGGGGCGAACGTCACGAACGCGCCCCCGGCGAGCGTGACGGCGAGCAGGATCGCCATGGGGCGGGTCAGCGGCAGCAGGCGTCGACGGGTCAGCGGGACGTCCGCGAGGTGGGCGGGAGGTTCGGGCAGCGAATGAAGGTGGCGGGCCAAGCGGATCGCCGGCGGCACGCTCAGCAGCGGCAGCGCCCCGAGGATGAAGACGGGCATGAAGCTGAAGTTGTGGGCGATCCACGGCGCGAGCGGCAGCAGCGCCAGCTGCGGCACGGCGATCGCCAGGCCGTACGCGCCGATCGCTTTGCCGCGGCGACCCGGCTCGATGAGCTCGGCGACGGCCGTGCTGCCGGAGACCGTCAGGATGCCGAAGCCGAGCCCGCGTACGGCGGACAGCGCGAGCACCGGCAGCAGGTCGGCGGAGAGCGCGAAGAGCAGCGGCGGCAGGCCGAGCAGGATCATGCCCGCCGAGAGCACGGGCGCCCAGCCGAAGCGGCGCAGGGCCCATGGGACGAACGGCTGCGCCGCCACCGTGAACAGCATCAGGACGCCGTTGACGAGGCCCGAACCCCCGGAGCCCGCGCCGCCCTCGAGGGCCCAGAGCGGGGCGGTCGGCATCAGGACGGAGAACCCGGAGAAGCCGAACGCGGTCATCAGCAGCAGGGCGCCCATGCCGGGCATGCGCCAGACGGGCGGCGGTGACACGTCGTTGCTCATGCCCCGATTGTGTCAGTTCAGGCGGGCGCGCCGCGCGCCCCGTTCGGGGCGGTAGGGCGGCCGCCGGGCCGCCGATGGGGCGTGCTCGGGCCGCAGCCCCACGCCCGCCGCGTACGCGGGGAGCACCGTCAGTGCGGGGAAGTGCTCGACCAACCACGCCAGCGCCGGCGGCGCCGCGAGCTCCGCTCCCTCGCGCATGACGCGCGAGAGCCCACGGTGCAGGAACCGCTGCATCGTCTGGGTCGCGACCGTCGGCGGGGTGCGACGACGCTGCACGGCCGCGACATCGCGGTCGCCGATCGTTCCCGCGAGCAGCGGCGCGGCGAGCAACCGGGCCGCGGCGACGCCGTCCTGGATCGCGAGGTTGATTCCGACGCCGGCGATCGGGGACATCGCATGGGCGGCGTCGCCGATGCACAGCAGCCCCTTCGCATGCCAGCGCGCCAGCCGGGTGACGCGCACGTCCAGCAGCTTGACGTCGTCGAACTCCAGAGCGGCCACCGCCTTCGGCAGCTCCGGGTAGGCCGCGGCGACATCCCGTCGCAGTGCGCCGATGCCCGCCGCGCGCAGGTGCGGGTCCGCCCCCTTCGGGATGATGCGGGCGACCTGCAGATAGCCGGGCCGAGGTATGCCCACGTAGAGCTGGCCGGCGATGCTGCGCGGCAGCAGCGACCCGGAGATGAGCCGGTCCTCGCCCTCCGCGGTGGGGAGCCGGAACCACCAGACGTCCGCGTCCACCGGAAAATCGCGCACCGGCAGGGAGGCCTCCCGGGCGGCGGTGGACCACCGGCCGTCGGCCGCGAGGGTGAGATGGGCACGGATCTCGCCGGCGCCGGCGTCGTCCGCGATCCTTGCGCCCACCACCTGCCCGTCCTCGAACAGCAGGGACGTGGCCTCGGTGCGCAGGCGCAGCGTGAAGCCCGGTTCGCGCTCGCCGGCCGCGGCGATCAGGTTCAGGAAATCCCATTGCGGGATCATCGCGATGTACGGGTGCTTCAGGGGCAGCCGGCGCAAATCGCCGAGGCGGACCGTGCCACCGCCGGCACGGGGGACGTTGACCTCCTGGATGCGGCTGTGCGGCAGAGCGTCGAACGCCTCGAAGAGCCCGAGGTCGTCGAGCAACTCGAGCGTGGTGGGGTGGACGGTGTCGCCGCGGAAGTCGCGCAGGAAGTCGCCGTGCTTCTCGATCACCGTCACCGTCACGCCGGAGCGCGCGAGCAGCAGGCCGGCGATCATGCCCGCGGGGCCGCCGCCGATGATCAGGCAGGTCGTGGAGATCCGGGTGGTCATGGGCTACCTCCACCGCTGACGCTAGCGCCCGGCCCGCACCGGGGCAAGGGGTGCTGCGGCCTCTCTCGCGCCCGAACCGAGGCGGGGCGTTGCCCGAATGTGACACCACTTTGTGACGCGGTGCACGTGAGCTGGGTACCCTTGGGCGGAACTCTCCACTCGACAGCGAGGTCGCCCGGAGGACCCGCAACCCCCAGAGGAGGCCCGACATGCCTAAGTTTCTCGTCGTCGGCGAAGCACTGATCGACGTCGTCCACACGCCCGACGGTGTCGTCAACGAACACCCCGGCGGCAGCCCCGCGAACGTCGCGCTGGGCCTCGGACGGCTGGGGCAGGACGTGACCCTGGCGACCTGGATCTCCGACGACGACCGCGGCCAGCTCATTTCCGAGCACCTCGCGGATTCGCACGTGGTCGTCACCGACGCCTCGCGCGGCGCGGACGCCACGAGCACCGCAGTGGCCCGCCTCGACGACGACGGCGCGGCCGCCTACGAGTTCGATGTCAACTACCGCCTGCCCGACCTCGGGCCGGTCGACGGCTACGCCTACGTCCACACTGGATCCATCGCCGCCGTGGACGACGACGCCTTCGAGGCGACCGTTGCTGCGCTTGCGACCGCCAAGGCGAGCGGCGCCGTCGTCTCCTACGACCCGAATCTGCGACCCTCGCTCATGGGCGACGTGGCCACGGTGCGCCCGCGGGTCGAGCGGCTCGTTGAGCTCGCGGACATCGCGAAGGTCAGCGACGAGGATCTGGCCTGGCTGCGGCCCGGCGAGGATATCGCCACCGTTGCGGCCGAGTGGGCCAAGACCTGTCAGTTCGTCGTGGTGACCCGCGGCGGCGAGGGCGTGATCGCGCTGCACCACGACGGGACCGAGATCGACGTGCCCGCCCCGGCGACCGACGTCGTCGACACCGTCGGCGCCGGCGACTCCTACATGTCCGGCCTGCTGGACGGGATCGCGCGCATGACGGGCCGCGAGACAGCCCGTGATCGCCTGGCCGGTCTCGGCCCAGCGACGCTGCGCGGCATCCTCGAGCGGGCCGCGCACATCGCCGCGATCACGGTTTCCCGCGCCGGCGCGAATCCCCCGTGGGAGACCGAGGTCTAGGCCAGGGCTGCTAAACGGGTTCTGGGTCGGCCGAGTCCAGACTGTCGGACATGGCCCGGGCCGTCTCGTCGAGGAAACGGATGACCGTCTCCCGTTCGTCGGCGGACAACCGCGCCGCGGGACCGAAGCGCGCCGCGTGGTGCCGACCGACCGAAGCGCGGGCGGCCCGCCGGGTCTCGTCGCGCACCTGCAGGCGCACGGCTCGCCGGTCCGTGGGGTGGCTCGAGCGCGTGAGGTGGCCGCCGGCCTCCAAGCGGTCGAGCAGCTTCGTCGTCGATGCCGTGCTGATCTCCAGGAAGCGGGCCAGCATGCCGGGGGTGCAGACCGTGCCGGTGTTGGCGCAGGTGACCAGGAAATGCAGGGCGCGCATGTCCGTCTCCTTGAGCTGCATGTACTTTTGCGAGGCGGCGGAGATCCTGCGTTCGACCGCGCGGAGCCCGCCCATGGCCTTCATTAGCCGGTCGATCTGCTGCAGATCCTCGGGAGCCAGATCGCCGCGATCGACCAGCAGGTGCTGAGGGTCGCTGCCGTCGAGGCTGAACATCGCGTCGGACGGATCGGTGGGCATGGTGTGGTGCTCCTGTCGGTTCTGCTGTCCACCGATGGTAGTCCCGCTCAGAATCCGCTGCGAACGTGGGTCCACAGCAGCAGGAGCGTGAAGAGGAAACCGGTGGCGTAGTTCAGCCAGAGGAAGGCCCGCCAGCCGGATCGCGTCTCCTGCGACGTCTGGTCGGTGACGGGGACGAAACGCAGGGTGTTGGCCGCGTAGGGCAGGCACAGCAGTCCCGCCAGCGGTCCCGGGGCGGGAACGGTCAGGCACAGCAAGCCGGCGGCGAGGTAGAGACCGGTTGCCACCAGGACCGTCGGTCGCGCTCCGATGACCGTCGCCACGGAACCGAGGCCGGCGGAGCGGTCGGGGAGGATGTCCTGCACGGCGCCGAAGGCGTGGCTGGCCATCCCCCAGCAGAAGAATGCGGCGAACGCAGCGAGCGAGCCCGGCTCCAGGCGTCCGTCGGCGAGCAGCCATCCGTAGACCGCGGGGGAGACGAAGTGCGTCGCAGACGTCATCGAGTCGAGGACGGGTCGCTCTTTGAAGCGCAGCCGGGGTGCGCTGTACGCGACGACGGCGCTCAGCGAGACGATCAAGGCGACGGCGGCCGCGAGCCCGCCGGACGCGAACAGCACAGCCGCGAGCGGGACGGTGGTGACTCCGGAGGCCCACAGGATCCGCCGGTGCCGCGTACGCGGGACCACGGCGCCCTCGACCCCGCCCTTGCGCGGGTTGAGCAGGTCGGATTCGTAATCGAAGACGTCGTTGATGCCGTACATCGCCAGGTTGTACGGGACCAGGAAGAACACGGTGCCCAGAATCAGCAGCCAGTCGATCCCGCCCCCGGCCAACAGGTACGCGGCGGCGAACGGGTAGGCCGTGTTGACCCAGGACAGCGGGCGCGAAGTCGCGATGAGCTCCTTCACTTCTGCTCCCGCTTCCCGGCGAAGAGGACCCAGAGCGCGGGCAGCAGGATCGCCGCGGCCACCGGGTAGGCGAAGTCCTCCAGCGGCGCAAGCCCGATATGGTGCCCGCTCAGGGTCTCGGGCGTGTAGCCGAAGAGCCCCGCCGCCAGCATGAGATTGTCGAAGACGGCCGTCAGGATCACCAGTACGACGACGGCGGCCGCCGCGGACGCCAGCACCGCCCTGCGGCGCCCGGCACGGCAGCGGAAGACCGCGAGGATGCCGAGCAGACCGGCCAGCGTGAGGAACACGGCATTGAGTTCGGTGTAGTTCACGACTCCGCCCTCCTGCGGGCGATGAGCCGTTCAGCCCCGGTGAACAGAATCATGCTCTGATAGCACAGGAAGAACAGAAAGAAGAGCTCCTCGAGCGGCAGCTGGTCGCCCAGCATGATCCCCGTCATGAGCGGCGACGCGCGGTGGAGGAAGATCCCGTGCTGGATCGCCTGGATGTCCCAGATGAGGAAGAACGCGGTGCCGATGACCAGGGTCAGCGCCCCGGCCACCGGTCGGCTCCAGAGCAGGAGCCGGAACCGGAAGTCCAGCAGCACCATGCAGCCGATCAGCCCCACCAGGATGAGCAGGTACGTCACGCGTGCGCCTCCCGCTTCTCGTCGAGGGGGACAGGGTCTCCTGAGACGTCGCCGCGCACGGCCTTGAGGACGATCTCGGCGCTGATCATGCACATCGGCACGCCGATCCCCGGCCGGACGGAGGCGCCGGCGAAGAACAAGCCGAGCACGCGGCTGCTCCGGTTGCCGGGGCGGAAGAACGCGCTCTGGGCGAGCGTGTGGGCCGGGCCCAGGGCGCTGCCGCGGAACGCGTTGAGGTCGCGGGCGAAATCTCCCGGCCCCCACGTTCTGCGGACGACGACGCGGTCGGCGAGGTCGGGCACCCCGCTCCAGCGGCTGAGCTGGGCCAGGGCGCGATCCGCGACCGCTTCGATCGCGGGATCGCCACCCCGGTCGCCGGCCCCGGGCCCGTGCTCTGAACGGGCTGGCGACGGGACCAGCACGAACAGGTTCTCGTGCCCGTCCCGAGCTGCACCGGGATCGGTGGCGCTCGTTTTGCTCGCGTAGATCGACGTCTCCGCCTGGAGCGGGCGCCCGCCGGAGATGCGCGAGAAGTTGTCCCGCCAGTCGGGAGTGAAGAGCAGGTTGTGGTGCGCCAGTTCGGGCAGCTCCCCCTCGATCCCGGCGCAGAGCAGGACGGCGCCGGGTCCGGGGTCGGTGCGTCCCAGCCGCTTTCCGGACCAGTCACGGAGGCCGGGTTCGAGCAACTGCTGCTGGACATGGTGCAGATCGGCTGCGGCCACGACGATCTCGGCGCCGACGCGCCGGGAGGTGCCCGCGCGGTCCCGGTAGGCCACCGCGTCGACGCGTGCACGGCTCGGACCACGTTGGCGCATGCGCCGCGTCTCGATCGCCGTCACCGTCGCTCCGGTGCGGATCTCCGCGCCGGCGGCACGTACGACGCGCTCCATGGCATCCACGAGGGCTGCGAATCCGCCGCGCGGGTAGAGCACGCCGTCGTCCAGGTCCAGGTGGCTCATGAGGTGGTAGAGACCCGGCGCGCGGTAGGGGGTGGTGCCGAGGAAGACCGCCGGATACCCGAGGAGCTGGTGGATTCGGGGGTCCCGGAACGCGCTCGCCGCGCCGTCGTGCAGCGAGGTGCCCAGCAGCCGGGCCAGTTTCGGGAGGTTCTGCAGTACCTCGGGGCGCAGTAGGCCACGCGGGGACGCGAATCCGTCGTACAGGAAGCGCCGCGTCGCGAGGTCGTAGGTCTCGGCCGCGGAATCGAGGTACCGGGCGGCGCGCGCGGTCGATCCCGGCTCCAGTTCCTCGAAGAGCCGCAGCGCGTGTTCGCGGCCGGAGCGCACGTCGACGGCGGCGCTTCCGGGGCCGAACCACACGCGGTAGGCAGGGTCCAGGCGGGTCAGCTCCAACTCGCGCGCGGCGCTCGTGCCCATGAGGCGGAACCAGCGGTCGATGACCTCGGGCATGAGATACCAGGAGGGCCCGGTGTCGAAGCGGAATCCCTCCGCAGACCACCGGCCCGAGCGCCCGCCCAGGTCGTCGTGCTGTTCGAGCAGTGTCACGCGGTGACCGTCGCGTGCGAGGAGCCCCGCCGTCGCCAGGCCGGAGAATCCACCGCCCACGACGACGGCGCGGCCGCTCACGCGCGGCTCCGATCGCGCGCCGCTGCGGCGAAGACACGGACCGCGATCAGGAGCTTCTGCGCCGTGCCGACACGGAGGCGCTGACGCGCGATCGTCGCGGCCGGGGCTGCCTCGAGCCGGTCCACGAGTGCGGAGAACAGGGCGTGGGCGAGTCCGACGGCGCGCCTGGCTCCCGGATCGAGCAGGGGGAGCGTCTCCGACGCTGCGGAGAGGTCCGCGCGGATGTCTTCGAGCGCGGCGTCTTTGACCTCGTCCGTGAAATCCCCGGCGGCGGTGCCCGGGAGGTACACGCGGCCGAGGTCCTGCTGGTCGGCTGAAAGGTCGCGGAGGAAGTTGACCTTCTGGAAGGCGGCGCCGAGCCGGCGTGCGCCCGCTTCCAGTTCGGCCGTGCGCTGCCTGGCCGTGCCGGGCAGGCTGAGGAAGACGCGCAGGCACATGAGCCCGACCACCTCGGCCGAACCGTGGATGTACTCGTCGAGTTCGCTGGCGGCACCGGGCTGGCCCGTGATGTCTGCCCGCATGGAGGCGAAGAACGGGCGCGTGAGGTCCGGCCCGATCGCATGGCGGCGTGCTGTCCGGGCGAACGCGTGGACGACGAGATTCGTGCTGTAGCCGGTGGTCAGCGCGTTTTCGGTCTCCTGTTCCAGGCGGTCGAGTTCGGCCCGCACGCCTGCAGGGCCCAGCCCGGCTCCCGCGCCCGCGCCGTCGACGGTCTCATCGGCGACGCGGACCAGCGCGTAGATCGAGGCGATGGCCCGGCGGGTATCGGCCGGCAGGGTCCTGCAGGCCCAACCGAACGAGGTGGAGTAGACGCCGATGATTTCGCCGGCGCTGCGCTGGGCCGCGCGGGAGTAGGTGTCGAGCGGATTCACGTCAGGCCTCCCGGTCCAGCACTCTGCGGCCGATCTCGACCAGCGTGGACGCCATCGGTCCGGCAGGCAGCTGGGAGTCGGCGAGCGAGACGCCCTCGTCGACCAGGTCTGCTGCGAGACCGTAAGCGTGCCGATCGGCGCCGGTGTGCCGGAGGGCGGCCCGTGCCGTGGCCGCGGGAAGCAAACCCGCGCGGACCTTCTCGAGGATCGCTGCCAGGCCGGGATCCCGGGCGATGCCGAAGGCGGTGACAACGGTGACCTTCCCCTCGAGCAGATCGGAGTCGGAGGGCTTACCCGTCCGAGCGGTGTCGCCGAAGGTTCCGAGCAGGTCGTCGACGATCTGGTAGGCCAGGCCGAAGCGCCGGCCAATGGCGCCCAGTCCCGCGGCCTCGTCGGGGGAGGCGCCCGCGAGGAGCGCACCTGCGCGCAGCGGAGCGTCGAACGAGTACGCCGCCGTCTTCAGCGATTCCATGTCGAGCACCTGCTGCGGGGTGAGCGGGGAATCCGCTGGCCGGCACGCGAGGAGGACGTCCTCGAGCTCGCCGGCGGCCGAGGCGACGACGGCTTCTTCGAAGCAGTCGTCGACGAGGTCGGGTTGTGTGGAGCGTGCCGCGGCTCGTGCCGCGAGCCTGACCGATCCCGTCAGCAGCACGTCGCCCGCGACGATGGCGACGGCGTCTCCGGCGTGGGCCGCCGTCGCTTCGGCCGTCCCCTGCCGCACGAGCCGGTCCCGGTAGGTCGCCCGGATGTTCGGCTGGCCGCGCCGGAGGTCGTCCTGGTCGATGACGTCGTCGTGGATCAGCAGCGCGCTGTGGAGCATCTCGAAGGCCGCGCCCAGCAGGACCGGGGCGTCCGCGTCCGAGCCGCCGAAGCCGCGGTAGGCCGCCTCGACGAGGATCGGGCGGAGGCGTTTTCCACCGTCGCAGGCGGTCGCGAGGTGGCGGGCGAGTTCCGTCGTCGACTCCGGCGTCGGCGTGCAGCGGTGGGTGACACGCTCGACATAGGCCGTGATCTCGCGATCTACTCGCGAGAGATAGTCGGGATCCGATGCGGAGAGATCGAACGGTCCGGCCGCAGTGGCTCGGAGGCGTCGCCTCGTGGCGGGGCTCATCGGCCGGTTCCGGTGAGGCGGGGCGAACTTCGCATTTGGCTTCCCAAGGTTGATTGCTAACTAAGCTAGAGACATACTTGCCCATGTGAACGGCGTTGTCCAGACGCCGCGGAATCATCAACAGGCGGAGGATGCACGATGGCTCTTCATCAGCAGTCCCAGAGCAGGTCACCCGAATTCGCGGCCGCGATCGTCACGCTGCTCGCAGCGATCGTCACCACGGTGGTGGCGGCCTTCGGCGCCGGGGCCGGGGGCGGAACGTCCGTGTCCGACGCGGCGAGCGGGTGGTACGCGGCCGACGCGACGCCGCTCGCACCCGCCACCACTGCGTTCTCCATCTGGAGCGTCATCTACGTCGGCCTGTTCGGCTACGCGATCCTCCAGCTCTTGTCGTCCCGACGCGGCGAGCCCCGCCAGCGCGCCGTGCGTCCGTGGGCTATCGCTTCCATGGTGCTCAACGCGCTCTGGCTCTGGGTGGCGCAGGCGGGGTGGATCGGCGCGAGCCTGATCGTGATCGTCACCCTGCTGGCGGTCCTCTGCGTGCTGTTCCGCAAACTGCGCGGATCCGGGCCGCGGGACACGTGGGAGACCGTGCTCGTGGACGGTACGTTCGGCCTGTATCTGGGCTGGGTGGCCGTGGCCGTGGTCGCGAACACCGCCTCGTGGCTCGGTTCGCTCGGCGCCGGCGACTGGGGCTGGCCGGTTGCGGTGGCCGCGAGCGTGATCCTGCTCGTCGTCGCCGCCGTCGGGGTCGCCCTGGCCGTCGTCGGCGGCGGCCGCCTGGCTCCGGGGGCCGCGATGGCCTGGGGGCTGAGCTGGATCGCCGTCGGCCGGCTCGACGGTGCGGACGCCAATACAGCCGTCGCGGTGGCTGCGGGAGTCGCGGCAGCGGTCATCGTGATCGGGACCGCCGTGGCGCGGATGCGCCACCGGCGGGTCGCGGCATGAGGGTCGCGGTTGCCGGGGCCTCGGGGTACATCGGCGGCCGGCTGGTCCCGCGGTTGCTCGATGCCGGGCACGAACTGTCCGTCCTAACGCGCGACGCCGGCCGACTGCGCGGCTACCCGTGGGCGGAACAGGTCAGGATCGTCGAGGGCGGACTCGAGGACCCCGTCGCGGCCGCCGAGCTGTGCGCCGGGGCGGACACGCTCTACTACCTCGTGCACTCCATGGGCGGCCCGGGCGACTTCGAGCGGACGGAGCGGGAGTGCGCGCTAACGACCGCTGTCGCCGCGCGGGACGCCGGAGTGTCCCGCCTCGTCTACCTCTCCGGCCTGCACCCGGAGGGCCCGCTGAGCCGGCACCTGGCTTCCCGGCAGGAGGTCGGTCGAATTCTTCGCAGTTCGGGGGTGCCGCTGTTCGAGCTGCAGGCCGGGCTGGTGATCGGGTCAGGTTCGGCGAGTTTCGAGATGATTCGGCACCTCACCGACGTCCTGCCCGTTATGCCGGCCCCGCGCTGGGTGCGCAATCGGATCCAACCGATCGCGGTCCGCGACGCCCTGCACTACCTGCTGGCCGTGGGCGAAGCGGACCCGGCTCAAGCGGGGACGTATGACATCGGCGGCCCGGACGTGCTGACCTATCGCGAGATGATGCGGATCTATGCCGACGCTGCGGGGCTGCGGCGCCCACGTATCATCGCGTTGCCGGTGCTGACCCCGTGGCTCGCGGCTCAGTGGGTCAATCTGGTCACTCCCATCCCGCGGACGCTGGCGATTCCGCTGGTGGAATCGCTGCAGCACGACTGCGTGATGGGGGAGCGGCACATCGATGACCTCGTCACGGCTCCCGAGGGTGGCCTCACCGGGTACCGCCGCTCCGTGGACCTGGCGCTCGATCGCCTCGACCTCGACTCCGTGGAGACCTCGTGGGCGACCGCCCACGCCGTCGATCAGCCGGCTGAACCCCTGCCCTCGGACCCGGACTGGGCGGGCCGCACGGTGTTTGTGGACCGGAAGGAAATGCGTTCGTCCGCGTCGCCGGAGGCCTTGTGGCGCGTGGTCGTGGCGATCGGCGGCGAGGCCGGCTGGTACTCGCTCCCGCACGCGTGGCGCCTGCGCGGCCTGCTGGACAAGATCGTCGGCGGCGCTGGCCTGACCCGCGGCCGCCGCAGTCGGAGCAAGTTGCGCGCGGGCGACGTCGTCGACTTTTGGCGCGTCGAGGAGATCGAGGAAGGTCGACTGCTCCGGCTCCGCGCAGACATGCGTGTCCCGGGGCAGGCGTGGCTCGAGTTCGCGGTGGAACCGGACGGAACGGGCAGCCGCTGCATCCAACGGGCGGTGTTCTTTCCGCGCGGGCTGTCCGGGCGACTGTACTGGTGGGCCATGGTGCCGTTCCATGGGACGATTTTCCCCGGGATGAGTCGGCGCATGGCGGAGCGTGCCGAGCGGGAAGGAGACGCGTGACGGAACTGGTGGTCTTGCTGGGCGAAGACGGCGCGCCCACGGGGACGTTCCCCAAAGCGGACGTCCACACCGAGGACACGCCCCTGCACTTCGCGTTCTCCTGCCACGTCTACGATGCGGCCGGCCGGGTGCTGCTGACCCGCCGCGCGCTGAGCAAGGTGGCTTGGCCGGGCGTCTGGACCAACGCGTTCTGCGGCCACCCGGGGCCCGGCGAGGCGCCCGAGGCAGCGCTCGAGCGGCGCGCGCAGCATGAACTCGGCCTCGAGGTGTCCGGAATCGAACCCGTGCTGCCCGACTTCCGGTACTGGGCGCGTGATTCCGGGGGGATCGTCGAGAACGAGGTCTGCCCGGTCTTTCGGGCCACGGCCGCCGCGGATCCGGTCCCGCACCAGGACGAGGTGGCCGAGTGGGCGTGGGTCGAGCCCGGCGAGGCCCGCCGCGCCGTGCTGGCGGCCCCGTTCGCGTTCAGCCCGTGGCTGGTCCTCCAGGTGGAGCAGGGCGTCTGGGGCTGATCCGACGGTCGACGTATCGGCAGGATCCTGCCGAATCGACCGGCATGAGGGCGGTCGGGTGTGCATCACGGACGATTCGCGACGTCGAACGCGGCTCGGGCGGGCGTTCTCAAAGTGGAGCCATCCGAATTGCCCCGCCTCGTGCAACGCCACCCGTGTTAGGTTCGCACGCATGGACCACTCGAACGAACAGTCGCAGGCTTCTCTCGCACCCGACGGGGCCACGGGGGCTGAGAAGTCGACTTCGCGCAGGGTCGGCGTCGTCGCGTTCGTCATCGGCGTGATCAGCGTGTTGGCGGGATGGATCGGCGAGATGGCGTCCTTCGCCCTGTTGATTAGCGGAGGCGACGGCATGGAGCGGGCGCAGCTTTCGTTCGTCGTAGCCGCTCTGGTGGTCGTACTCGGTCTGGCGGCGCTGATCCTGGGCATCATCGGTGCGCGGCGACCGGTTGGCAAAGCTCTCTCCGGCGCCGCCATAGCGATGGGCGCTATCGGCGTCCTCGGCTGGTTCTTCTCCGCAGCTGGCATGAGCATCGTCTCCTGGACGTTCGGCTGAGCCACACGAGCCGCAGGTGTCGTTAAAACCCGCGAAACAGCGGCGCGCTAACATCGTTGGATGGGAATCGAACCGGTAACTCTGCTGCCCGGCCCGCTCGTCGGCGTCGAATGGCTCGCGTGCAACGTCAACCACGTGGTGGTGCTCGACGCGTCCATCGCGCCGCACCTCGCCGCCAACCGGCACATTCCGTGCGCCCGCCGGTTCGACATCGACAGCGAGTTCTCGGACCCGGACTCCGACCTGCCCCACACGATGCCCACTTCGGCATATCTGCAGGAGCGACTGCGTGCAATCGGCGTGAACGAGTCCAGCACGGTCGTCGTGTACGACGCCGCGGGCATCTACTCGGCCCCGCGCGCCTGGTGGATGCTCAAGGCGGCCGGGATCGGCCGGGTCGCCGTACTCGACGGCGGCCTGCCCGCCTGGGAGGCGGCCGGACAGGCCGTCGACGCCGGTGAGGCCCGGTACGACGGCGCGGCCGGCGACGTCGTCGTCTCGATCGACGCCGCCGCATTCGTCGACGCGGCGACCGTGGCCGAGGTGCTGGCAGGCGGCGGGGACGCCGTCGTGCTGGACGCGCGCAGCCGCGAGCGCTTCGCCGGGGATGCGCCCGAGCCGCGGGAGGGCCTGCGCGCCGGGCACATGGCCGGGTCCGCGAACCTGCCGTTCGCGGAGCTCGTGCGCGACGGGCGACTGGCGTCGGTGCCGGAGCTTCGACAGGCGTTCGAGGAGGCCGCGCCAGGGGTCGTTCGCGGCGAGCGGCGTCTGATCACGAGCTGCGGCTCCGGAGTGACGGCGTGCGTGCTGGCGCTCGCGGCGGAGCAGGCGGGCGAGCCGCAGGTCGCGGTGTACGACGGGTCCTGGGCCGATTGGGGCCGTGAGGATCCGGCGGGAACGCGCCCGATCCAGGCCGGTGCCTGAACAGCCGCCGGCGAGGAGACTGTCGTCGAAATGAGCGACGGATTCCGATGTCCATCGCCCATTTCGACAATGCAATGCAGCAGGAGGCGCAGATGAAGGCAGAGGAGCTGCTGGCGGGGCCGCGGGGACGCCGGTTCGTGGCGGAGGCGATCCTTCGCGCCGGCACTCCGGCCGAGCCTGAGGCGCCGGGTGGTCCAATGGCAGCGCCGGGGACGATGGGCTGGCAGCACGCACCGCTTGACCGGTTCGCCGGGCGCTGGGCGACCGCGGATCCCGCAGTCCTGCGCGGCTTGTCTGAGCGGGACCTGATGGCGAGCATCGTCGAGTCCGTGGACTCAGCGATGTACTGGCAGCCGCCGCACGCCGAGGACGTGACGCTCGCGGATCCGCAGGTTATCGAGGCGCTACGCCCGGCAGCCGGCATCCTGATCGATCACCCGGTCCTGACCACGCTGGACCGCCCGCTGCTGACCGGTCCGGGGCGGCTGGTGCATCCCGCGGCGCACATTGACTGGATCGACCACGATCTTCCCGGGCGTCGCACGCCGCCTGAGCTCTCCCGTGTCGACAGTCAGGGGCGCGACAAGTTGGAGCGGTGGCGTCGACGCGTGGACGAAAACGTGCGCCGCTCCCGCGTCAACTGGCCACAGGACGTGCGGGCCCTGTGCGGAGAGGAGTGGTGGGTTCCGCCCGTGTTGGTCGGACTTCTTGCGACCACACCGCTGCCCGGCGCAGACGTGCTCGCGCCCGGTGGGGCACTCGGGGCGCCTCTGCTGCTTAGCGGCATCGAGGACTCGTTCGGCCGCGAGGCGGGGACGGTCGCCCTTTTCGATCTCGCGCCCGGGGCGGAACCGCGAGTGTACGAGGTGGATTCGCCGGAGGCGTGGGTGCGGCTGGTCGGGGCATTCCCGCTCGACGTCACACCGGCCCGCCGCCACGAATACTTCCAGGTCACCGGACTCGACGTCGCGTGGTTCATGCCGGACTGGCAGCAGGTCGCCGAGCAGTACGACGCCGTGCACGTCACCGTGGGTGGCTACCTCGCCACGGCGACCCGAGCCCTCCGCCTGGACCCGGCGCTCGGGGCCGGCGCGCACACGATGCTCGCGGGCTGGGACCCGGACCAGACGTACTGGCTCGATGCGCGGCTGCGCGAGACGGGCCGGTTCGAGGTCGAGTTCATCGAGTACGGCGCGAGTGGCGATCAATTCGACAGGGGAACATGGCGGCGCGCGGCGGGCTGATGCTGTCGTGACGCGGGACGCGAATGGGGAATGGATTTGAACGACGAGCTTGACGAAGAAGTTGTCGCCGAGGCCTTCGGGAAGATCCACCCCGAGGTGCTTCTGGAGGCCGAGTTCGTGGCGCTCCGGAAGAGCAGGAGCGGTCGCAACGTGCTGGTCCACCGGGACCTGACGGGTTGTCTTCTGGCCCGCTTTTTCGATCCCCTCCTCGAGGATCCGGGTGTCCCGAAGGCGGGCTTCGCCGACAACCTGAACCGGGCCATCGTCGTCGACGTTCTGGAGCCGTGCCTCGTCTACCCGGATTTCCGCTCGGAGGACACCCTGCGGGTCCGGGAGGAGTTCCCGGATGCCGTCTGGGCGGAACCGCTCGCCGCATCAGACTGGGACGGCGAGGTCGGCGTGGGCGTCGACGTTGCGTCCCTGCGGGGGTAAACCCAATCCGAGCCGGCGACCGTCGTCGTGCGCCTACTTCCTCCAGAAGAGGTGGTGCACGATTCCACTGGGGCTCGGGACCACCTCCAGGTGGAAGCGGTCAGTGAGGTCGTCCGGGCTGTTCCACAGCCGCTCGCCGCGCTCGATCTCGACCGGCGCCATCGCCACGTGCATCGTGTCCACGAGGTCGGCCTCGAGGAACTCGAGCACGGTCGCGACCCCGCCGCCGATGCGGACGTCTTGGCCCTTTGCGACCTCAAAAGCTTCATCGAGTACTTCCTGCGGGCTCGCGTCGCGGAAATGGAAGGTGGTGTCGGAGAGGGAGAACGAGGGTCGCGGGTGGTGCGTGAGGACGAAGACCGGGGTCCGGAACGGCGGGTCCTCACCCCACCAGCCCTTCCAGTCCTCGTTCTCCCACGGACCGCGGTGCGGGCCGAACTTGTTGCGGCCCATGATCTCTGCGCCGATGTTGTTGGAGAAGTCGCGCGTGAAGTAATCGTCGAGGCCGTAAGTCCCGCCCGGATCCGTGCGGTTGGGCCAGTGCGCGGTGGCGCCGGCCCACGAGGCCAGCTCCGCCGGGTTGGCGTGCCCGAAGGGGCGCTCGAGGCTCTGGCCCTCGCCCGAGCCGAAACCGTCGGTGGAGAGCATGAAGTTCTGGACGCGCACCAACTGAGCCATTGACTGGCCCCTTTCGCTAGAGACTTGCCGTTGGTGCGGACTCTACCCAGCGGCCAGCGGTCCGTACAGAGTCTGTGGTGGCCGGACGCCGTCGTCGTGGTGGCGCTGAGGAGGGACGATCGAGCGCAGCGTGATTCGGGTGACAACCCCGCGCCCGGGCTGGACACGCGTGGGACAATGGAAACAATGACTTCTCAAAATCCCTCCAAGGCCGGACTCAACCGACCCCGCCCGCAGGTGCGCCCGACCGCCGAAGGTTGGAAGCAGCCGATGGGCCCGGACGGCCGTCCGCAGCTGCAGTTCGCCCAGAAGCCGCGCGTCTCGCAGCCGCCCGTGCACTTGGCCGACCTCACGCTCGCCGAGCGGCAGGAGAAGCTTAAGGAGATGGGCCTGCAGGGCTTCCGCGCCAAGCAGCTCTCCGTGCACTACTTCCAGCACTTCACCACCGACCCGGAGAAGATGACGGACCTGCCGGCGGCGCAGCGCGAGCAGCTCGTCGAGGCCATGTTCCCGACCCTGCTGACCGAGGTTAAGCGCCTGATCACCGACAACGGCGACACGATCAAGTTCCTGTGGCGTCTCTTCGACGGCTCCCTCGTCGAGTCCGTCCTGATGCGCTACCCGGGCCGCGTGACGCTCTGCGTGTCCAGCCAGTGCGGCTGCGGCATGAACTGCCCGTTCTGCGCCACCGGGCAGAACGGCCTGACCCGCAACATGTCGGCCGCCGAGATCCTGGACCAGATCGTCCAGGCCAATCGCGTCATCGCCGAGGGCGGGCTCAAGGGCAGCGGGCGCGAGGGCGTGCACGACGCCGAACGCGTCACCAACATCGTGTTCATGGGCATGGGCGAGCCCCTGGCCAACTACAAGCGCGTCATGAGCGCGGTGCACCGCATGATTGACGAGGCGCCCGAGGGCCTGGGCATGAGCGCCCGCGGCATCACCGTCTCCACGGTGGGCCTGGTGCCGGCGATCAACAAGCTCGCCGAGGAGAACATTCCGATCACGTTCGCGCTGTCGTTGCACGCTCCGGACGACGAGCTGCGCGACGACCTGATCCCCGTGAACTCCCGCTGGAAAGCCGACGAGGCGATCGACGCCGCGTACAACTACTACAAGAAGACCGGGCGCCGAGTCTCGATCGAGTACGCGCTCATCAAGGACATGAACGACCACCCGTGGCGCGCAGCCCTGCTGGCGAAGAAGCTCAATGCGCGCGGCCGCGGCTGGGTGCACGTGAACCCGATCCCGCTGAACCCGACGCCGGGCTCGATCTGGACGTCCTCGGAGCCCGAGGTCATGCAAGAGTTCCTCGACGTCCTGAACGACGCCGGCGTGCCCACCACCCTGCGCGACACCCGCGGCAAGGAGATCGACGGCGCCTGCGGCCAGCTCGCCGCCGCCGAATAGCGGCTCAGCCCGTAGACCTCACGAGGGCACTGCGATCACCTGCACCGCGTCTTCGTAGAGGATCCGCCCCGGGTCGTCGCAGAACCGAACCGCGCATTCCACGTCGTAGCGCCTGAGCAGGACAAGGTAGCTGCTGGTGTAGCTGACGAGGTGGGCCGCTGAAGTCTTGAACCAGGCTTTCGCCGACGGGTGGTTGGCATAAACGCCCGGTGCCGCAGTCTCCGGGTCGACGTAGGCGGCATTGCCGAAATCGTTGGCTGCGCGCCACCAATCGTGATCGCCGGCGGAGAGGCGGCCGGACAAGCCGAGGCCGTTGGCGAGTGCGAAGATCCCGACCGTCCGCCCGGGATCGCGGTGGTGCGGTCCCTCGAAGCGAACGAATCTTCCGGACTTGGGCTCCATGGGTATTCAGAGTAGCTGCCGTCCCGTCCCGCACTTCCCCTGAATCGGTTTGGTCTGCGGTCAAACCCGCCGATAGTGTCACCGACATGGACACGACTCCGCGCACCCACGCAGAATCGACTCTCGTCAAGGCGACACGGGACGAGCTCTACGCGATGCTCTCCGACGTGACCCGGACCGGGGAGTGGTCACCGGTCTGCCGTGAGTGCTGGTGGGACGAAGGCGACGGGCCCCGCGTGGGAGCGTGGTTCACGGGCAGGAACGAACTTCCGCACCGCACATGGGAGACGCGTTCGCAGGTCGTCGTCGCCGAGCCCGGTCACGAATTCGCCTGGGTGGTCGGCAACGGCTACGTCCGCTGGGGCTATCTCTTCGCTGAAGGCGACGCTCCCGGGCTGACCCGATTGACCGAAACATGGGAGTTCACGACCGCCGGCCTGGAGTTCTTCGCGGAGCGCTTCGGGGAAGACGCCCCGGCGCAGATCGAGGACAGGACGCGGCAGGCCCTGGAGGGCATTCCGGAAACGCTGACCGCGATCAAGGCCGCCGCCGAGGCCTGATCAGGAATCCGCGAGCAGGCCCTTGGCGCTGCCGACGAGTGGGAAGCCGTCCGTGCCCACGAGCAGGCACTGGTAGAGCCGGTCGCCGCGCGTCCACGACTCCTCCGTCGGGAAGAACGACGTGACGCTCAGGTTCGCCGCTGACGCCTGCCGGAAGTCGCCGCCGACGTAGTCCACGAACGAGTCGACGCAGTGCTCCTCGAAGAGCTCGGTGAGCCGCGCGTCGTCGGGAGGCCCATCGCCGTCGATTTGCACGTCCACGTAGACCTCGGCGATATGCGCCTCAGAGCACGGCACGAGCGTGATGTCGGTCAGCTGGAGTTCCGAAGCGTCGACGACCTGTGAATCGTTGAGGCAGTCTCCCTCGCGCAGGTCGAAGACGTCCGCGGGCGTCTCCTTCAGGACCTGGCCGTCCTCGCCGCGCTCGATGTCCCAGAGCCCGCAGCCGGAAGTCGTCAACAGCGCCGCCAGTAGTACGGCGGGCGTTATGCTGCGCAGCCCCATGAATTTGTCCTCCCCAACGTCCCGATCCGATGGATCGATCGGCTGGACCCGCGTCGAGCGCGGGCCCCCTGCCGCAATCATAAAGACATTAGAGCCTTTTGGACTAGGTTGTGTCTTCGCGCTCCCGCTGTGTCGCGGCGTGGTCGGTGATGAACCAGCAGATCGCCCCGATGACGGGCAGGCACAGGACGACGACGGCCCACCCCAGCGCCCCCATCGGATCCCGGCGGTGCTTGGTCTTTTTCAGGCGCACGAGGGCCCAGACGACAGCAACGATCCAGGCGAGAAGAAGCGCCGACATGCCCCATTCGAAGGCGACGGGGAAAGGGGGCGCTGAAACGGGAAGCATCCCTGCAGTCTAGTCGTCGACTGGGTCCGAGGTCCTGCCGAGCAGGTGCCGCAGCGCCGGCTCCAGGTCAGGGTGCCGGAAGGGATGCCCGGCCTCGCGAAGCGTGAGCGGCGCGACGTGCTGGCAGGCCATGGCGAGCTCGTCTGCGCCCTCCTCGCCCAGGATCAGAGCCGGCCCCAGACGGGGGACCGGCACGAGCGCCGGCCGCCTCAGCACGTGGGCGAGCACGCGCGTGTACTCGGCATTGCGCACCGGGCCGGGAGCCGTAGCGTTGACCGGACCGGTCAGGTCCGCATCCCACAGCGCCCGGTGGTACACGTCCACTAGATCGTCGAGCCCGATCCAGGACGTCCACTGCTGCCCGTGCCCGAGCCGCCCGCCCAGCCCCGCCGCGAAGAGCGGCTTGAGCAGCGCCAGGGTGCCGCCGGCAGGGGACTGGACGATCCCGGTCCGGATGTTGACGACGCGCATCTGCCGTGCGTCCGTGCGGTCAGCCACCGAGTGCGCTGCCGCCTCCCAGTCGGCGACGACGTCGGCGAGGAAGTCCGCCTCGTCGGGCCCGTCGCTGTCCTCGGTCAGCATCTCCTCGCCGCGGTCCGCGCCGTAGAAGCCGATCGCCGAGGCGCACACGAACGTCGAGATGCCGCTCGCCGCGGCGAGTTCGGCGAGCTTCCGGGTCGGTTCGATCCGGCTGTCGCGGATGGCCCGCTTGTGCTCGGTGGTGAAGCGGCCGGCGATCGAGGCCCCGGCCAGATGCACGACGGCGTCGCACCCGTCGAGCAGGTCGGGGGCAGGGGCGGCTGTGTCCCAGCGGCGCTCGTCCGGACCGTTGGGTTCGCCGCGGACGAGGCGGATCACGCGGTGCCCGCCCGTCGTGAGGAACGCCGTCAGCGCGGACCCGACCAGGCCGGAGGCGCCGGAGACGGCCACGGTGAGGCGGCCCAGACCGGCGTCGTCGGCGCGGCGGTGCGCCGCGAGATCGCCGGCAAGCTGGCGGTGCCGGTAGGTCAGCATCGAGTCGAGGAACCGGGCCGGGACGGGCGTTTCGATCCGGTCGATCACCCGCGTGCGGTCCTCGCCCACCGCCTCGAACTCGTGGGTGTGCCGCCACGGCACGCGCCCGGCGAGGGCTGATCGGGCCCCCGCGCTCACTGACTCGTCCACAAACCGGCGGCCCTCGGCGAAGCCCGCCGGGTCGTGCCTGGAAACCCACCGCATGCCGCCCGGCAGGGCGAGTTCCGCCGTCCCGTCCTTGAGGGAGGTGGACTCGCGCCTGATCGTGGCGGGCTGGAACGGTGGTGCCAGGCGCTGGAAGGCGCCGGGGCGCGAGAACCACGTGAAGACCTCGTCGACGGGTGAGTCGACGACGAAAGAGCGTTCGATAGCCATGTCTCAGGTTCCCCCGCCCCGGGCCCCGACGCAAGCACCGCCGAGGGCGCGGCGGGTCCGCTGGCGTGCCGGACACCGCATCTACGATGGGGTCATGACCACCCTCGTCTGGTTCCGTGACGATCTCCGGCTCGCCGACCATCCCGCCCTGCGCGCCGCCCTCGACCGGGGCGAGCCCGTGGTGTGCCTCTACGTGCTCGACGAGGAGTCGCCGGGTATCCGGACGCTCGGCGGGGCGGCGAAATGGTGGCTGCACCACTCGCTGGCCTCGCTGGGAGAGCGCCTGCGCGAGCATGGGTCGGAGCTGATTCTGCGCCGCGGCCCGGCCGGCGTCGTCGTGCCGGAGGTCGCGGACGCGGTCGACGCGTCGGCCGTGGTGTGGAACCGGCGCTACGGCGGGCCGGAGCGCCGGGTCGACGCCGCCGTCAAGGTGACCTTGCGCGGGGCCGGCGTCGAGGCTCACTCCTACGCGGGCAGCCTGCTGTTCGAGCCCTGGACCGTCACCACCGGCCAGGGCGGCCACTACAAGGTGTTCACGCCATTCTGGAAGGCGTGCCTCGCGGAACCGCCGCCCCGCGCCCCGCTGCCCGAACCGCGCGAGGTGCCGGCACCGGCGTCGTACCCGGACACGGATGACCTAGCGGATTGGGGTCTGCTGCCCACCGCGCCGGACTGGGCGTCCGGGTTGCGCGAGACGTGGGAGCCCGGCGAGCCGGCCGCCCGGCGGCGGCTCAGCGAGTTCTTGGCGGACGACGTCGACGCCTACGACCGCGCCCGCGACGAACCGGCCGGCGGCTCCACCTCGCTCCTGTCCCCGCACTTGCGGTGGGGCGAGATCAGTCCGCACACCGTGTGGCGGGAGGCGATCGGCTCGGGGCGGAACGTCGGCGGGTTCCTCTCCGAGATCGGCTGGCGCGAGTTCGCCTGGCACACGCTCTTCCACTTCCCGGCGTTGGCCGAGGACAATCTCAACGCGCGCTTCGACGCGTTCCCGTGGCCCGAGCTCAACGAGGAGCACCTGCGGTTCTGGCAGCAGGGCCGCACGGGGGTGCCGCTCGTGGACGCCGGCATGCGTGAACTCTGGGAGTCCGGGACGATGCACAACCGGGTGCGCATGGTGGTCGCGTCCTATCTGGTCAAGAACCTGATGATCGACTGGCGGCACGGGGAGCGCTGGTTCTGGGACACGCTGGTGGATGCCGACGAGGCGAGCAACCCGTTCAACTGGCAGTGGGTCGCCGGCTCGGGCGCGGATGCCGCCCCGTATTTCCGGATCTTCAACCCGGAGACGCAGGCGAAGAAGTTCGACCCGCAGCACCAGTACATCGGCCGCTGGGCGCCCGAGTACGTGACGGGCGGTGAGCTCCTGCCGGAGCCGCTGGTGGACCTGCGCGCCTCCCGGCAGGCGGCCCTCGACGCGTACGACGTCGTCAAGGCGGCCGCCGACGAAGCGAACCGCAAGTGATCGGCCGCGCGTCAGGGCCAGGGACGGGAGTAGATGTGAAGACGGTGGTGCTGACCGGCGCGAGTGATGGCCTGGGCGCGGCTGCGGCCAAGCAGCTCGCGGCGCAAGGGCACCGCGTCGTGGTCGTGGGGCGCTCGCCGGAACGGACGGCGGAGGTGGCGGCCCGGATCGACGCACCGTACTATCTCGCCGACTTCGCAGACCTGGGGCAGGTGCGGCGACTCGCCGCGGGACTGAGCGCGGATCATGCGCGCATCGACGTGCTGGCCAACAATGCCGGAGGGATCATGGGGCAGCGCGAGCTCACGGTGGACGGCCACGAGAAGACGTTCCAGGTCAATCATCTGGCGCCTTTCCTGCTGACCAACCTACTGCTGCCGGTGCTGACCGCAAGCGACGCGACCGTCATCCAGACGTCGAGCCGGGCGGCACGCGTGTTCGCCAGATTCGACATCGACGACCTGCAGAACGCCGACGACTACCGGCCGCAGACCGCGTACGGCAACGCCAAACTCGCCAACATCCTCTTCACCCGCGAGTTGCAGCAGCGGCATGGGGATGCGGGGATCTCCGCGGTCTCCTTCCATCCGGGCATCGTCGGCACCAGTTTCGCCGCCGACACCACTCACTTCATGCGCCGCGTCTACCACGGACCGCTCAAGCGCCTGTTGACCATCACGCCTGAGAAAGCGGCGGCGGACCTGCTCTGGTTGGCGACAGGCGCCCCCGGGCAGACGTTCGAACCGGGGGAGTACTACGAGTCGCGGCAGCTGCCGGGCAGGATCAACCCGGACAGTGTTGATCCCGTCCTCGCCGCACAGTTGTGGGATCGCTCGGCACAACTCGTTCACGCCGCCTGAGCCATTCCGTCCGGCCGCTCCTGCCGCCCGCAGCGAAATCCCTAGGATCCAGAGGCCGCATCAGCGTTGACTGGCGTCATGAGAAGAGTCTTGGTGCTGGGTGGGACCGGTTGGTTGGGCCGCGCGATCGCGCTGAACGCGCTGCGAACGGGCGCGGAAGTTGTCTGCCTCGCCCGCGGTGAATCCGGGGTGCCGCCTGCCGGTGCTCGACTGGTTCGCGCGGACCGCCGGGATCCGGGAGCCTATGACGCCTTGAGTGGCGACTGGGACCACGTCGTCGAACTCTCCTACCAGTCTGACCTGGTCGAACCGGCGCTAGAAGCATTGGCTGACCGTGCACGTCACTGGACGTTGATTTCCACGATGTCCGTATACCGCCGAAACGATGAGCCCGGCGCGAACGAAACCGCTGAGGTGCTCGAACCTCGAGACCTGTCGGACTACGGGCAAGCGAAAGTGGCAGCTGAGCGAGCGTCGTCGGCGCGGCTCGGAGACCGGCTGGCGGTGGCGCGGGCAGGCTTGATCGTCGGGCCCGGCGATCCTTCGGATCGATTCGGTTACTGGGTGGCACGGCTTCATCGCGGTGGCCCGGTCCTGATTCCTCAGACCGCACGCCGGTACGTTCAGGTGATCGACGTTGGTGATCTCGCAGAGTGGGTCTCCACCACGGGCCTCGAAGGGCGGGCTGGCGTTTTCAATGTGACCGGTTCGAGCGTTCCGTTAGCTGAGTTTCTGACGTCAGCGGCAGCGGTTTCAGGGTACGACGGCGAATTTCGGTCGGTCTCCGATGAATGGTTGCTGCGCCACGACGTGCACTACTGGGCCGGCCCCCGTTCGTTGCCGCTGTGGCTGCCGGTCGCTGATGCTGGATTCGCGCAGCGCGACAACACGGCGTTCCTGGAAGCTGGCGGTCGCGTTCGGCCGATTGCGGAGACGTTGCAGCGCGCGCTCGACGACGAAATCGCGCGAGGTCCGCTCCGTCCGCGGCGCGCAGGCCTCACTGCAGAAGAAGAATCAGACCTGCTCCGGCTGCGGGACGATGGTCCGCACTGACCTGCACTCGGCGGCTCAGTCGCAGATGGCCGCGACCGCCTCGATCTCCACGAGCTGATGGTCGTAGCCGAGCACGGTGACGCCGAGCAGGGTGCTGGGTGCGTCGTGGTCGCCGAACGAGTCGCGGACGACCTCCCACGCGGCGACCAGGTCCGCCTGCCGGCTTGAGGCGACAAGCACGCGGGTGCTGATGACGTTCTCCAGGGTCGCCCCCGCCTCGGCCAGGGCCGTGGTCATGTTCTCGATGCACTTCGCAGCCTGCACCGCGTAGTCGCCGACGCCCGCCGTCGTGCCGTCGGCGTTGAGCGGACAGGCGCCGGCGAGGAAGACGAGCCGCGCATCCGCGGGGGCCGTGGCGGCGTACGCGTACTCGGCGGCGTCGGAGAGCGAGCGTGAACGAATGAGGGTCACTGCCTTGGGCATGGGTGCCTTCTTTCTGCTGGGCCGGTTGTGCTTCAGTCTGCCAGGCAGAATGCCGTCCGCGGATTCCGCGGCCGGAGAGAAGGAGCGGATCCATGCCACACCACATCACGTCCATGCTCGAGACCCACCCGGCGGCCGGTCCGGCTCTGGATCAGCAGAAGCTGGCCGAGTGCGTCGAGGCCTGCTTCGCGTGCGCCCAGACCTGCACCGCCTGCGCGGACGCGTGCCTGGCCGAGGACACGGTCGCGCAGCTGACCGGGTGCATCCGCAGGGACGCCGACTGCGCAGACGTCTGCACGGCCACCGGCAGCATCCTGACCCGTCAGACGGGTGAGAACGAGGCAGTCGTGCGCGCGGTCCTCGACGCCTGCCGGGTCAGCTGCGGCACGTGCTCCGAGGAGTGCCGCCGGTGCGAACAGGCCTGCGCCGACCTCCTCGCGTCCCTCGGCTGAGGGCGGGCGGCGCGTTCTCACGGAAGCGCGTGCTAGACATGGCTCGAGAGTTCACTACCGCCGAGGAGTCCCATGACCGCCCACTACGACGCCTTCGCGGAAGCCTACGCCGCCGAGAACGAGGCGAGCATTCTCAACGCCTACTACGAGCGGCCCGCCATGCTCGAGCTCGCGGGCGACGTCGCCGGCCGGCACATCCTCGATGCGGGCTGCGGCGCGGGGCCGTCGTCCGAAGCCCTGCGCGCGCGGGGAGCGGAGATGGCCGGGTTCGACGCGAGCGCGGCCATGATCGAGCTGGCCCGCCGGCGGCTGGGGCCGGACGCGGACCTGCGCGTTGCCGCTCTGGGCGAGCCGCTGCCCTACGGAGACGGCGAATTCGACGACGTCGTCTCCTCCCTTGTCCTGCACTACCTCCGCGACTGGGGCCCGCCGCTGGCGGAGCTGCGCCGGGTCCTCAAGCCCGGCGGCCGGCTCCTGCTCTCGGTCAACCATCCCTTCGCGTTCCACTTGAGCACCGGCGGGGGCTACTTCCCGATCGTGGAGTGGCCGATGGAGGTCGAGCTCGCCGGCCGCGAGGCCGTTCTGAACACCTGGCATCGTCCGCTGTACGCGATGACCGAGGCCTTCGCCGCGGCGGGCTTCAGGATCGTCTCCATCGGCGAACCCCCTGTCTCAGCCGACATCCCGGAGGACCTGGTGCGGAACGAGCTCGGCGGCCGGCGCCGTTTCGTCTCCTTCATCTTCTTCGCGCTGGAGGCTGCCGTCTGAGAGGCCGCTCCGCGGCTCCGCTGGGCGGGAGCGGCGGGGTGTGAAATTCTGAGGTGAGGCACGACGCCGGCCCCGCGCCGTCGTCGTGCGCCCCACCCGCCGTCCGTCAGGAGAGTCCGTGCCGCAGCCCCCGTCCAGCCGTTCGCAGGTCCCCGGATTCAAGGTGATGGAGGTCCTCGCACGGGTCGCCGAGCTGCGCGCGTCCGGCCGCGACGTGATCTCGCTGTGCGCGGGCGAACCCTCCGGCGGCGCTCCGGCCCCGGTCTCCGAGGCGGCGGCCGCGATCCACGGGTCCGGGGTCCCGCTGACCTACACGCCCGCACTCGGCATCGCCTCCCTGCGCGAGGCCATCGCCGGGCACTACCGCCGCTGGTACGGCCTCGACGTCGACCCGCGCAACGTCGCCGTGACCACCGGCTCCTCGGGCGCGTTCACCCTCCTCTTCCTGACGGCGTTCAACCCGGGGGACCGGGTCGCGCTCGCCAAGCCCGGCTACCCCGCGTACCGGAACATCCTCAAAGCACTGGGGATCGAGGTCGTGGAGATCGCGTGCGGGCACGAGACCCGCTACCAGCCCACCCCCGAGCTGCTCGACGCCGCGGCCGAGGCGCACGGACCGCTCGCCGGCGTCGTGCTGGCCTCGCCCGCCAATCCGACCGGCACGATGTTGGACCGGGCCGAGCTGACGGCGCTCGCCGACTGGTGCCGGACCAACGACGCGCGCCTGGTCAGCGACGAGATCTACCACGGCATCACCTACCCGGAGCCGGGCGCGGCCGACCCGGCGGGCGTGTGCTCGTGGGAGCTGGACCGGGAGACGATCGTCATCTCCAGCTTCTCCAAGTACTGGGGAATGACCGGCTGGCGTCTCGGCTGGGCGCTCGTGCCGGACAGTCTGATCGGCGCCGTCGACGCACTGGCGTCCAATGTGGCCCTGTGCCCGCCGGCGCCCGCGCAGATGGCAGCCGTCGCGGCGTTCAGCGAGGAGTCCTACGCGGCCGGCGAGCGGTTCGTTGCCGAGTTCGCCGCGACCCGCGAGGCGCTGCTCGCGCGCCTGCCCGAGCTGGGCTGGGGCGAGTCCGCGCCCGCCGACGGGGCGTTCTACCTCTACGCGGAACTGGGCGAGCAAATGGCCGGATTCGCCGATTCGGCGGAGTACTGCACGGCCCTGTTGGAGGCAGAGGGGGTCGCGCTCACCCCGGGTTCGGACTTCGACGACGAACGCGGCCGGCAGGCAGTCCGCCTGAGCTTCGCCGCGTCGCAGGCGGACGTGCTCGAGGCCGTCGAGCGGATCATCCGTTTCCAGGCCGCCCGGCGCCGCTGACTCGAGGGCGTGTGCGGGGAGAACTGCACCTTCGGGTGCTCCCAGTAGGCTGGACGTCATGGCGAACGACGAATTTTCCGCACCGGACCACCTCGTATCCGACGCGACCTATGCCGGCCGGATCCTGCTCGTCTTCGCTGCCGGGCTCGCCGCGACCTGGGCGCTGACCGCCGCGGCTTTCGCGAACGCGCTGCCGCTCGGCGCCCTCGCCGGTGGATTCAGCTTGGACCTCACGATGATCCAGCTGGCCGTGAACCTGCTCGTCGCGGCCGCCGTGTTCCTCGTGGTCCGCGCCCGCAAGGATCTCGCGGGCATCGCTGTTTTGCAGGTGATCATCGCGCTGGTGATCTCCTTCGTCGAGATCAACGGGAACTCCACGTTCACGTGGTCCTTCGCGATTGCCCTGCTGATCTGGGCCTTCAAACTCAAGGATCTCTTCGTGGCGCTCGGCGCCTCGGCATCGGTCGCGGCGGCTGCGTTCATCATCGCGATGCCTACGCACCTCATGCTCCTGCCGACCGTGGTCGCGGTGGCGGCCGGCGTCGTCGTGCTCGCCGGGGCGGGACGCCTCATCAGCGCGCGCCGCGCCTAGCCCGACGACGACGACCGCGCGGCCCGAAGCCCGGTCGGTCAGGGCAGCGGGGCGGGCTCGCTGATCCGCTGGTTGCCCGGCGTCGTGTCGATGCCGAGGTCGGACGCAAACACGGTGCGCGTGCCGGTGTAGACCCCGTCGACATTCTCGTCGAGCTCGAACACTCGGGCGCCGCGCAGGCGGTGCTGCTGCGCCCCCGAGAGCCCGTAGGCACCGTAGCCGGTCCCCGGGCCGTATCCGAGCTCGATCCCGAAGTAGTCACCCATGTACGTGTTGATGTGGTCGTGGCCGACGTAGGCGCCGCGGACGTCACCGCGCTCCTGCATGGCCGCGAACAGGCCGGAATTCCAGGCGCCGACGTACACGTCCTCGTTCTTCTCGCCGACGATCCCGTGCAGCTTCGCGGCGGCGGCGTGCGTGGCATCGTCGGAGCCGAACTGGCTGCCGAACCACATGTGGTGGTGCTCCCAGAGCGGGATGTGGAAGTAGGCGAGCGAGGGGATCTTGCGGCCGAACCGCTTCTCTGTGGCGATTGATGTCTCGCGGTACCACTGGACCTGGTCGGAGTGGATCCAGTCGTAGTTCTTCAGCCCGTCGCGGCTCTGACCGCCGATGGTGCCGGGTGCGTAGCGGTTGGAGTCAAGCAGCCAGACGCCGAAGGCCGGCTTGTTGGTCTTCGACGACTTGAACAGGATCTGCCCGTTCGAGTGCCCCGTGAGTTTCGGGTCGACGGCGGGGTTCAGATTGTGCTCGTACGCGTCGTGCATCCAGTCCACGAGCTTCTGCTCGGTCATCCCCGTGTTGTTGCCGAGCGAGTCCTCGTCGTGGTTGCCGAACGTGATCGCGAACTTGATCCCGCGCTCCTCGATCGGGGCGAGGATGTTGTTGTAGGCCTGCTTGACCTGCGTAGCGGTGGGCGGTCCGCCGTTGATGACATCGCCGTTGATCACCACGAAGCCCGGCTTCTCGGCGTCGAGTGTCTTCTCGATCAGCTCGATGGTGCGTTTGTCTGTCAGGTGGGTGTCCTGCGTGTCGTTGAACTGGACGATCCGCAGCCGGCCGTCGGCACCGAACTTCACCGGCATCGCGGCGTTTGGCTTGGCGCCGGGAGACGCGGCGGCCGGGGCGGCTGCTGCCGCGCCGACGAGGCCGGCGACGGTTGCGACGCCGGCGCCGGCGAGTACGCTGCGGCGTCCGACGCTGGGCGCGGAGGAGTGATTCTGGCGAGTTTCGTCATGTTCCATGCAGGCGACGCTAGGAGCCGAAGGTGAATGACGTGTGGCCTTCGAGGGACAAGCAGGCAACGCTCCGCTCGCTGTTCGCGGGCGAAGAGTTATCCGCGCGGGTTGTCCTTGACGAGGTACCGATTCCGCGTCGTGATGAGCTTCTCGAGGTAACGGGCGAGCACGAGCTTCTCCGCCAGGCGGCCCAGGGCGCCCAAGGGGGCAGCGAACTCGATCCGGTCCACCATGGTGGTGCCGGCGGGACTTTCGGTGAACTCGTGCACGTGCCGGAAGCTCCGGAACGGGCCCCTGACCTGCTCGTCCACGAATGAACGGGGTGCGTCCATGGCGGTGATGCGGCTGGTCATGCGGATCGGGACCCCGAAGTGCCAGGCGCGCCAGGTGACCTCCTCGCCGAGCCCGATGAGACCGGTGGTGGTGCCGGCGACGGCCTGTTCGCGCGATTCCGCCATCGAGTCGGTGTGGGCGTCGATGCTTCGGGAGAGGTCGAAAAGCTGCGCCGCAGGCATGCTCGTCTGCGTGGTGCATTCGAATCGGACCGTCATGCGCCCAGTATGGCAGTTTCGGCAAAATGTTCCGTCGTGACGACGCTCCTGACATTCTTGTCACATGACGACCACACTGGCCGAGCCTGAGCGCACCGTTCAGAGCCACAAACTGATCCCGGCGTCCCTCGTCGCTGCTTCTGCAGTGCTGATCTTCGCCGTCGGAAACGATCTCGTCGGCTACACCCTGCTTGTCGGCGGGGTGGTGGTCGCGGCCGCCGTCGATCGCGCTTTCTTCAGAGATCTGGTGTTGATCGCGGGTGGATTGTTCATCGTCAGTCTCGTCCCGCTGCATGCCGACCTGAGCCTGCAACACATGACGCTCATGGGAGGCGCACTCACGCTGGCCGTTCTGCTGCCGTGGCTCGTCTCGCGGTACGTCTATCGCGAGGACATCATCAAGTTTCCCGTGAACACAGGCCGCAAGTGGCCGCTGTCCGCGAAGCTCTACCTGATCGGCATCGTCGGCCTCGCCTATCTGGTCCTGCCGGTATATCTGCTCAGTACCGGGGTCTACCAGAACTGGCCTGACGCGTCCGATCCCGTAATCTTCTGGCGGCTGTTCCTCGGGGTCAACGCCGTCGGTATCTGGGATGAGCTGTTCTTCGTCTGCACCACCTTTGCCCTGCTACGGCGACACTTTCCCGACTGGACGGCCAACATCCTGCAGGCCGTGATCTTCTCGTCCTTCCTCTGGGAAATCGGCTACCAGGCGTGGGGCCCGCTCATGACGTTCCCGTTCGCTCTGCTGCAGGGATACACCTTCAAACTGACCAAGTCGCTGACCTACGTCGTCTCGGTGCATCTGATCTTCGACTTCGTCCTGTTCCTGGCGCTGGTGCACGCCCACAACCGGGAGTGGCTGCCGATCTTCCTGTACTGACCCGCTGCCTCGTGTTCGGAGCCTTTCCGATACCGTGAGTAAATGACCAACTCAACGGTGGTGGGGGACGCCGCGCCGAAGCGCCAGGGGTGGCGCCGCCTTTGCCCGACGAAGCGCGAGGTCTGGGGTGCGGTGCTGGTGGCCACTGCGCGGTTGGCCCACTGGTGGGCGGTTAGGGGCTGGGATGAGTATCTTGATCGGCGGACCGGCGGGAAAGACGTCCAGTTCTACTTTGCCGGTCTCTCTCAAGAGGTCGTCGGTGGATGGCTTCTCCTGCTCAGCGCGGCTTGTGCTTCTGCAGGGCTGACGTTCCTCGCTTGGTCGCTCATTGGGCGCATCACCAGGCGACCGTGGCGCTGGGTCGCCATCGGCGTCGCGAGCTTGGTCGGACTGGCCGTTGCGCTGTACATATTCCTTGCGGTGGCCGTTCCGGGACTCCTCTACGTCTCCGGGATCGGCGGCTGTACGCGATTCGAAGCGGAAGACGGCCGCTCCGTCCTCGTCACGGTCGCGGGGATGCGCGATCCCGGCGCGACGATCCACACGGAGTATGACGCCTTCCACTACGAGCGGACTCGGCAGGGCTCGGAACTCGGAAGTCCGCCGAATGTCGGGAGTGGAGAGTGTCAGCTGACGGGCGAGGGTGAGCTGCTGATCCTGACCTGTGGGTCGGACGTCGTCGAAATCGAACCACGTTGAATCCGGTCGCACGGCCTAGAGCGTGGCGGGAGATTGTGTCGGCGGCTGCGGTCCGGCCGGCCCGGGAGTAGGTTGGGAACATGATGAAACGAACTCTCGGACGCACTGGATTCGACGTCTCCGTGATCGGGCTCGGCACCTGGCAACTCGGCGCGGACTGGGGCGACGTGAAGGAAGAAGACGCGCTCGCCGTCCTCGACGCCGCGTACGACTCCGGCGTCACCTTCTTCGACACGGCCGACGTGTACGGCGACGGGCGCAGCGAAGCGCTGATCGGCCGCTGGCTGAAGGCCAACCCGGGCGCCTCCGTCACGGTGGCCACCAAGATGGGTCGCCGCGTCGAGCAGCTGCACGAGAACTACACCTTGGACGCCTTCCGCGCCTGGAACGACCGCTCGCGGTCGAACCTCGGCGTTGACACCCTCGACCTCGTTCAGCTGCACTGCCCGCCGACGTCGGTCTACTCCGACGACGCCGTCTACGACGCCCTGGACACGATGGTCGAGGAGGGGCGCATCGCGAACTACGGCGTATCCGTCGAGACCGCCGAGGAGGCGCTGACCGCAATCGCGCGCCCGAACGTCTCGACCGTGCAGATCATCGTGAACGCGTTCCGCCTCAAGCCGGTCGAGGAGGTGCTCCCGGCCGCGGCTGCCGCGGGCGTCGGCATCATCGCGCGCGTCCCCCTGGCCTCGGGCCTTCTGACCGGCCGCTACTCGCTCGACACCGAGTTCGCGGCCAACGACCACCGCAACTACAACCGCGACGGCTCCGCGTTCGACGTCGGAGAGACGTTCTCCGGCGTCGACTACGCCACCGGGGTGCGCGCGGCAGCGCAGTTCACGGAGCTGGCCCGCGGGGCCGCACCGAAGGCGACGGCCGCGCAGGCCGCCCTGGCCTGGCTCGCGTCGCGCCCGGAGATCTCCTCGATCATCCCCGGTGCGCGCAACGCCGAACAGGCGCGCGCCAACGCGGCGGCAGGGGCGCTGGAGCTGCCGGACTCGTTCGACGCCGCCGTGCGCGAGCTTTACGACCGCGAGCTGCGCGCCTCCATCCACCCGCGCTGGTAGAGGCGGCCGGCCCCGCGTCCCGTGGACGTGACAGTTCAATTGGGAAGAACGACATCAGGGGTGTCACCTACGTCACATTTTTCTGATGGTCCCCTCGTATTAAATAGGGCCTTCTCGAAACGGCTCCAACGGCAGGTGCTGAGTACGTGCCGATAGGTTGTATTCGGTAGGCTGTCGGCATGACTCGTGCCTATCCGTGTTGCCCCCTGCGTGGACTGCTTGGAGCCCGCTCAGCTGCGAAGCAACTGACGTGATGCCGGGCATTCCTCTGACGCTCCTGATCCTGTTCGTCGCCGTCGCCGCTACACCCGTACTCACGCGTGTGTTCGGCCGTGCGGCCGGGTGGCCGCTGGCGCTCGCCTACCTTGGCGCGGCGGCCGCTTTCACGCCGACGGCTGTGGCGGTCATGAACGGTGAACGTCCCACGTGGTCGGTCGACTGGGTCCCGAGCTGGGGAGTCGAATTCGGCTTCGCGGCCGACGGCCTGGGCGTCGTCTTCGCCTTCATCGCGTTGATCATCGGTGCCGCGGTCTTCGCCTACTCCACCCGGTACCTCGCCAAAGGCCCGAACCTCAGCTTCTACTGGGTCATGGCCTTCTTCACGCTGGCCATGCTGGGGCTCGTGCTCGCCGACGATTTGCTGCTGCTCTTCGTCTGCTGGGAATTCACGTCCCTGGCCTCCTTCCTGCTGATCGCCCGCTCCGGGCATGGCGGGCAACCGGCGTCGATGCGCACCCTGCTGATGACGTTCATCGGCGGCCTGTTCCTGCTCGCCGCCGTCGCCGCCATCGTCTGGCGCACCGGGACCTTCTCCGTCTCCGAAGCCCTCGGCCACGAGGTCTGGGCCAACGACGCCGGCTTCACCTCGCTGGTGGCGGTCCTCGTCCTGCTGGCGGCCTTCTCCAAGAGCGCGCAGTTCCCGTTCCACGTCTGGCTGCCCGACGCGATGGCCGCGGCGACGCCCGTGTCCGCCTATCTGCACGCCGCCGCCGTCGTCAAGGCCGGTATCTTCCTGCTGATGCGCTTCAGCCCCGCATTCCACGAGACCCCGGTCTGGAACGCGACACTGATCATCGCCGGCCTGTTCACGGCGGCGCTCGGCGGCTGGTTCGCCCTGAAGCAGGACGACCTCAAGAAGCTCATGGCGTACTCGACCGTCAGCCAGCTCGGCTTTATCGTCGCCACCATCGGCGTCGGCACCGAAGCCGCGCTCACGGCCGCCATCCTGCACACGATTGCTCACGCCCTGTTCAAGTCCGGGCTCTTCATGATGGTCGGCGTCGTCGACCACGCCGTGCACACGCGCGACCTGCGCCGCATTCCTCAGCTCTACCGGGCCATGCCCGTTTCTTTCGCCGTCATGGTCCTCGGCTGCGCATCGATGGCGGGCATCCCGCCGATGCTCGGCTTCGTTTCGAAGGAGGGCATCTTCGCGGCCCTGCTCGAGGCCCCGGGCGGAACCACCCTCGGCTATCTCGCGCTCATCGCCGGCGCGGGGGCCGCGGTCCTGACCTTCGCCTACTGCGTCAAGATCACCTTCGGCGGGTTCGTCGACGGCACCAGCGACCGGGAGATCGAGCGCACCGACCCCTGGCTGCTGGGAACCGCGGCGCTGCCGATCCTCGCGTCGATCCCGCTGATCTTCACGCTCTCCAGCTTCGATAATCCGCTGACGATCGCCACCAAGGCGGCGTTGCCGAACAGCGACCCGCACCCGCACATTTCGCTGTGGCACGGGGTGACGCCTGAACTCATCGCGACCGGCGTCGTGTTGGCGATCGGCGTCGTCGTCATTCTGCGCCGGGCCGCACTCGGGCGCTGGATCGGTGCCCGCCCCCACGGCCTCTCCGGAGCCGAGGTGCTCGAGGGCCTCAACCAGGCGGTCGCCAGGGTCGGTCACGCCCTCGCCAGCGTCTTCGTGGTAGCTGACGGCATCAAGCGCCACACCGCGTTCATGCTCGGCCTGTTCGCACTCGTCGTCTTGGCCGGCGTGGGTGCGCTCGTCGGGCGCGGCGAGCTGACGCCCATGGTCAGCGACCTCAGCCGCCCGGTGGACGCGGTCCTGTTGGTGCTGATCACGCTGGCCGTCGTGTTCGTGTGCCGCGCGAAGTCGAGGCTCGGCGCGACGGTCTCGCTCTCCGCCGTCGGCATCCTCGCCACGGTGCAGATCATGGCCCTCGGCGCGCCCGACGTCGGTCTGACCCAGTTGCTGGTCGAAACGCTGACGATCATCGTCATCATGCTCGTCCTGCAGAAGCTACCGCTGAGCTTCGGCCGGCAGTCGGGCCCCCGCCGCACCGGCGCGCTGCTGCTCGCCGGCGTCGTGGGCCTCGCGGCCTTCGCCGCGACCTGGGCGCTCACGGGGCGCCGCGAACGCAGCGCGGTCGCGGACTACTACCTCGAGAACGCGTACGACGTCACCGGCGGCTACAACATCGTCAACGTCATCCTCGTCGAATTCCGTGCCCTCGATACCCTAGGTGAGCTCGCCGTGCTCGGCATGGCCGGCGTCGCCATCATCGCCGTGCTCTCCACCGTCCGCCAGCGCTTCCTCGACCCCGAGACCAAGCGCCGCCAGGAGGACGAGGAAGAGCTGAGCCCCGCGCTCAAGGCCGAAGGCACGACGGCGCACCGCGCGATCACCAACGCGTGGGGCAACGTCGCTCCGCTGCAGCTCATGCTCCGGGTCATCAACCCCGTGCTCGCGATCGTCTCGGCGCTGTTGTTCTGGCGCGGCCACAACGAGCCCGGTGGCGGCTTCATCGCCGCGCTCGTCGGCTCGGCGATCGTCGGTTTCATCTATCTGTCGGCGTCCCGCGACCGGCAGGTGGGCCCGCCCCGGCTGCCCGTGTTCCTGATTGGCGGCGGCGTCTCCGTCGCCGTCGGAACGGGCCTCTTCGGAGTCGTGAAGTACGGTTCGTTCCTGCAGCCGTCGCACTTCGACATCGGCAGTCTGCACATGTCCAGCTCGCTGGTCTTCGACGTCGGCGTGTACATGGCTGTCCTCGGACTCGTCATGGTCGCGTTCAACCTGCTCGGTGTCAGCCCGGAGGACATCCAGCGCCCAGGCGCTGAGCAGCTCCGCGAGCGCACCGACGAAACGGTGGAGGGTGAACTGCCCGGACCGTTGAACACGGTTCGCGGCGAGCGTCCGGAACGGATCGCCGCACGCACCCAGTTCATTTCATCCGGCGAACCGCCACGGGAGGGGGGACGATGATTCTCGCGATGACCGTAGGAGTGCTCGCCGCCGGCGGCACCTACCTGCTCTTGCAGCGGGAGATGGTGCGCATGGTCTTCGGCGTGGGCCTGCTGAGCCACGCCGCCAACTTCCTGCTGCTGGCCTCCGGCGTGCCGGCCTGGCGCGACGAGCCGCTCGTGAACCGCATGGACATGGCCCAGGCCGCTGATCCGCTGCCCCAGGCCTTCGTGCTCACGGCCATTGTCATCACCCTGGCCGTGACGATCTTCATGCTGGCGCTGGCAGTGCTTGGCCACAACGACGACACCCGGCGTCCGCCGGAAACAGGGGAGACGCACGAGAAATGACGTTCAGCTCCCTCCTTCCTCTCTTCGCCGCGATTCCGCTGCTCGCGGCCGGCCTGTCCGTGGTGGTCCGCCGCGCGTGGCTCGATCGTGCGCTGCTCCTGCTGGTGCCCGTGGGAACGCTCATCGGCGCAGTCGCACTGCTGATCCACCACCAGAGCAACGCCGTCGTCGCGCACTCGGTTGGCTCCTTCTCGGGCGTCGTGGCGATCCCCTTCGTGAGTGACACCTTCACGGCCATCATGCTGGCGGTGACCGGCTTCGCGACCCTGTGTGCGAGCGTGTTCCTGCTCAAGACGGGCGAGGACCGGTTCCGTTTCGCGACGGCGCTGATCCTGCTGCTGTCCGGCGGCGTCAACGGCGCCCTGCTGACGGGTGACCTCTTCAACCTCTTCGTGTTCGTCGAAGTCATGCTGCTGCCGTCGTACGCGCTCATCGCGATCACCGGCACGTGGCGCCGGCTCGGCATCGGGCGGTCGTTCGTGATCGTCAACCTGGTCACCTCGACCGTCCTGCTCATCGGCGTCGGGCTTGTCTACGGCGCGGCCGGGACGGTCAACCTCGCGGCGCTGGCCGGCGCGGCGTCGGAAGACCCGATGATCGGGCTCGCCGTGACCGTGGTGCTCGTGGCCTTGGCGATCAAGGGCGGCATGGTTCCGGTGCACGGCTGGCTGCCGAGCACCTACCCCATGACATCCGCCGGGATCATGGCGCTCTTCTCGGCCCTGCACACCAAGGTGGCCCTGTACGCGATCTTCCGGATCTACTCCATCACGTTCGAGGGCGCGGCGCCGTGGATGCCGGTCCTGCTGGTGCTCGTCCTGGCCACAATGCTCGTCGGCTCGTTCAGCACGATGGCGTCCAAAACCCTCCGTGGCGCGCTGGCATTCCAGATGGTCGCCGGCGTCGGGCACATCCTGGTGGCCGTCGTCGTCATGACCGAGGCGTCGCTGGCCGCCGGCATGTTCTACATGGTCCACCACATCATCACGATGGGCGGGCTGATCCTGGCCTCCGGGGCGCTCGAGCACACCTACGGCAACGCCAAACTGGGCGGACTGAGCGGAATGCTGGGACGGGAGAAGCTCCTGGCGGTGCTCTTCGCCCTGGGACTCGGCTCCCTCGTGGGACTTCCGCCCACCTCGGGACTGTGGGGCAAGGCGGGGCTCGTGGTCTCCGCGGCGGCGGCTGAGGACGCGGCCGGGGTGTCCGGAGCGTGGATCGCGGGGCTGACCATCGGCGGCATCATCGTCGCGAGCATCATCTCGCTCATCGCCCTGCAGCGCGTCTGGTCCACGTTGTTCTTCGGGCACGTGCAAGAGACGTACCGGCCGGACGACACCCGCACCGGCCGGGGCGACCCCAAGCCGCTGACCGCCGACGTCAAGTGCAGCGCCCGCCTGCTGGCACCGGCGACCGTGCTGATCGCGGCCAGCCTGGCGCTGTTCTTCTTTGCCGGGCTCGTCCTGCCGCTCTTCGAAACCGCGGCCCACGGGCTCATGGATCCCTCCTCCTACATTAAGGCGGTGCTGGGCTGATGCTGCATCCGTGGAACACCGTGCGCTACGGCGCGTTCCTCGTCCGCGAGATCCTCGCCGGAACGGGGCGCACCGCCCGCTACGCGCTGTCCGGGCGCGCACGCGGCAAACTCGCGATCGTCGAGTACGAGATGCGCTGCGCGACCGACCTCGAGATCACGTGGTTCGCCTCGTCGATCACCATCACGCCCGGCACCCTCGTCGTCGGGATGGCCCCGGGCACGTCCGCTGCGCCGGCGACGCTCTTCGTGCATTCCATGTTCGACAATGACCGCACCTCGGTCGTCGAGGGGCTGCGCGACATGGAGAACCGACTCTTGCGCATGACGCGCGGCTCGGCGGAGAACGCGGCGCCGGGAACCGGAGGTGCAGCATGATCATCGCTCTGTGGACCGCTCTCGGCCTGCTGGCCGTGAGCGTCATCGTCGGTCTCGTGGCGATCGCCCGAGCCGTCGACGGCGCCTCGCGCGCGGTCGTCGGCGACCTGGTGTTCTTCTGCTGCGTCGGATTCCTCGTCCTGATCGGGCTCTTCACGCACTCGGCGGTCTCGATGGACGCCGCGCTGCTGGCCTCGCTCCTGGGCATTCTGGCGACGATCGCTCTGGCCCGCATCCTGACGAGAGGACGGCGCTGACATGGAACTTGTCTTGTCGATTCTAGTGAGCGTGTTCGCGGTGAGCGGCGCGCTGTGCGTGCTGATCAGCGCGGTCTCCATGTTGCACGCGACCGACGCGCTGACCCGCATCAACGCCCTCAGCCCGGCGACGGGTCTCGGCCTGCCGCTCATCGTCACCGCGGCCTACCTGCACCAGATCTACGCCGACGGGTTCGACTGGGTGCATCTCATCCAGTACGCGATCACCGTGATGGCGTTGGTCATCGTCTCGTCCGTCGGCTCCAACGCCCTCGCCCGGGCCGCGTACCTCTCCGGCGCCGAGGCAGATCCAGCCACTGATCCCCAGGACCTGGCCCGCTGATCCCTCGCCCGCCTGCTACGTGGAGGCCAGGACGGCGACGACCAGCAGTGCGCTGAACGCCACGAACGGCAGGCAGAGCACGGCGTGCAGCCACTTATGCTCGACGAGGATCGCGACGAATTCGCGCAGGAAGGCGCTCGGTGCGTAGTACCGGGCGGTCGGCGCGCCGACGACCTCGGCGTCGAGTTTTTGCCGGCGAGCCAGCAGGGCCGCCCGCAACACGTGATAGTTGTTGGTGACGGCGACGAGGGCGCCCTCACGGCCGACGTCGTGCTGGATCCGCTGGGAGAACCGCAGGTTCTCCTCGGTGGTGCGCGCGGCGTTCTCCGGGACGACGTCGGCCGCGTCGGCCCCCGCGGATCGCAGGTAATCGGCCATGCCCTCGCCCTCGGGCCGGGACTCGTCGGGCCCCTGCCCGCCGGACGGGATCAGCAGGGGGTGCGGTGTGGTGGCGTTGTACAGCGCGAGTGCCTTGTCGAGGCGGCTGCGCAGCAGGGGCGGCGGGCTGCCGTCGATGAGGCGGGAGCCGAGAACGACAATCGCCGCGGGCGGCGCGTCGGGCTCCATCCGCCCGTACGCGAACGCGTAGGCGAGTACCACCACGAAGACAACACCCAGGTAGCTGCAGAGGAAGAAGAGCAGTGCGGCGGTGCCGACGGCGAACGCGTTCTCCGTCATGACCAGGAGCACGGCGAAGGGCGGCAGGAGCACGATCGCGCAGCCGAGCGCCAGGGAGAGCAGGTTCGCGAGGCGGCGGCCCTCCCGCCGGAGCATCGTGATCCCGTTTGCGATCAGGAATCCGGCAAGCACGACGACGGCGACCGGGACCAGCAGCAGGACGGCCAGCGAGACGAACCCGAACCCCGGCAACCATTGGGAGAGGATCTCCATGGCGCCGTTGAGGGCGAACCAGGCGGCAGCGACGAGCACGACGCCGTTGCGCAGCATGCGCCGGTCACGGGCGCGCCAGTGCGCGTAGAGGGCGAAGAGTGCGGCGGAGACGATCAAGGAGGACACCGCTTCAGCCTAGTTGAACGGCGTCGCCATCGGGCCGCGCCCACCCCCGACGCAGGGGGACGGGGCGGGGTTCTTAAGCCATACTGACTTCTATCGACTGCACATTCCGAGGAAAGGGTTGGTCCGATGGCAGAGCGCACGGGAGATTACTGGTTCAACGTCAACACCCACGAGGTCGAGGTGGGGCCGCAGTCAGACTGGTCGCAGCTGCTCGGCCCGTACGCGACCCGCGCCGAGGCTGAGGCGGCCCTCGAGAAGGTCCAGAAGCGCAACGAGGCCTGGGACAAGGACGACGAGGACTAGGCCGCCGCCAACTGGAGCGGCCGCCGTCGTACCCGTTTCTCGGTACGACGACGGCCGCTCGACGTGCGCTGGGAGCCTACTTCAGGTGGTCCACCAGGGCCGGGGCGATGCCGTGGTAACTGCCCGGGGTCAGGGCCAGCAGGCGGGCCTCGGCGTCGGCGGAGAGGCCGAGTGAGGAGACGAACTCCTTCATGCGCTCGGCGTCCACGCGGTGGCCGCGGGTGAGGTCCTTGAGGCGCTCGTACGGGTTTTCCATGCCGTCGACGCCGGCGATAGCCTCGGCGCGCATGACCATCTGGATGGCCTCGCCGAGTACCTCCCAGTTGGTGTCGAGGTCGGCGGCGAGCACGTCCTCCGCGACGTCGAGCCGGTCCAGGCCCTTCGCGACGTTGGAGATCGCCAGGAGCGAGTGGCCGAACGCCGTACCGATGTTGCGCTGGCTCGACGAGTCGGTGAGGTCGCGCTGCCAGCGCGACGTCACGAGCGTGGCCGCCAGGGTGTCGAGCAGGCCGTTGGAGATCTCCAGGTTGGCCTCGGCGTTTTCGAAGCGGATCGGGTTGACCTTGTGCGGCATGGTCGAGGAGCCGGTGGCGCCGGCGACCGGGATCTGCGCGAAGTAGCCGATCGAGATGTAGCTCCAGATGTCCGTGCAGACGTTGTGCAGGATCCGGTTGAAGCGCGCGACGTCGGCGTACAGCTCGGCCTGCCAGTCGTGCGATTCGATCTGGGTGGTCAGCGGGTTCCAGGTCAGGCCGAGGCCTTCGACGAAGCCCTTCGCGACCTGCTGCCAGTCCGCACCGGGGACGGAGGCGTAGTGGGCGGCGTAGGTGCCGGTCGCGCCGTTGATCTTGCCGAGGAACTCAGTGCGCCCGATCCGGTCCAGCTGGCGGGCCAGGCGCCACGCGATGACGGCGAGCTCCTTGCCGAGGGTGGTCGGCGTGGCCGGCTGGCCGTGTGTGCGCGAGAGCATCGGGACCTCGCGGGTCTCCTCCGCCATCTTGGTGATCTGTTCGACGAGGGCTCGGGCCGCGGGCAGCCAGACGTCCTCGACGGCGCCCTTGATGCCGACCGCGTAGGAGAGGTTGTTGATGTCCTCCGACGTACAGCCGAAGTGCACGAGCGGCTTGAGCTCCCCGATGCCGATGGCCTCGAGGCGGCGGCCGATGTAATACTCGACGGCCTTGACGTCGTGCACGGTCACGGCCTCGATCTCGGCGAGCTCGGACACGGATTCGCCGTCGAAATCAGTCACGATCTTCCGCAGCGCGGCAACCTGCTCGTCCTCCAGCGGTGCGGTGCCCGGCAGCACGGAGTTGGCGGTCAGGTGGATCAGCCACTCGACCTCGACGTGCACGCGGTCGCGGTTCAGGGCCGCTTCGGAGAGGTAGTCGACCAGGGGCGCGACGGCGGAGCGGTACCGTCCGTCGAGCGCACCGAGTGCCAGAGGTTCGGATGCCAGTGAGAAGCGCGCAGATTCAGCCATGGCTCCTATTCTTCCATGCACGGGCGGCCGTCCCGCCATCCACAGTCCGCGAAACCGGCCACGTTACCCACATGGCACGACGACGACGCCAGCCGCCGTCGTCGCGCTCCTAGCGTGGTGTCTCAGGGCGCGGCCGCCGGCCGCGACGGGCACAAGAAAAGGGGTGGGCGGGGTGTGGGATTCGACGCGGACGTGGGCGGAACTGGCCGATCACACCGCGCTGGCCGCCGAGCGCGTGTACGCGGCGCGCGACGCCTACACCCGACTGCTCACCCAGACCAGCTGGGATTCGCCCGCCGGGGAACGGTTCGCGCAGCGCGTCGAGTCGATGCGACGCACATCGGAGATGCTGGCGCAGCGGATCGACGCGGCGCATTCCGCGGCGGTCGCGGCGTCCGCGCGGGCCGACGCCGAGCGGTCGCAGTGGGCCGGACCGGGCGCGGCCTACGGTTCGAGGGCGGGATGGGGATGAGCGGGTTCATCAGCAGCGGCGGCGCGGGGCAGGCGAGCATCGACTGCCGCAGCGACGATCTCGAAGCGGCCGCCCGACGGCTGGAGGAGGTGTCCGGCATCTTCGCCGAGGCCGCCAGCGCCCTGCGCGTGGCGGAGGGCGCGCAGGGCAGTTTTCCGCCTCGGGAGAGGGGCTTCTTCGCTGATGCGGCGACTGTGGAGGCGGCGCGGGCGCTCGCTGAGGAGATGGACCGCGAATCGGCGACCCTCGCGTTCCGCGTGCGCAACGCGCGGCTGACGTACGAGGCCTGCGAGGCCGAGGTGCTGCGCAGCGCAGAGCAGCTCCGCGGGCGCACCCGGTCGATACTGCTCAACTACGCGCTCGAGTCCCCGGGCTGGTACCCCTCGACGCGGCTGGTCGAGGATCTCATCAATCAATCACCGGCGCTCGCCGGTGAACTTCTGGTGGGATTCCTACTGGGCGGCAGCGGGGTCGGCAGGGCCGCGGGAAGGACGGTGTTCGGCGGGTGGCGTGACCGCGAGCGCGGCGGGCTCGTGGAGCAGTCTGTTTTTGAGCGGGCGGCGCCCGTCCTCGCGGAACTGGTGCGCACCGCCGGTGTCGGCAGGCTGGGGCCGATCGCCGTGGAGGAAGTCGCGGAAGTGCCCGGTGCCCGGCCGGTGACCGGGACGCTCGAGGGGATACTCGAGTTTCAGGCGGGGTTCGCTCGGGACGACGTGCCGGAGGCGAACATCCTGATCAGTTCCACCGAGACGGCCGCGGGCACGGTGCACGTCGTCGCGTTTCCAGGAACCCAGATCGGCGGTGTTGACGACGGAAGGAACTTCGCTGACGCCGGCGGTGCAGTGGAGGCGGCGGGCGCGGAGAGTGAATACGTGATCGAGGCGACCCTGGAAGCTCTCGAGCGGGTGGGTGTCGACGAAGGGGACCGGCTCGTCTTCAGCGGGCACAGCCAGGGCGGAATGCACGCGGCCAACGCGGCGGCCAGCAAGCAGGTCCGGGGCCTGTACCGCGTCGAGTACGTCGTGACCGCAGGATCGCCTGTGGGGGAGACGGCCATCCCGCAGGATGTGCCGTCACTACACCTCGAGCACGTGCATGATCCGGTGCCCGGCCTCGACGGGAGGCCGAACGAGGCTTCCGAATCTCGCGTCACGGTCTATGGTGCGGGTTACGCGCCGGGCGTCGACCCCACGGAACCGGGCGGGGTGTTCGGGCCGGCCCACGCGTTGGAAAACTACCGGTACCTCGCCGCAGGGGCGACGGCCGCGGACGACCCGGCGGTGCGGGAGGCCGAGGCCGGGCTGACGGCGCTGCTGGCGCCGACTGGAGCCACGACGCTGCATCGGGCGCGGCTGCGCCGGCGCGGATCAACGCTACGGCCGGCCGAGACCGTGAATCAGTTCGTCGACAGGCTGGAGAAGAACCGCGGCGACGCGCACCGGCCCCGGCACCTGGCACCGGCTAGTCGCGGCGCTTATCGGGGACGAGCCAGCTGAGCAGCGCGGAGACGACGGCGACGATGATCGCGCCGAGGACGGCGTCCCAGAAGAAGGCGTCGATCGTGAAGGAGACCGGTGTGTACTGCGTGATCCACGCGGTCAGCGCGAGCATCCCAGCGTTGATGACGATCGTGAAAAGGCCCAGCGTGAGGCAGGTGATCGGCAGCGAGAGGAAGCCGATGATGGGTTTGACGATCGCGTTGACGAGGCCGAAGATCAGGCCGATGAACAGGTAGGCAAGGGCGACGCCGGCCGAGTCGCTGCCCGCCGCGGAGGTTGTGGCCTCGGCACCGACGGTGATGCCGGGCAGCAGCCACGCGGCAGCGGCCAGGGCAAGGGCGTTGACAACGACGCGAACGATAAAAGCCATCATGGCCCCAAGTCTGGCATGCGCCCGGGGCGCGGCTGGGCGGAAATGCCGGATTCACAGGGGATTCATTCCAAGTCGTGGTCTACCGTTGCTGCATGAACGAGCGACGCAAAGTGTGGACGGTCATCGCCATCGGCCTGGCCGTGTTTGCCGTGTCAGTCGCCATCATGATGTCCGGCGTTCTCGCGTACTGGCTCGACTCCGGGTAATCACGCCCTGACGAGGCCCTCCGCGTCGCCGCTCGCAGCCGGGGCGGTGGCGAGGATCGCCTCGATCTTGTCGCGGCAGCCACCGCAGCCAGTGCCCGCACGGCACGCGGAGCCGATCGATTCGACGCTCGCGTTGCCGGCGTCCCGTGCCTCGACGACCTGGCCGTGGGTGGCGCCCGAACAGCGGCACAGCACGTCGTCGGGTGACGGCTCGGCCTCGACCGACATCGCCGCGTCGTCCAGCCGGAAGAGCGTGGTGCGGTCCGCGGGCAGTTCCCGGCCGCGCTCGTAGAGCATGACGAGCTCGGCGGCGGTGCGCGGCATACCGATCGCCACGAACCCCGAGAGCACACCGTCCTCGGTGACCATCTTGACGTACTTGCCCTGCCGTGGGTCCGCCCAGACGGAGACCCGCTGCGGCCCCTCGTCCCACAGGCTCACGTCGACCAGGCCGCCGGCGGCCATGTCGATTCCGCGGGCCTTGAGCAGGATGACGCCGGGCAGCTCCTGGGGCACGCCTGCGGAGTACGGGTCTTCGGCCGCACGTCGGGCCTCAGCAACCTCGTCGATGGGGCCGTCGAGGAAGGGGTTGCGGACGCGGTGCGTGGCGAAGTATCCGGCGAGCCAGCTCGCCTGCGACCAGCCCGGCCCGATCAGGCCCGACGGGCGGGCGCCGTCGACGGCGGCGCAGTCACCGATCGCGAAGACCCGGTCCTCGGTGTCGGCGCAGAGGCCCTGGTCCACGTGGATGCCGCCGCCCGTGGTCAGTCCGCACCCGGCCGCAATCTCATCGCGCGGGCGCACGCCGATCGACAGGACCAGCAGGTCGCCGTCGATCACCGTGCCGTCGTCGAGCTCGAGCCCGGAGAAGGAATCCCGCTCCTCGCGCACGCCGACGGCCGTGGCCGACGGGACGAGCTGCACGCCCGCCGCGCACAGCCGCGCGGAGAGCAGCCGGCCGGCGTCGGCGTCGACGGCGCGGGCCATCGGGAAGTCGCCGTTGTGCACGAGCACGGCCTGGCCGCCCTGCTCCTGGACCAGGAGGGCGGCCTCGACGCCGAGCACGCCGCCGCCGAGCACGACGACGCGACCGCGAGCCTCGATCACGCTCCGCAGGGCGGCCGCGTCCTCCAGATCGCGCAGCGCCGCGACGCCGGCGGGCAGCTCGGGTTCGACGTGGGGCGCGAAGTTCAGTCCGCGCAGGGTCGGCAGCACCGGGCGGGCGCCGGTCGCGAACACGACCCGGTCGTAGGCCAGCGCCTCGCCCGTCTCGAGCACGACGTGCCGGCGGGAGCGGTCGACCCGTTTCACGATCGCGCCGACGCGCACGTCGACGCCCTGTCCGCGCAGCTCGTCGACGTCGGCCATCGTGATGGCCTCGACGTCGGCGCGGCCGCCGCCGACCTCGCCGACCATGACGCGGTTGTACGCCGCGTGTGGCTCCGCGCCCAGGACGGTCAGCTCGATCTCGCCGGCGGCCAGCGTGGGCAGCAGGTCTTCGACGAGCCGGGCCGACACCGGACCGAACCCGATCACCACGATGCGTTCCGCGCTCATACCGCTGCTCCTGTTCTCGCGTCGTCCGGGTGTGATTCCCGCTCGGGGGCGGGGACCGCCCGTGCTGTCACCTTGGCGTTCTTGAACGCCGGCATCGAGCTGATGGGGTCCAGAGCGGAGGTCACCAGCCGGTTCACGCTGCCGAGCCCCGGGTAGTGGAAGGGCACGAACACCGCGTCCGTGCGGATCGCCGCGCTGTACTGGCAGCGCACGACGACGACGCCCTGGCTGTTGCGCAGTTCGATCCAGCCGCCGTCCTCGAGCCCGAGCTGGGCCGCGGCGGCCGGATGGATCTCGGCCCGTGCCTCGGGTGCCGCGGCGGCGAGCGCCTCGGTGCGACGGGTCTGCGCGCCGGACTGGTAGTGCTCGAGCAGCCGGCCCGTGATGACCGTCAGCGCGAGCGCCGACGGGTCGCCGTCCGGGCGAGAGCCGCCGTTACCGACTCGGCGCAGCCCGGCGGCGTCTCCCGGCGGGGTCGGCGCGGGGCGGACGGGGACCAGTTTCGCGCGCCCGTCCGGGTGGGCGAAACGGTCGAGGAAGAGCCGCGGGGTGCCGAGCATCGCCCCGGCCGGTGCGGCGCCGCCGTCGTCGTGCTCGCTGGCCCGGAAGGGCCAGTAGACCGCGCGGCCCGCGTCGAGATCGGCGTAGTCGATGCCCGAGTAGTCGGCGAGGCCGCCGGCGGAGGCGGCGCGCAGCTCGTCGAAGACCTCGCGGGCGTCACGCGAGTACGTGCCCGGTGCGCCGAGGCGGCGGGCGAGTTCGGCCATGATCCAGAGCTCGTCGCGTGCGCCGGGCGGCGGTGTGAGCCCGCGGCGGCGGCGCAGGATCCGGCCTTCAAGGTTGGTCATGGTGCCCTCCTCCTCGGCCCACTGCAACACGGGCAGGACGAGGTCGGCCTCGGCGGCCGTCTCGGAGAGGAAGAAGTCGGCAACCACCAGGAAGTCGAGGCGGCGCAGGCCCTCGATGACGCGGTTGGCGTCGGGGGCGGAGACCGCCACGTTGGAGCCGTGCACCATGAGCACGCGGGGCCCCGGTGTGCCGTCGGGCAGGGTGCCGCCGTGGGAGCCGCCGAGGCTGTAGAGCAGCTGCGCGGCGGGGATGCCGGGGCCAGGAATGAGGGATTCGGGCACACTCCAGGCGGCGGCGACGTGCGCGCGGGCAACCGGGTCGTCGATCTTGCGGTAGCCGGGCAGCTGGTCGGACTTCTGCCCGTGTTCGCGCCCGCCCTGGCCGTTGCCCTGCCCGGTGAGCGTGCCGAAGCCGCCGCCGGGCGTGCCGGGCAGCCCCAGCAGGAGCGCGAGGTTGATCGCCGCCGTCGTCGTGTCGGTGCCGTTCGCGTGCTGCTCGATCCCGCGGCCCGTGAGGACGAAGACCTTGGCCGGGGTTTCGCCGCGCACGACGGCGTCGCGCGCCTGCCGCGCCGCGTTGCCGAGGTGGTGGGCGGCCCGGCGGATCTGTGCAGCCGGGACGCCCGTGACCTGCTCGGTGCGCTCGGGCCACCACGGCGCGAGCGTGCGGCGGAGGGCCGCCAGGCCGGAGGTGCGGGCGGCGAGGTACTCGAGGTCGGCGAGGCCTTCGTTGAGGATCACGTGGGCGAGGCCGAGCAGCAGCTCGAGGTCCGTGCCGGGCGCGGACTGCAGGTGCAGGCCGCCGGCGTCGTCCGTGAGGGCGGCGGTCGCCGACTTGCGGGGGTCCACCACGATCAGGCCGCCGGCCGCGCGGGCCCCTTCGAGGTGCTGGACGAAGGGCGGCATGGTGTCGGCGACGTTGGAGCCGAGCAGCAGAATCGTGGAGGCCTGCTGCAGGTCGGTTAGCGGGAACGGCAGGCCGCGGTCGAGGCCGAAGGACCGGTTGCCGGCCGCGGCGGCCGAGGACATGCAGAAGCGGCCGTTGTAGTCGATGAGGCGGGTGCCGAGCGCTAGCCGGGCGAACTTGCCGAGCTGGTAGGCCTTCTCGTTGGTGAGCCCGCCGGCACCGAATACGGCGATCGAGTCGGGCCCGTGGGCTGCCCGCATTGCGCTGATCTTCTCGGCGAGGAGATCCAGAACCTCGTCCCACCCGGCCTCGCGGAACTCGCCGTCGTCGCCGCGCAGCAGCGGGGCGGTGATGCGCTGGCGGGAGGCCAGCAGCTCGGGGGCAGAGAAGCCCTTCCGGCACAGGCGCCCGTTGTTCGTGGGGAAGTCGCGGCCCTCGACCGCCGCCCCCGCGCCCGTTTCGGAGGACGGCGCGGGGGTGAGGGTCATCGCGCACTGCAGGGCGCAGTACGGGCAATGCGTGGCGGTGGTCGACATAGTGGGGGATAGCCTCTTTAGACGCCCTGGCGGGCGAACACGGTGCCCGGGCGAAGGTAGAAGAACCAGGTCACGGCCATCATGACCACGTAGGCGATGACGAACCCGATGAACGCCGCGTTGTAGGCGCCGGTCGTCGAGGCCGAGAAGCCGAGCGCCTGCGGGATCATGAAGCCGCCGTACGCGCCGATGGCGGAGATGAGGCCGAGGGCGGCTGAGGCCTTGCGCTCGGCCGAGACGCCGTCGTTGCGGTCCACGGACTGCAGCGAGAACACGGTGGGGATCATCTTGTAGGTCGAGCCGTTGGCGATGCCGCTGGCCGTGAAGAGCAGCAGGAACAGGCCCAGGAAGACCCAGAAGTTACCGAGCGGGAGCGTGAGGACCACGCCCACGGTGATGAGCGCCATGACGGCGAAGGACACGATCGTGATGCGGGCGCCGCCGATGCGGTCGGCGAGCTTGCCGCCGTAGGGGCGGGACAGGGAGCCGACCAGCGGGCCGAGGAAGGACAGCGACAGGGACGCGGAGACGATCGAGAACGTCGAGAACTCGGGGAACGTGTCGGCGATGAGCTTCGGGAAGACGGCGGAGAAGCCGATGAACGAGCCGAACGTGCCGATGTAGAGGAAGGAGATGACCCACAGGTGCTTCTCCTTCAGGGCGGCCACCGCGCCGGTGATGTCGCCCTTCGCGTGGGAGAGGTTGTGCATGTACTTGCGGGCGCCGAAGGCCGCCAGCAGGATGAACGGGACCCAGATCCAGCCGGCCATGGGCAGGTTCAGGGCGGTGGCGGCGAAAACGGTCACGGCGATCGGGACGATCAGCTGCACGACGGCGGCTCCGAGGTTGCCGCCGGCGGCGTTCAGCCCCAGCGCCCAGCCCTTCTCGCGGTCCGGGTAGAAGTAGGTGATGTTGGCCATCGAGGAGGCGAAGTTGCCGCCGCCGAAGCCGGCGGTGCCGGCGAGGAACAGCAGGACGGCGAACGGCGTCGCCGGGTTGGACACGGCCAGCGCGAGGCCCACGGCCGGGATGAGCAGCAGCAGGGCGGAGGCGATGGTCCAGTTGCGGCCGCCGAAGCGCGCGATCATGAACGTGTAGGGGATGCGCAGGGTGGCGCCGACCAGTGCCGGGATCGAGATCAGCCAGAACACCTGGCTGGTGCTCAGGTCGAATCCGGCCTGCGGCAGGAACACGGCCGTGACGGACCAGAGCTGCCAGACGACGAAGCCGAGGAACTCGGCGAAGATCGACCACTTGAGGTTCGTCTTCGCGGTGCGTCGTCCGATCGACTCCCAGAAGTGCAGGTTTTCGGAGTCCCAATTGTCGACCCAGCGTCCGGGTCGCATGTCCAGCGTGGCAGGTTGACGTTCTGGGGCGACGGGCGGGGTCGTCGCCGTGCGATCAGTGGTGCTCATGGTGGTTGTCCTCCGCGTGAGTTGGCGGTGCTTGGTCGATGGTTCCAAGCCTGCCCGGCGAAGATTTCACGACGCGTTTCATCGTGTTGCGCTTACTTCAATCTACTCTCACGCCCCCGGACGCGTCGTGTGAGAAGTTGCGTACCCCCAGCTGAGGTGGGGTTTCTCTGGTCACGGTTCGTCATCTCGTCCCGACCGTGACGCCCGTCACGCTCGCGGTCCGCGTTAGAGGGCGAGGGTCAGGATCAACGTCGTCGCCGACAGCGCGAGCATGCCGAGGCAATTGATCCAGAACTCGGACTTCAGGAATCTGGCTTTGACGTGCGCGACGCTGGCTGCGACGAAGTAGGCGATGACACCGACGTTGGCAGCGATGCCGACCCCGGGGAACCAGAACCCTGCGATGAGTCCGGCCGTGGCGACCAGCTTGATGTAGACGAGCGTCCACCATCACTCACGGGGGAAGTTGACACCCGAGAGGCACTGGGCGATGAATGTGGGCGGCCTGATCGAGAGGAGGGCGTCGCCCAGAACGACGGCGGCCAGGATGGCTGTGTGCCACCAGGGAGCGGATGCAATGACCCTTGTTTTCCTCCGGGGTGCGTGGGCGGGTGATCGCTAACCTAGTACAGCGACTGCGGCCCGTGGTGGCCATCACAGGCAGCATCCGGTGGGCGATATCCTGTCTGTATGACGCAATACAGCAGTGCGGCTCGCGACGAAGCGGGCGCGCAGAACCTAGAGACAGCAACGGAACCGCAGACCACCCCCCTGCAGGCGAACGCGGTCCAGCCGCGACCCGTGCTGGACCGTCTCCCGAAGTACGCGGCCGGAAAACCGCCGGCGCCGATCGAGGGGCTGACCTCCTACAAGCTCTCCTCCAACGAGAACCCGCTGCCGCCGATCCCGGCCGTTCTCGACGCCATCCGCGAGCACGTCGGCACCTTCCGCTACCCGGACCCGCTCTCGACTGCGCTGCGCGGCGCATTGTCCGAATACTTGGACGTGCCGGCCGAGGACATCGTCACCGGGGCCGGCTCCCTAGGCGCCCTGACCCAGATCCTGAACACCTTCGCCGGGCAGAACGAGGACGGCGTCCAGGACGAGGTCGTCTACGCGTGGCGTTCGTTCGAGGCGTACCCGATCGTCGTCGGCACCGCGGGCGCCCGCGCGGTCGAGGTCCCCGTTCTCGACGACGGGCGCCACGACCTCGAGGCCATGGCCGCAGCCGTGAACGAGCGGACCACCGTCGTCGTGCTGTGCACCCCTAACAACCCGACCGGCCCGATCCTGCGCACGGACGAGGTCGAGCGGTTCATCGCGGCCGTCCCGCGGAACGTGCTCGTCGTGATCGACGAGGCCTACACCGAGTTCGTGCGCGACGACGACGCCGTGAACGGCATCGAGATGTACCGCAAATACCCGAACGTGGCTGTGCTGCGGACCTTCTCCAAGGCCCATGGCCTGGCGAATCTGCGCGTCGGTTACTCGATCACCCGGCCGGAGATCACCGCCCACCTGCGGGTGATCGCGACCCCGTTCGCGGTCTCGACGCTCGCCGAGCGGGCCGCGATCGCCTCCCTCGAGAACGCCGACGCCGTTGCCGAGCGCGTCGAGTCCCTCGTGCAGGAGCGACGACGCGTGGTCGCCGGGCTGGCGGAACTCGGTTGGGAGATCCCCGAGGCGCAGGGGAACTTCGTCTGGCTCAAGCTCGGCGAGGCCGCCGCCGATTTCGCTGCGTACGCCGCCACGCACGCGCTGTCGGTGCGCGCGTTCGCCGGCGAGGGCGTGCGCGTGAGCATCGGCGAACCCGAGGCGAACTCGCGATTCCTTGAAATTTGTAGGAACTATCCAACGAAGCCCCGGCTTTCAAAGTAGGTCTAATTCGCCGCAAGTCCGCTTCCGACCAGTAGGCTGGTACAGGACTTCCGTAAATATGCCGCTCGCGGAATGCATTCCGCAAGCGGCATATTTCGTTGGAACACCACGTCAGAATTGAACGTTGAGACGATCAACACCCCCGATGCGAAGGGACACCCGCATGGCGACGACCTCTCAGGCCTCTCCGGCGAGCGACGGGCTCATGACGCCAGACGCCGCCGCCGCCGACGGGCCGCTGATTCAGCTGCTCGACGAGCGCGGCGAGTTGCACGCCGACGAGCGGTTCTCCGCCTACGTGGCGGACGTCGACGCCGACGAGCTGCGCAGCATCTACCGCGACATGGCCCTGACGCGCCGGTTCGACGTCGAGGCGACCGCGCTGCAGCGCCAGGGGCAGCTTGCGCTCTGGGTCCCTTGCCGAGGTCAGGAGGCCGCGCAGATCGGGTCTGGCCGCGCCACGCGCCCCGGCGACTACATCTTCCCGACCTACCGCGAGCACGGCGTCGCGTGGACCCGCCAGGTCGACTTCGCCGAGATGCTGCGCATCTTCCGGGGCGTCTCCAACGGCGGCTGGGACCCGCGGGAGAACAACTTCCACATGTACACGATGGTGCTCGCCGCCCAGGTGCCGCACGCGACCGGGTACGCGATGGGCATCAACCACGACCAGTCCGACTGGGATACCGAGCGCCGCGCTGCTGAGGGCGACGCCGTCGTCGCGTACTTCGGGGACGGTTCCTCGTCCGAAGGCGACGTGCACGAATCGATGGTCTTCGCCGCGAGTTTCGACGCACCGATCGTCTTCTTCTGCCAGAACAACCAGTGGGCGATCTCGGTGCCGTTCGAGGTCCAGTCCAAGGTTCCGCTGGCCTCCCGCGCCGCCGGCTACGGCTTCGAGGGGCTCCGCGTCGACGGCAACGACGTCCTCGCGTGCCTCGCCGTGACGCGCTACGCCCTCGAGCACGCGCGCCGCGGCGACGGCCCAGTCTTCATCGAGGCGGTCACGTACCGCATGAGCGCGCACACGACTGCCGACGACCCGACCAAGTACCGGGCCTCAGAGGAGGAACTGTCGTGGGAGCCGAAGGACCCGCTGCTGCGGCTCGAGGCCTACCTGCGCTCCTCCGGCGCCGGCGACGACGCGTTCTTCGAACAGGTCGCCGCCGACGCGGACGAGATGGCCGCGGGCGTGCGTGCCAAGGCGTTCACGTTCCCAGACCCGGTCCTCGCGGACTCGTTCAAGAACGTCTACGCGGAGGCGCACCCGCTCATCCGCGAGGAATCCGAGTGGTTCCGCCAGTACGAAGCCGGCTTCGCCGACAACCACCCGGGAGGCGCCCGATGACCACGATGACCATTGCGAAGGCCATCAACTCCGGGCTGCGCCGCAGCCTCGAGTCGGATGAGAAGTCCCTGCTCATCGGCGAGGACATCGGACGCCTCGGCGGCGTCTACCGCATCACGGACGGGCTCCTGGCGGACTTCGGCACGCGCCGCGTGATCGACTCGCCGCTCGCCGAATCCGGGATCATCGGGACGTGCATCGGGATGGCGCTGCGCGGCTACCGCCCCGTCGCCGAGATCCAGTTCGACGGGTTCGTCTTCCCCGGCTTCAACCAGATCACGACGCAGCTGGCCAAGATGCGCGCCCGCTCCGAGGGCCGGCTCACGGTCCCCGTCGTCATCCGCATCCCCTACGGCGGCGGAATCGGCTCAGTCGAGCACCACTCCGAGTCGCCCGAGGCGCTCTTCGCCCACACGGCCGGGCTGCGCATCATCACCCCCTCGAACGCTCAGGACGCCTACTGGATGATCCAGCAGGCGATCGAGTGCGAGGACCCGGTCATCGTCTTCGAGCCCAAGCGCCGCTACTGGCTCAAGGGCGAGGTCGACACCGAGCGCCCCGCGCTGGACGCGTTCAAGGCCCAAGTCGTGCGCGAGGGCCACCACGCCACGATCGTGGCGTACGGCCCGCTCGTGCCGGTCGCCCTCGCCGCCGCCGACGCGGCTGAGGAGGACGGATACAGCGTCGAGGTTGTGGACCTGCGTTCGATCAGCCCGATCGACTTCGACACCGTGGTCGCCTCCGTCGAGAAGACCGGCCGGCTCATCGTCGCCCACGAGGCCCCGACTTTCGGCGGCATCGGCGGCGAGATCGCCTCCCGCGTCTCCGAGCGCGCGTTCCTCTCCCTCGAGGCCCCGGTACTGCGCGTCGGCGGCTTCCACATGCCGTACCCGGTGGCAAAGGTCGAGGAAGACTACCTGCCGGACATCGACAAGCTGCTCGAAGCCCTCGACCGCCTCTTCACGTACTAAGGGATCACGCACATGAACACCTTCAACCTGCCCGATGTGGGCGAGGGCCTGACGGAGGCGGAGATCGTCTCCTGGAAGGTCGCCGCCGGCGATGCCGTGACCGTCAACCAGGTCTTCGTGGAAATCGAGACGGCCAAGTCGCTCGTCGAGCTGCCGTGCCCGTTCGCCGGCACGGTCGCCGAGCTGCACGCCGCTGAGGGCGAGACCCTCGAGGTCGGCAAGCCGCTCATCACGATCGACGAGGCCGCTTCCCCCGCCGAACCGGAGGCCCCGGACGCCGGCCGGCCGCTGCCCGAGGACCCGGCCGCGCAGTCGATCCTCGGTGAGGTCACCGAGCGCTCGCTCGACGACGAGGGGGAGGAGTACGACGGCGAGGCCACGCCCGCCGCCGACCGCACCCGCGCCACCGAGCCGGAGCAGACGGCCGGGCCGCTTGTCGGCTCCGGGCCCAAGGCCGACCCGGCGCGCCGCCGTCGTCGGCTGAATCGGCCGATCCCGTCGGCCGCCGTGCGCGAGGGGCTCAAGGGGGCCCGCGAGCGGTTCACCCCGCGGGCCGCGCCGACAGCGGCGGCGACGGCCGGCGTCGTGCAGGCCCGTGTGGCCGCCTCCGGTGCGGCCGTGAGCGGCCTGCTCGGGCGCGTGCTCGCGAAGCCGCCGGTGCGCAAGTTCGCCAAGGAGCTCGGGATCGACCTGGCCAAGGTGCCCGCGACGGGCGGCCAGGGCGAGATCACGCGCGAGGACCTGCTCTCCTACCAGGCGCAGCGCGAGGCCGAGCAGGCCGCCGCGCCGACGTTCTGGGACACCGGAAAGCGTGAGGAACAGCGAATCGAGCGGCAGCCCGTCAAGGGTGTGCGCAAGGCGACCGCGAAGGCCATGGTGCAGTCGGCGTTCAGCGCCCCGCACGTCTCGATCTTCGTCGACGTCGACGCGACGCGGACCATGGAGTTCGTGCAGCGGCTGAAGAAGTCCAAGGACTTCGAGGGCGTCCGCGTCTCGCCGCTGCTGATCCTGGCGAAAGCCGTGATCTGGGCGGCCGCGCGCAACCCGAACGTCAACGCTTCGTGGGTCGAGACCGAGACCGGCGCCGAGATCCAGGTCAAGCACTTCATGAACCTGGGCATCGCGGCGGCGACGCCGCGCGGTCTGCTGGTGCCGAACATCAAGGACGCGCAGGACTTGAGCCTGAAGGAGCTGGCGGTGGCGCTCAACGAGCTCGCGTCGACGGCACGCGCGGGCCGGACGTCCCCGGCGGATATGAAGGACGGGACGATGACGGTGACGAACATCGGCGCGCTGGGCATCGACACCGGGACCCCGATCATCAACCCGGGTGAGGTGGCGATCGTCGCGTTCGGCACGATCAAGGAGAAGCCGTGGGTCGTCTCCGGCGAGGTCGTCCCGCGCTGGATCACGACCCTCGGCGGGTCCTTCGATCACCGGGTCGTGGATGGAGACCTCTCCGCACGGTTCATGGCGGACGTCGCCGCGATCATGGAGGAGCCGGCACTCCTGCTCGACTGAAGGGTGGACGCGCGGCGCAGGCGGCCATGATGGGAACGCTTTGCAACGATTCCGAACCGGATCTGGCGGACCCGAGACGCCGCTGCGAGACTGGCCCCTCAACCGGCCGACGGGGCCCGCCCGTCCGCGAGCGCCGGAGTGGAGGTCGCGTCATGTCCTGCAGTGCAGCCGAAGAGAAGAGCTCGGGTCCGGGGCGCCGGAGGCTGGTCCGGCGTGCGCGGGCGGCCTCGGCGGTCGTCGCGACGGCGGTCCTGATCGCCGGGTGCGCCACGGATGCGGGCCGTTCGGACGACCTGCCCGATGTCTCTGACTGGCAGGTGTACAGCAACGACTTCCTGACCTTCTCCTATCCGGAGGGGTGGACGGTCGAGGAGCACGGCGACCTCGGCGACGGCGCGAGCGCCGGCGTGCAGGACGAGAACGGGAGCTGGGTCGCCGTCTTCTCTCCGCGTCCCGTTGCACAGGGACCGGAGAGGGATCCCCAGATCCAAACCGTCGAGGTGCTCGATCGTCGGCCGGTCACGACGGGTGCGAGCGCAGAGCAGGTGCTTCTGACGACGTTCACTGAACCGATCGAGACTCCTCAGTGGGCGGTCGCGTGGGTGAATCGGCTCCAGGTCCAGTTGCTGGCACCCGAGCAGGCTGAGAACTATCTCGACCTCCAGATGTATTCACCCGGCTATAGGCAGGACGACGACGGCTGGGGCGTCTTCCGCGTGATCGTGGACCTCGTCGACGCTGATGGCGAGCGGAACGACGACCCCACCTTGGAGCAGGCGCAGGACTTCCTGGAGACGGAGCGCTACCGGCAGATCCTGGCCATGATGGACAGCGTGAGCGGCTGACCTTGCAGTCGTCCGGTCCCCGGGCGCGGCGGCAGCTCGCCGCAGGATGTCCAGCAAACTCCAACAAGCACCTGAGAGACTGCTGTCAACGGCGACGAGGACGTTCGCCGACCGGGTCCACGAGGCAATCGGAGGAAGGCATGACACGCGGCGAGGCAACTCAACACCCCCGGAGTGCGCGGCCCGGACGCGCCCGGACGCGGGGCGCGAGTGCCGTCGTCGTGCTGGCGGCGACCGGCGCGCTGCTCGCGGGCTGCACCGGAGGACAGGCGGAGCCGACACCGACAGACACGGGCGAACCCGTGCAGTCGCCGAGCGCGGCACCTTCCCCGACGTCCGAATCGCCCGACCCGTCGAGCTCCCCCGAGACCGAACAGCCGGAGATCCCAGAGATCACCGAAGACGATCTGCTCGAGACCTATGACTGGCAGGAGTTCGACAACGGCTTCGTCGAGTTCGAGTACCCGCCTGAGTGGGACGTCGTCACCTCGGCGGGTCCGGCGGCGTCCTGGCTCATGGACGTTGTCGACGAGGAAGGGGGCGTCGTCGCGCAGTTCACGCCGGAGCCCTTCGAGGGTGACGCCGACGGGCCCATCCTCGTCAGCGCGGTCGACGAGCTGGGCCGGATCGCCGTCGACACGGACGCCGACGCCGACCAGATCCTGCTGACCGTGGCGACCGAGCCCTCCGAGGACGCGACCGAGAACGTGCGGAAGTTCCAGGTCGGCATCCTTGATCCGGAGCAGGCGGAGGCGTGGCTGACGGAGCTGCGCTCCCCGCTGGGATTCATGCAGACCGACGACGACTGGGCGTACTTCGTCTCCACTGCCGAGTTCCTGCAGCTTGACGGCGAAACCGTGGAGGATCCCGATGACGCGCAGATCGCCGAGTTCATGGGGACGGAGCGGTACCTGCAGCTGCTGACGCTCATGGAGAGTGTGGACTGAGACCTCGCACGCGTCGTCGGCGTTGCCGGTCAAACGCGGGAGAGTTGCTCCTGGCTGGTCTCGTGGAGTTCAGCCTGCTTGGACCGGCGCTGCAAGACCCATGCCCAGGTGGCGAATCCGACGGCGCCGAGACCGAGTGCGGCTGAACCGGCGAGAGGCGACAGATAGCCCATCCCTGCGCTGATCAGCAGGGCGCCGACCGTCGGGCCGATCGTATTGCCGATGTTGAAGGCGGCCACGTTGAAGCCGGCGACCAGTACCTGCGAGTCGCTGGCGATCTGGAAGACGCGTCCGTTGAGGGCTCCCGCAATCGAGAACGACGCGATGCCGAACAGGACGAACGCGCCCAGGAAGCCGGGCGCCCACCCGGAGAATAGCCACATCAGGGCGAGTGAGACGAGCATGCCGGCCAGGCTCAGGAAGATGTTGCCGAGCATGTTCACGTGCGCGTAGCGGCCGCCGATCATCACCCCGATGAGAGTGCCGACACCGAACATGAGCATCGCAACGCTCACAAGGTGCTCGGGGAGCCCTGCGACCTGGGTGAGCATGGGAGTGATGTACGACAGGGTGGTGAAGACGGCTGATTGGAACAGCACGGTGGTCCCCAGTGCGACGAGCAGGGGCAGCCGCTTGAAGATGACGATCTCGCGGCGGAGGATCCGGCCCAGGGGCTCCGTGGAGGGCGTGTGCTCCCCGTCGACGAAGAGTGCCGTGAGGACCAGACCGATGGCCGAGAAGATGCCGACGGTCACGAAGACCGCCTGCCACCCCCAGAGGTGTCCGACAAAGGAGCCCAGCGGAATGCCGAGGACGTTCGCCAGGGTGATGCCGCCGACGAGGGTGGCGATCGCCCGACCCGAGTAGGCGGCCGGCACCATGCGCACGGCTACGACGGTGCCGATGGCCCAGAACGCCGCGCACGCGATTGCCGAGACGAGGCGAAGAGCCAGAATGACGCGGTAGTCCTCGGTGAGGGCCGTCGCGAAGTGGGCGGCCGTGAAGACGCTCATGGCGGTCAGGAGGGTGGACTTCGGTGGAAGGGTGATGGTCAGCGCGGAAACGATCGGGGCGCTAACGAACATCCCGATCGCGAAGACGGTGATCGACAGGCCCGCGTCCGGGATCGAGATCCCGAGTTCGCCGGCGAACATCTCCAGAATGCCGGCCATCATGAATTCACTGGTCCCAAGCGAGAAGATGCCGAGCGTCAGGATGAGGATGCCGAGGGGCATGCGCCCGTCAGTTCGTGACGTGCTCATGATTGTCCTCCATGGTTTTGTACGTATCTGTTCAGTATGTGGGGGCCTGCCGCGGTCACAGCAGCGCCATGAGCGTGGCGTGGATGCGGCGCGAGTCGGCGTCGTCGAGCGCCGTTCGACCGAGGGTTTGCAGTCCGGCTACGGTGGCGTCGACGAGCGCGGCGAGGTCGCGCGCGGGTGCGCAGTTGGTGATGCTGCCGTCGCGTTGGCCGCGGCGGACGAGCTCCTCGAGCATGGTGCGGGAGTCGCGCAGCGAGCGCCGCAGGAGGTGGCCGACGGCCTCGTGCTTCATTCCGAGTTCGCCGGCGAGGCGGAGGATGAAGCATGATTCCCGCTCTGCCGTGGCGAACTGCAGGGTGATCAGGTCGGCGATGAGGCCGTCGATGATCTCGCGACCGGTCCCGTCGCAGTCCAGTGTCTGGCGGTAGTCGTCCTGCCGGAGCAGCGCGTATCGCTCGAGCGTTCGCATGAGCAGGATCTCCTTGCTCTCGAACGCGTTGTAGAAACTCGAACGGCTCAGGTCCGTGGCGTCGCACAGCTGTTGGGTGCTCGTTGCGGTGAAGCCCTGGTGACTGAAGACCTCGAGGGCCTTGTCCAGGACGTCGTCGGGTTCGAATGCGCGGGGGCGTGCCATGTCTCGATGCTAGGCCGTTCTGAACACTATTGTCCATAACTTAGGATGTGAGGCGGGTCACCCGTGGTGTCCGAGGTCGTCTATGCCGAGAATGTTGGCTCCGGCCGTCACACTTTCGCATCCCCCATCGACAGATTGGTGACGCCGGAAATCGCCCGGCGTCAGACGACGACGATGGAGCGAAGATGACACGAATGAATATGTTCTCCGCCAACCGGGCTGGCTATGCGGCTGCGCGCGGTCTCGAGGAGCACGTGCGGAGCGCCGTCCCTGAAGATCTCTACGAGATCGTGAAGCTGCGGGCGTCGATTCTCAATGGGTGTTCCTTCTGCACGGACATGCACTCTCGCGACGGGCTCGAGCGCGGTACGCCGGCGGCCAAGCTCTTCGGTGTGGCGGCGTGGCACGAATCGCCGCACTTCGACGACCGCGAGCGGGCCGTCCTGCGGCTTACGGACGCGGTGACGCGGCTCGCACCCGAGGGAGTGCCCGACGACGTGTGGGACGAAGCGATGCTGCATTTCCCGGAGGGCGAGGTGGGGGAGCTGGTGCTGGCGATCGCTACGATCAACGTGTGGAACCGGATAGCCATAACGACGCGGCTCGAACCGATGGCGTGACGTCATACGCCCCGCCCGCCCCCGGAGTGCGGGCATGGGCCGACGAACGTCCGCGATTGCTCGGGCTGGCGTACCAGATGCTGGGCGGCTTGGCTGATGCGGAGGACGTTTTGGCCGAGGTGGGCGAGCAAGTGGCGCGCATGAGCAGGCCCGACCAAGACGTCGTCCGCTCGTGGCCGGCCTTCTTGACGACGCTCGTGACGCGCCGGTCGATCGATGCGCTGCGGGCGGCCACTCGGCGCCGCGAGGACTACATCGGGCCGTGGCTGCCGGAACCCGTGGACACGGCCCGGCTGCCCGACGCTGAGGTAATGGATCGCGAGATGCTCTCTCTGGGCATGCTCCACCTCATGGAGCAGCTCTCCCCGGAGGGTCGCGCGGCCTACGTACTGAAGAACGGGTTCGGGATGAGCTCGCCGCAGATCGCCGAGATTCTCGACTCGACTCCGGCGGCTGTGCGCCAAGTACTCTCCCGTGCGGCCCGGCGCCTCGAACCCGACAGGGAACCCGCGCATGAGCCGGCAGCTGTCCGGATGCTGCTGGCTGAACTCCTGGACGCGGTATCCGCGGGTGACGTCGACCGCACCGTCTCACTGCTGACGGACGACGTCACGTGGTGGTCCGACGGCGGCGGGCGCGTCAAGGCGGCCATCAACCCGATCTTCGGCCCGGACCGTGTGGCCCGGTTCCTGGTCGGAGTCTTCGCGGACCGGGGCGGCGTCGCCGTCGAGTGGCGCAACGTCAACGGCGCCCCGGCCCTCGTGCTGGTCTACGACGGCCGCAGCCACGTCCTGCACGTCGAGGCCGCAGCCGGCCGGGTCCGGGCGATCCGGTTCGTCGCCAACCCCGACAAGCTCGCGCGACTCGACGGCTGAAGCTGGCTTAGCCGAGGAGTTCCGGAAGTTCCTGCGGCCCCTTCTCCAAGACGCGCTCGGCGAGGAAGCCGAGGTTCACCTGGTACCAGATCTTCGCGTGCTGCGGGGTGAGGATCCAGTGATTCTCGTCCGGGAAGTACAGGAACCGGTGCGCGGTGGTGCCGTCCGCCTCCTGCGGCAGCCCCGATTTGGATAGCAGCTCGTACCAGAGGCGCAGGCCCTCGCCGATCGGTACGCGGTAGTCCTTGTCGCCGTGGATCACGAGCATCGGGGTCCGGATCTCGCTGACGTAGCGGTGCGGAGAGTGGGCCTCCTGCATCTCTTCGCTCATCTCGCGGGCCCAGAAGAAGGAGGCGTCCGTCGTGGGGCCGAATCCGTCGAGCGCCCACAGGCTCGCGTGCGTGACGATCGCTTTGAATCGATCCGTGTGGCCGGCGACCCAGTTGGCCATGTAGCCGCCGAAGGAGCCGCCCATCGCGGCGGTGCGGGTTTCGTCGATGTCATCGCGTACCTCGGCGGCGTCGGTGATCGCCATCAGGTCGGTGTAGGGCGCATCGCCCCACGCGCCCCAGCCGCGGTCGATGAACGACTGCCCGTAGCCCGTCGAGAGCGCCGGGTCCGGCAGCAGCACTGCGTAACCGGCAGCCACCAAGATCCACGGCGTCCAGCGCCAGCTCCATGCGTTCCATGAGGCGACCGGCCCGCCGTGGATCCACAGCAACAGCGGCGCCGGGCTCTGGTCGGAGGCGCCCTCCGGCAGCGCCAGCCACGCGCGAACGCGCGTGCCGTCGTCGGCCATCGTCTCGATTTCGGTCAGCGTGCCCGGCAGCTGCGGGCGCTCGGCGGGCCCGCGCAGTGCGGTCAGCGGCGCGACGCCCTCGGCCAGCTGCGTCAGATCGAGCCGCACGGGCTCGGCTGGGAATTCGTAGCTCGAGCGCAGGGCGTAGGCGGCGGTTCCGTCGCGGGCGATCGTGACGTCGGTGAACGCACCTTCCTCCGTCAGGCGTGTGACCGCATCGGTCGCCAGGTCCAGGTGGAAGACGGGTGAACGGCCGTCCTCGTCGGCGGTGATTAGCAGGCCGCTTGCGTCCGGCAGCCACTTCACGGACGTCGGGTACCTGTCCCAGACAGCCGCGATCTGCTGGTCCTCACCGGATTCCAGGTCCAGCACACGCAGCTCCTGGCGCGAGGGGAGCTCCGGAGTCGAGCGGACCCAGCGGGTGAAGACAACGTGCGATCCGGCAGGGCTGATCGCCTGGACCGAGTACTCGTGCTCGTCGTCGGCTGCCCGGAGCACGGTTGTCGCTCCGGTCGCGACATCGATCCGGACCAGATCGGTCCGAATGCTGCCGCGGCCCTCGGGTGTGTGCCAATCGGTGACGAGGAACGTGCCGTCGTGGGCGACGTCGTATCCCGTCTCGGTCAGGCGCCCGTGGGTGTCGGTACCGACTTCGCGGAGCGGCTCGCCGGCAGCACCGTCAGAATTCAGCGCGAGTGCATAGTAGCGAGGTGTGGCCGGGCCCAGATCGTGGTCCCAGAAGCGCACGGGGTAGCCGTCGTGCAGGATCGCGGCGACCTTCTTGTCTTTGCGGCCCTTCTGCACCTCGGCCTCCGCGGCCAGGTCACCCGCGCGGCGGGTCGCGTCAGCTTTCAGAACGACGACGTCCGTCCCCGTCGTGCGCGCCGCCGCGATGCCGCCGGGGTGCTCGGCGAGCAGGCGGGCCTCGCCGCCGCCGGCCGGCAGGGACCAGAGGGCAGGCTTGTCCTCGTTCTCCGTACCCGGACGGGCGGCGGTGAAGAGCAGGTCGCCGGCGGCGGTGAACGCCGGGGCCGACTCGCCCTTCGCACCCTTGCCTGCGTCGGCGCCGCGGGACACCTGGCGTGCAGGGCGCTCTCCCGTGGGATCGATTTCCCACAGTGCGCTGACGTAGGCGGTCCGCTCCTCGTTCAGCGTGCTGAGGCTGGAAACGAGGCGCGTGCCGTCGTCGTTCAGGGCGAGCCCGCTCAGGCGCGGCAACGCGATGAACGCGTCGAGGTCGTGGAACGGGGAATTCTGAAAGGAATGCTTGGTATGTGTCACGTGACACATACTGCCACTGCCGCGCGGAACAATCCAGACCGTGCGGAACTATTTCCGGCACCCGCGCCACGAGAGCCTGACGTGTTGACCAAGGGGGCGCCGGGATGGTGCGGCTCAAGTCAACAGGTCAGGCTCTTTCGGTGGGGATCGCGGAGTGCGTCAGGCGGTCAGGACGGCCTGTTCGAGTCGGGCGTAGCTGGTCTCCATGCCGTCGGTCATGCCGGTCGCCAGGATCATGTCGCGGGTCTCCGCGTCGGGATAGGTGATCAGCATGCTGACGAGCGTCCCGCCGTCCACCGGCGTGAGCGTCATCTCGTTGCGGGTCGCCGTCCCCTCGTTGCCGATCATGGCCTCCGTCGTGACCATCCGGTGCGGGGCCTCAGCCCCGAGTAGCTCGCCGGTGAAGCCAAAGCGCTGCTGGTCTGCGTCGTTCTCCCACTCGTAGCGGTATGTCTCGCCGACGGAGGAGGCCACCTCGCAGACCGGCATGCTCCAGCCCTCGGGGCCGAGCATCCAGCGCTTGAGCAGGTCCGGTTCGTTGTGCGCGCGCCAGACCTGCTCGACGTCGCCGCGCACCACGCGCGAGATGCGCACCTGCGTGTCGGAGAGGATCTGCGCGTCGGTCCCGCGGCCGGCGGCGAAGGCCTCCAGGTCGGCGATGACCGCGTCGATCTGCCCCATCGCTTCTTTCATGCCCTCCATCATGCCCATCGCGACGAGCTCTTCGAGGTTCTCGCGAGAGGCGAAGTGGCTCGTTGTGGTCATCCGGGAACCGGCGTCGGTGGCCTCGAACGCGAACGTCATGCGGATCCGTGGCATGTCCAGATTCGGTTCGCCGTCGTCGGTGAGGAATCCGTCGAGCACTTCGAAGGAGTTCGGGGCGTCGATCGCGAGCCACTCCCAGTAGCCGCCGTGCGTATCGCCCTCGGGGCCGGTCATGTAATAGGTGGTCAGCCCGCCGGGGTAGGCATCGTGGCGGGTGAAGGTCGCGGGGTAGCTGGGCGGGCCCCAGAACTTCTCGAGCTGGCGGGGGTCCTGATAGGCGTCCCACAAGCGCCGCACGGGCGCCGGGAAGTCGGCGACGACGGTGAGCGTGAGGGCGTCCACGTCTTTATCGATGGTGGTGATGGGCATGGTCTTGCCTTTCTCCTACGGTGTTGGATCCTCGGCTAGAAGTGCATCGAGGCGACCGACGCGTGAGCGCCAGAGCTCCTCGAAGTGCGACAGCAGCTGCTGTACCTGCCGAAGGTTCTCGGGTTTTCCGCGGACCATGCGCTCCCGGCCGCGCGGGTATTTGGTGACGAGGCCGGCGGCCTCGAGGGTGGCGACGTGCTTCTGGACCGCCGCGAACGACATGTCGTAGTCGCCGGCGAGCTCCGAGACGGAGGCCTCGCCGGTGAGCGTCCGCCGCACGATGTCTCTCCGCGTGGCGTCCGCCAGGGCCCGGAAAATCCGGTCCACTTCTGCATTCGATAACTGATGTACAACCATTTGGTTGTAGGTTACGCCCGCGCAGGTTCGAAGCGCAAGGGGTCACCGGGAATTAAATGCCGGCGGGCCGCCGTCGTGGGGAAAGGGGGTACGACGGCGGCCCGCGGGTTCCGCGCGACCGGGTAGGGCGGGGCCCGCCCGGGGCTACGTGGTAGTGAAGAGCGAGGTCTCGGCCGTCGCGTCCGTGTCCGCATCGGTATCCGACTCGGCGTTCTGCTCGGGTGCGGGCCCGCCGGCGTCGTCGCAGCCCGCGCCGGAACCGTCGCGCTCGCCGCGATCGGGCTGGGCGCCGGTTCCGTCCTCCGGGGCCGTCGACTCCGCTCCGGCCTCGGCGCCCTGGTCCGGCGCCTCCGCGGAGACCGACGAATCGGCGGGGTCCCCGGTCTCGGCGGCGTTCGCCGACATCACGCCCAGCCCGAGCAGCCCGGCGACGGCGACGGCAGTGGACGCGCCGAGGATCTTCGCGCGCGAGCGGCGGGGTTCGGTGCTGTTCCCGGTGGTGTTGGTGTCCATGACATGGTCCTTCCTGTTGAGGGTTCGAAGGCGGGAAGGCCTTCGCTCTCAAGTCTGGGGACGGGGTCTATGGGGTGACTGTGGAGGCCTTGTCGGCGTGCTGTGACTTGCCCCGGACGCGGCCTGCGGCGCTTTACGCGTCGCGGTATTCGCGCGCGGCCGGGTCGGGGTGCGCCGCCAGGTGGTCCGCGAACGTCGTCGTGCCGCGTGGGGCGTCGTCGCCGACGAGGTTCGCCCCGTCCGCGAGCGCGCGCACGGCCCCTTGCTGCAGGAAGCGGGGCACCCGCAGCGGCACGACGCGGCGGCGCAGGCCTGAGGTGGCCACGAATTCCCGCGCCATGTCGACCGAGCAGTCGATGCGCGGTCCGCCGAAGTCGGCAACCCGGCCCTGGGGCCCGCGGCAGGCGACGTCGGCCAGCCGGGCGGCCACATCGGCGACGTCGACCGACTGGAAGTTCATGTCCGGCACCAACAGGATCGGCAGCCGCGCCAGTCGGGCAAACAGGGAGCGGACGAGGTCGTGGAACTGCGTGGCGCGCTGAATCGTGGCCGGCACGCCGGACGCCGCGACGAGTCGCTCGACCTCGAGCTTGCCCCGGTAGTAGGACAAAGGGATGCGGTCGATTCCGACGATCGAGACGAGCACGAAGTGCCGCACTCCGGCGGCCGCGCACGCCGCGATCATCTGCTGCGCCACCGTCACGTCTCGCGGCCCGTTGAGCGTGGTGGCGCAGTGAATGACCGTCTCCGAGCCGGAGACGGCACGTCCGATGTCGGCGCTCTCGCCCTCCAGCAGGTCCGCTGTGGCCCACTCGCGGCCGGCGGGCAGGGCCCCGGGCGCGGGGGAGCGGCTGAGCACGCGGACGCGACGCCCGCGGCGCTCGAGCTCGGAGACGACGGCGCGGCCCAGGGTTCCTGTCCCGCCGGTCACGACGATCGGTGCTGGTCCCATGTCTCGAACGTTACGCCCGCTGGCTGGGATTCGCCCGGGTTTCAGCCGGGTGCCGCGGCAGAGTCCGACGGCGGGCGCATAGCGGGAGCGCGCGTAACCGTATCGCCGTCGGATCGTGGCCGAATCGAATCCGGGCGCCCCTGTTGCCCCCGGTCGCGCGGTGGTTTCCTTGAACCATGAGAACTACGAGAGCGCGCGCGGGAGCCGCCGCCGTGGCGGCGGTGTGCATCGGGCTGCTCAGTGCGTGCAGCCCGGGCGACCCGAGTGTCCCGACCGGCACCGGTTCGGCCCCTGCGGAGACCACGACGCCAGGTTCGCCGTCCGCCACGGCGACCCCTCAGCCGAGCGTGACGCCGACGGACGCGCCGTCCGCATCGCTCCCCGCGGAGGAGGCGGCGTCCGTCGTCTATCCCGCCCCGGGCGAGAGCGACTTCGTCGATCCCGAATCGGCGGTGGGCGGCTTCACCGCCGACTACGCGGAGTTCGCCGCCCCGGAGATTTCCGACTACATGCAGGGCGACAGCAGGTCGGGCGAGTTCGAGGTTTCGGCCGGCGGCAATCGAGTCACCACGGTCCTCGTCCGGCAGATGTCCGACGACGCCTGGTACGTCATCGGGTCCACGACCCCTGACATCCAGGTCGCCGAGCCGGTCTCGGGCGCGGCAATCTCCTCGCCGGTGACAGTCGGTGGTGAGGCGGTCGCCTTCGAGGGCAACGTGGTGGTGCAGGTCCGCGGGGTCGACGGCGACGTGCTCGGGCAGGAGCCGGTCACGGGCAGCGGCGGACCCGACCTCGGGCCGTTCTCCGGAGACATCGCCTTTACTGATCCCGGTTCGGGGCAGGGCGCCGTCCTGTTCCTGACCTACAGCGCCATGGACGGCAGTCTGGAGCAGGTCGTCGCGGTTCCGGTCGGTTTCGGCGGCTAGGGCTAACGCCCGGCTCAGGCGGGCCGTACGACGACGGCCGCGAGTTGCGCGAGCGAGGACGCGAGACCTTCAGCGTGGGCGGCGGGCTCGATGGCCTCCGGGACGTCGGAGGCTTCGACGCTCACGAGCGTGCCGGCGTCGTCCGGGGTGAGGGACCAGACCATGGTCATGGTTCCGGAGGCGGCGGGGTCATCGGAGGGGAAATCGACGAGCCAGACGATCCCCCGCGGGCCGAGCTCGGCGATGCGGGCTTCGGCGGTGTCGGTGTCCGCGCCCGACTTGCCGCCACCGTCCGGCGGGTCGTCGTAGGTGAGCACCATGCGGAAGCCGCCGCCGATGCGCGGGTCGAAGCGCTCGAGCCGCCCGCTCATGCCGGCCGGCGGCAGCCAGGCGAGAAACGCCGCTGGCTCGGTGAACGCCGACAGGACGGCGTCGGCGCCGGCGGCGATGTGTCGTGAGGCCCGGTCGATCCGCATGCCGCCCATGTTAGGGGTCCCGGATCTGTCCGGCTAGAGCAGGGCCGGGGTGGCAGCATGCGCCACCCCGGCCCTGCGTCGTCGTTCTGGGCGGATGAAACGCGATCCGACCGCTCAGAACGACGACGCTGCGGCGCCGCCCGCCGCTGGTCGACTCAGTTGGCGACGGTGAAGCGGCGGTTCTCGTTCTTCGGGGACTCCAGCTCGTCGAGCACGGCGACGGCGAAGTCCTGCGTCGAGACCGAGTCGCCGACCGGCGAGTTCACGCCGACCTTGTACTCGCCCGTGCGCTCGCCGGGGGCGATCATCGGGGCCGGGGCCAGCATCGTCCAGTTCACGCCTGAGGAGTCCTGGTAGTAGTTCAGAATCTCGGCGAAGCTGTCGGCCTCGGGCTTGTAGGCCTCGGGGAAGCCGTCGGTGTTGCGCAGCTGCACGCCGTCGACCTCGAGCGCACCAGCGCCGCCGACCACGAACACGCGGGCCGGGATGAGAGTCTCGGCGATCGCCTCGTGCGCCTCGCGGATCGGAGCGTGGTCGCTGCCGTCGCGCGGGGTCGGCACGGACAGCACGACGACGTCGTGGCTGGCGCCCAGCTCGCGGTACGCGGCGAGGTCGCCGAGCTCCGCCGTGAACGACGCGGCGCCCGGCACCTCGGCCCCGCTGCGGGAGACGGCCGTGACCTCGTGGCCGCGGTTCTTCGCCTCGGCGACGATCTGGCTTCCGACCATGCCGGTGGCTCCGTAGACTGCGATCTTCATGAACAGCTCCTCATTGGTTGTAGGTTCAAGCTCTGCGCCTCGTTCAACGCACTCGACCGCGCTAGCATTCCAGCAGGAGGCCACATGACGAAAGATTTCCCGGAGCCGACCCGGGTCGACGGCGACGCCGCGAGCGCCGTCGTCGTACGTGACGGGCCCGCAGGGCTCGAGGTGCTCATGCTGCGCAGGCTGGACCGCGGCTCGTTCGCGGGAGCCTGGGTGTTCCCGGGCGGCTACGTCGACCCCGAGGACACCTCGGAGGAGTACCGGCACGACGCCGCCGCCTCCTGGGGTGCGGACGTGCCCGTCCGCGAGGTGCCGGCCGGGTTGCGCGCGGCTGCCCGTGCCGCGGCCGTGCGCGAGACGGAGGAGGAGACCGGGCTGCTGCTGGACTCCGGCAACCTCGTCCCGTTGACCTGCTGGGTTCCGCCCGTGGGCGCACCGAAGCGCATGCGCGCCTGGTACTTCCTCGCTCCGCTCACGGCGGGTGCGGACGCTCCCGTCCGGCTCAGTCCCGGAGAGCATGCTGAGGCCGAGTGGCTGACGCCGGCCGACGCACTCGCGCGCCATGGGGCCGGAGAGATGCTGCTGGTCCCGCCGACGTGGGTGACGTTGCACGAACTCGCAACGCTTGCCGGTTCGGCGACGGTCGCCGACGCGGTGGCCGCCGCCGAGGCGCGCGCCAGCGGGGGATCGGGAGTGGAGTTCGAGGCCTTCCGCAGTCAACAGTTCGCCGAAGGCGGCCGGAAGTACGTGCTCTGGCACGGGGATGCGGGCTGGGAGGACGAGCTCGCCGCCGCCGGCCACGGCCCGCACCTGCCCGGGGCGCCCCCGACCGCCGGGACCCACCGCCTGGACGTCACCGACCTGCCGTGGACCTACGAGCGCGAGCTCTGAATGCCAGGGCGAAGCGGCGCGTTCCCGACCGAATCCGGAAAGAGTGAACAGACGATGATTCAGCCGATGAGGAAAGTCGACGAGCGAGACTACCGGGAGTCGGGGAGCCACGAGGAGCAGAGCCGTTGGACGTCGTTCGTCTGGGCTGTCGTTGCACTCGCCGTCGCGGTGCCGGCGCTGGTCATCTTCGATTTCGGCTGGCCGATCGTGTTCGGCGTGACGCTTCTCGTCGCCGCGGTCCAACTACTCCTGTGGGCGCGGAAGCGCGGTTAGTCGAACTCGAGCCGGTGCCGGTCGTGGTCCATGCGGGACGCCGCAACGTCGTCCATGTTCTCCTCGGCCCACTCCTTCATTTCGGTGACGACGCGCAGAAGCGAGTGCCCGAGGTCGGTGAGCTCGTAGTCCGTGCGCACGGGAACGGAAGCCGTCACGTGTCGCGCGATCAGCCCGTCGCGTTCCAGCGAGCGCAGGGTTGACGTCAGCATCTTCTGGCTGGCTCCGGGAATCCGCCGTCGGAGGTCGCTGTGCCGCTGCTGCCCGTCGACCAGCGCGAGCAGGATCAGCGCGACCCACTTGCTGCTGATCGTCTCCAGGAGTTGGCGCGCCGGACAGTGCTCCAGCGACGCGTTGTAGCGCTCCTTGGCCGCCTGGCGCTTCTGTTCGGCTGTGAGGGTCATGTCCCGGTGCCCTTCTGATCCGATCGATCCATTCGAGTGGTGGGACCAGCCTACGTGGGGAGGGAGGCACCTCGAGGTGCCTCGGGCACCGAAAAGTGCGTTCTTCCCAGGTCAGCGCGACTGCGTCAGGATCGACAGCGGGCACACCGGGTGCCGGTCAACGATCTTCGGAAGGACACCAATGCCAGCCATTCTGCATGTCAACGCCTCTCCCCGCTTCGCCAGCAGCGAGTCCCTGCGCCTGGCGCGGCTCTTCATCGATTCCGTCCGCGCCGAGGGGCAGGACGGAATCGAGGTGGAGACTCTGGATCTGTTCGACGACGGCGCGCTGCCAGCGTTCGGCCGGACCGCGGCGGCCGCCAAGATGGCGGTCTTCTCCGGTCAGGAGCAGACGCCGGAGCAGATCACGGCCTGGGAATCTGCTCGCGCGGTGTTCGACCAGTTCGCCTCGGCGGACGCCTACGTCTTCAACATTCCCATGTGGAACGCCGGCGTCCCCTACGTGCTGAAGCAGTGGATCGACATCATCACCCAGCCCGGGTGGAGCTTCGGTTTCGATCCCGAACGCGGCTATCGCGGCCTCATGGAGGGCAAGCAGGCCATGGCCGTCCACACCAGCGGTGTGTACGCCCCTGGCGTTCCCGCGGCCTTCGGCAACGATTTCAGCAGCACGTTCTTCGCCGACTGGTTGAACTTCGTGGGCATCGAGGATGCCATGCACGTCCGGTTTGCCCCGACCGTGCTCAACGGGGACGTGGACGGCACCCGCCGGATCGCCGAAGCCGAGCTCGCCGCCGCGGCCCCCGAATTCGCCGGCAAGCTCAGCTCCGTGGGGGCCTTCGAGCTGGCCGGCAAGTGATGCGCTCGCCGCGCGCCCCGGCGGTTCCGCCGCCGAACAAACATCAGCTGGCCCTGATGATCTGGGTGGCGGTCTTCCCTACCCTCACCATCATCAACCTCGTCTTCGGGGCCTGGCTCGAGGCACTGCACCCCGTGCTCCGCACCCTCGTTCTGGTGACGGTTGCGGTCCCGATTGTGATCTACGCGCTCATGCCCGGCCTGCACCGGGTGCGGGCCCGGCTCCTCACACGCGCCGCCTGAACCCGGCTCCGCCCTCACTGGCCGGGTCAAGCGCGCCGGATCAGGCGTCCAGCTGGAGCAGGGCGTTCTCGATCAGCTCCGGCAGTGACGGGTGGATCCAGTACTGCCCGCGCGCCAGGTTCTTCACCGGCTGGCCGAAGCTCATCGCCTGGATGAGCGGCTGGAGCAGGCTCGAGGCCTGCGGCCCGATGATGTGCGCGCCGACCAGCATCCCGGTGTTCTTGTCCGCGAGGAGCTTCGCGAACCCGGTGGTGTCCTCCATCGCCCAGCCGTAGGCGATGCCGCCGTAGTCCTGCCGCGCGACCGAGATCTCGAGCCCCCGCGCGCGGGCCTGCTCCTCCGTCAGTCCCACGGACGCGACCTGCGGCGAGCTGAAGACCGCGTGCGGGACGAACCGGTGGTCGGACGCCACCAGCGCATCCGGGGTGACGAGGTTGTGCTGGACCACGCGCTGTTCGTGGTTGGCCACGTGCTTGAGCTGGTACGGCGAGCAGATGTCGCCGAGCGCCCACACGCCCGGCACGACGGCGCCGCCCGCCACCGCGCCGTTCTCGCCGCGGGTGCCGCCGACCACTGCGCGCTGGAATTCGTCGACTTTCAGCAGCCCCGCCTCGTCGGTTTCGAGGCCGCCGGCGGCCACGTCGAGTTGGTCGGTGTTCGGAGTCCGGCCGGTCGCGACGAGGAGGACCTCGGACTCGATGACGCCCGGCCCATCAGGGGATTCGACGTGCAGACGGATGCCGCCGTCGTACTGCTCCACCTTCCGGGTGGCAGTGTTGAGCCGGACGTCCCAGCTGCCGCGCGCGATCTCGGTGAAGCGCTCGGAGACCTCCGCGTCCTGTGCGCGCAGCAGTGCGCCGGAGCGGGCGACGAGCGTGACAGCGACGCCGAGCGCGGCGAACACGTGCGCGAACTCGGCGGCGATGAAGCCGCTGCCGAGGATCGTCATGGATGCGGGCAGGCGCTCGAGGCGCATGACGGTGTCGCTCGTGTGGAAGTCGACGTCGGCCAGGCCTTCGATGTCCGGTACGGAGGGCCGGCCGCCGGCGGCGAGCACGATCTCGTCGCCCGTGATGGTCGTCGCCGTGCCGCCGTCGTTCGGGGCGACGGTGAGCTGCTTCGGGCCCGTGAAGCGGGCGTCGCCTTCGAAGACGGTGACGTTGGCGTTGTCCTCGTGGTTCAGACGGTAGTCGCGTCCGCCGGCGGCTATCTGGTCGATCCGGTCGGCGAAGATGCGGTCGCGGATGTCGGACCAGCGCACGTTGTCGAGGGTCTCGTCGACGCCGAGCCGGCTGGAGCGGGAGGGCGTGGCCGCGACGTCGGCCGTGTAGACGAGCATCTTGGTGGGGATGCAGCCGACGTTCAGGCACGTTCCGCCGAACTTGTCGCGCTCGATGAGGGCGACCTTCCTGCCGCGGAAGCGCTCGTCGAGGATCGAGTTGCCGGATCCGGTACCGATGATGATCAGGTCGAAATGCTGCATGGGGATCCTCTGAACTGGTGTGGCGGGAGTCTGGTGCCAGCCTATCGGGCGGGCCTGCGCGCGAGGATCGCGGCGTGCGGGCGGTGCTCGGCGGAGGTGCGACGGTGCGTGGCGCCGACGGCGAAGCCGGCCTCGCGCAACAGGGCGGAGAGTTCCTCGAGAGACCAGTAATAGGCGGGTGCCACGGCGTGGTGAAACTGCTGACGGCTGGGACCTTCGAAGAATCCGAGCAGCGCCGTTCCTCCGGGCGTGAGGCGCGTGTGGAAGCCGACCAAGATGTCGAGTACGTCCTCCGGTGGTGTGTGGATGAGCGAGTACCAGGCGAGGATTCCGCCGGCCGGCTCGCCGGTCGCGACGTCGGCCAGGGAGGAGCGCTCGAAGCGGACCTGGGGGAACCGTTCCCGCGCGACGGCGACGAACTCGGGCACCAAGTCGATCCCGACGACGTCTTGTCCGCGCCCGTGCAGCCATCCGGCCCAGTGCCCGGGGCCGCAGCCGGCATCGACGATCAGCCCCGGCGCCGTGTCTGCCCACGCGGCGATCAACTCGCGGTCTTGCGCGTGGGTGTCCTCGATCGATCCGAGCAGTCTCGTGTATTCGTCGGCGCGCGCAGAGTAGGCGGCCGTTGTGGATTCTTCGCTCACGCGTGCAGTCTAGGCCCGCCCGCCCGAATCCGGTGAGTCGAAATCTGTTCGGCGTCGCGGGGTCTGTATTGTCTCTTGCTGGGTCTGCGCGATGGTCGAAGCAGGCGATGGGGGACGATGAATAATCGAAACGGGCTGGTCACAGGCTCGCTGCTGGTGCTGTTCATGCTGTTGGGGTCCGCGTTGACGGTCTACAGCGTGAAGCAGGAGGCCATCACTCTCGAGGGCAACAAGCTCTATTCGACCGAGAGCATCCAGGTGAGCGGTGATGCCGAGCGGATCGCGGCCAATGCGCACGAACTCGCTCCGGAGGCACGTGTTTACGTGCATCTCCCCGGCAACGCCCGAGTGCGGAACCTGCTGATCGAAGACGCATCCGGACTTTCGCTGCCGCTGTACGAGGGCCGAGTTTTCGCCTCAGGCGAGCACGACAAAGCGATCGTCGGGTCGGAGATTCCCGTGGTCGAACGCGGCGGTGTTGAATACTTCGAGTACGACGGCGAGTCCTACGAGGTGACCGGCCGACTCGGCACCAACGAGGAAAGTCTGCTTTCAGCCGACGTCTTGATCAGCGACCCCGACCGCACGAGCGGCGGCCTCGGCGACGTCGTCGTGGATCTGCCGGATGCGCACGCGCGATACGTTGACGCCTTCGGAGCGGACGGAGTCGCGTCAATAGACGGTTCCACAAACAAGCGAACGAATATCGACTATGTCTCACCGATCCTGCTCGGCCTCGGGTTCACGATCGTGACGATCGGAGCGGCCATGACGGGCTTGCTTGCGGCAACCCTTCTGCGACGGCGCCACGAAGTTCTCCACCTGCTGGGACACCGGCGAGCCAGGACGGCGGCCTGGTCAGCGGGCCAGGTCGTGGGTGTCGCTGTCGGGGCAGGGCTGCCTGCTGCCCTCATCGTGGCCTTTGCACGTGATCCGCTGGTCTCGGTCGGCAACGTCCTCCGAATCGAAGCAGCACTGGCGGCGATCGTCGTTGTCGTATTCGTGCTGGCCGTCGTTCCGCGCAAGGGGGTGCGCTCATGGAGCTGATCTTCGATCTGCGCCGCAACTGGGCGATTCTGGGTGGCAAGGCGGCGGTCTGGGCCTTGCTGGTGTTGACCGTCTTCAACGTGTCGTCTTTCACGTCGTCGAGCAATGCGGCCGTTGACCAGAGTTTCTCCCAGGACGCGGACGTGAACATGTACGGGATCGTCGACATGCTGGCCGAGCCGGATGCCTTCGACGAGTTCCGGCATTCCCGGGAGAATCTCGAACAGCTCGGCGATTTCTACAACGAACTCAACGCGAACAAGGAGTTCGACCTGCTGTCAGCGTTCGCCAGCGCTCTGCCTCTCCGGGACTTTCCGGGTGACACCGCTTTCCAGCACGGGTACGGCGACGAGATGACTGTTAATGGCCCGTTTGAGGGTCCGGATGGAAACACTGTCCTCGACGTGAAGTCGATGAGTATCAATCGAGCGGCTTTCGACTTCTACCGGTTGGAGGTCGCTGAAGGCCGGGTCTTCGACTGGGACGCGGTCGACTACTCCAGCGGAACTGTCCCGGTCCTACTCGGAAGCAGCTACTCCGACCTCTATGAGGTGGGTGATCTGATCGACGGATACCTCTGGTTCGAGCCGAGACAGTTTGAGATTGCTGGCATCCTCGATGAGCGTGCGTCTATGTACTATCAGGGCGAGCTGAACCAGTACTTGGACCACTACGTGCTGATTCCCTACCCGTCCGTACTAGGCGACTTCGCCGCCGACGAGCAGTCTCTGGCCGGGATGCTCTACTTCGAAATGATCAACGCCAATGTGGCTGCTCCGAAAGAGCTGAGTGCTGATCAAGTACTCCGCGAAATCGCCGCCGCGTCGGAAGCGAGCGGCTTCGACCAGTACTCGCTGCTGAATTTGCCGACGTACCTGGTGCAGTTCTCGCTGGTGAAGTCGGTCATCCAGGGCAATGCTGCGCTTGTTCAGGCCATCGGCGCCATGCTCTTCCTGGGCGTCGTGGTGGCTAGCGGGTTCGCGAACTGGCAGCTCATGCGGCGACGCCGCAATAAGACGCTGGTGTTCTTGCGGCTCGGTCGCAGCCAGCATGCGATCAGCCGGATGTTCGTGCGCAGTTCGATGATCGGCTACGGGCTGACGTTTCTCGCCACTGCGGTCGCCGTGCGCATGGTGCCGGCGAGCAGTTCTGGAGCACTGTTCACGGCGCTGTGGGTTTTTGTCCTCCTGGTGGTTCTCGACTCGGCCCACCAGCACTATCTCCTCAGGCGTTGCCTCGACGTCGACTCCGGAAAGGCGGCCAGTCTCTGATGCTGCAGCTCGAATCCATCACCAAGTCCATCCGCGAGCCCAACGGGCAGCGTCGGCTCCTCTTCGACGGGCTGGACCTGTCCATGTTCGAGAGCGATCGTTCCATTGCGATTCTGGGGCGCAGCGGATCCGGCAAGAGCACTCTGCTGCGCGTCCTTGCCGGGCTCGATGTCGCCTACGAGGGCCGGTACTACCACGGTCAGGACCTGGTGCCGCAGAATTCTCAGGCGTCGGCGGACTTCCGGATGAAGCACATCGGATTCGTGACTCAGAGCTACGACCTGCTCGACGACCGCAACGTTGCGCAGAACGTCCGCCTGGGCATCGCGGGGCGCGGCGACAAGTCGGCGCTGATCTCCCAATGCCTCGCCGAAGTGCAGCTGAGCGGTTTCGAACAGAAGCGCGTCCAGCACCTCTCCGGAGGCGAGGCACAGCGCGTGGCGATCGCCCGGGCGCTGGCGAAGCGACCGAACGTCGTGCTGGCGGACGAGCCGACGGGCGCGCTCGACGAGACCACCGAGCGTGGCATTCTGGACCTCTTCGCCGATCTGCAGGACCGCGGCAGCAAGTTCATCATCGCCACGCACAGTGAGACCGTTGCCCAGGCGTGCGACTACCGCCTGGTGCTGGCGGGCGGGAAGCTCGTCGAACGCGATTGAGGCTTGCTCGCTCACGCGTGCAGTCTAGTGCGGCTCCGGCGGGGTGAGCAGGCGTTCGAGAAGGGGGACGTCGGCGCGCACGTCCGGGACCCCGAGTGCAGCCTGCGCGGCCACACCCTCCAAGTAGGCGAGCAGCCCGCGGGCGGTGGTGTGCGGGACGGGGTGCCCCAGCGTTTCGCACAGCGCGGCGGCCGCGTCCGGCGAGAAGAACGCGCGGGTCAAATGTTCGCGCACCACCGGATCGTCAACCTCCGGCGCCAGCGCGAACCGCGCCCGCACCTCGCCCACGCGCCGCGTCACGAGCCGGTCCGTGTACCCGGCGATCACCTCGGCGGCCTGCTGCGGGGCCGGCGCCGGGGGCATGGTTGAGGTCAGGGCGATGAACTGCGCCCGCGACCGCTCGATCAGCCGGTCAGCAGCAGCGGCGATGAGGTGTGTCCGGGTCCGGAAGTAGTACGACGACGAGCCGCGCGGCAGGCCCAGATGCGTGTCGATCGCGCCGTGGCTGAGCGCGCGGGCCCCTCCGTGGGAGACGAGCTCGAGCACCGCTTCGGCGATCGCCTCGCGCCGGTCCGTTCCCGCCATGGCTCCGGTTCCCTTCCTCGGTAGATGTAGAGTAGTCTACATACTCTAGAGAAGTAGAGGGTGAAATCGGCGGAGGGAGTCGGAATGCAGTGGCCCGGGCGGCGCCCAAACCTGTGGCCCGGCGTCGACACCGAGGAACTGGCGGCTGGACTCGAGGTCGGCGGCCGAACGCTCGACCCCGGCCAGCGCTCCGCCGTCATGCAACTCACCGCCGCCCACGATCGCGGCGTGTACCTGTTCGGCGGGGTCGGTCGCGGCAAGACCTGGATGGCCGACGCCTGCTTCGCCGCAGCCCCGGGGCCCAAGCGCCGCGTGCACATGCACTCCTTCCTCGCCGAGATCAACGCGGCCGTCGCCGCCCGCGCCGAACCGGCGGCGGACGCGATCGCCCGCCTCATCGGCGAGGCGCGTCTCCTCTTCATCGACGAATTCCACGTGCACGACGTCGGAGACGCCATACTGATCCGCCGGCTGCTGGACGTCCTTCTCCGGGCGCGGATCGGCCTGGTCGTCACCTCGAACTACGCGCCGGAGGACCTGCTGCCCAACCCGCTCTTCCATCACCACATGCTCCCGGCGATCGAGCAGATCCGTGCGCACCTCGCCGTTGTCGAGGTGGTGCCCGGCACGGACTATCGCGTCGCCGGCTCCGCGGACGGGGGCTTCGCTGCGGGTGCCTGGACGGCCGGCCGGTGTGACGACGGCTGGGGCGGCGACGTCGTCGTGTTGGGGAGCCGGACGGTGCCGGTGCGTGCCGCGGATGCGGGGCGCGGCGTGCTGTCGGGGACGTTCGCGCAGCTGTGCGAGGCGCCGTTGTCGGCGGCGGACTACGTGGCGCTGGCGTCCCGGTACACGCGCTGGGAACTGACGGACGTGCCGGCGCCGGGGGAGATCGACGAGCAGGGATTCCAGCGGTTCGCGTACCTGGTGGATGTGCTCGTCGACGCGCAGCACCGGCTCGACGTCACGGCCGACCTGCCGTTCGAGGAGTGGACGACGCGGGGTGGCATGCCGCGGGATGCGGAACGGTTCCTCAGCCGGCTGAGCTTGCTGAGGACATGACGGCCGCGACCCGTTGATTCTCGCGTCGCGGCCGCCCGTCAGTGGTCGTGGTCCATGCTGATCCGCAGCGGTGCGGCCTCGCCCTTCTCGAGGACCACGAACTGACCCATCATGCCTTCGTCCTCGTGCAGCAGCAGGTGGCAGTGGTACATGTACGGCACGGAAGACGACGTGTAGTCTCCGAACCGCAGGATGATCCGGTACACGCGGCGCGGTTCCAGATAGATCGTGTCCTTCCAACCGCCGAGCTCCGGCGGCGGCTCCTCGCCGTCGATCGCAAGCACCTGAAACTGGACGTCGTGCACATGGAAGTTGTGCGGGTACGGGTTCGTGTTCCGCACCTCCCAGACCTCCGTGGTGCCGACGCGCACGATCTCATCGACGCGCCCCATGTCCATGTCCTTGGAGTTGATCTTCCGGTCGGCGAGGCGGAACTCCCGCAGTCCGACGGCGTCGTCCTCCCGCAGCCGTTCGATCGAGGCCAGCGTCTCCGGTACGGACGACGACGGCGCCAGCTCGCCCGCCGCGCGCAGCTCGAGCACGTCGAACTCGTCGTCCCCGCCGAATGCCGCCGGTACCGCGACGGCGCCCAACTCGACCCCGGCCGAGCGGAGCATGACCCGCTCGCCCGGCTCGATATCGACCACAATCTCCGCCCGCTCGGCCGGCGACAGGCGGATCGAGGTGAGCGGCACGGGGGCGGTGAGCAGGCCGCCGTCGGACGCGATGAGCGCGAACTCGCGGCTGTCCGCGAAGGTGAAGTTGAAGGTCCGGGCGGGTGCGGCGTTGAGCAGGCGCAAGCGGATCCGCCGGGACGCGACCTCGAGTTGGGCGTTGCGGACACCGTTGACGAGGAGCGTCTTGCCGAGGGTGCCGACCTCGTTGCCGGAGCTGTCCAGCAGGAAGTCGCCCTCGTCCCCGACCATCTTGTCCTGCACGATCACCGGCACGTCGTCGACGCCGTAATCGGACGGCAGCCCCTCAGGAGCGTCCGCATCGTCGACGATGAACATTCCGGCCAGGCCCAGGTTCACATGCCGCTGCGTCTCGCCGTGCGGGTGCGGGTGGTACCAGAGGGTCGCGGCCGGCTGATCGATGAGCCATTCGGGCTCCCACGTGGACCCGGCGGCGACCGGCTGGTGCGGTCCGCCATCCATCTCCGGCGGCAGGTGCATTCCGTGCCAGTGCACGGAGGTGACCTCATCCAGGCTGTTGGTTATCTTCACGCGCACGTGCTCGCCGCGCTCGGCCCGCAGCGTGGGGCCGAGGTAAGGGCCATTGAAGCCGGCGCTCGTCGTGGGGAACCCGGGCACCAGATCAAGCGTCCCGGTCCGGGCCTCGAGTTCGAAGACCCGTATGCCGTCCTCGACGCGCGAGTCGGCGACCGGAGGGATCGGCAGGGAGGTCGCGGGGGCCGCGGCCAGCTGGATCTCGTTCTGCCGGCCGCAGGCGGCCAACGTTCCCGTCAGGGCCAGCAGGCCCAGCGACGTGAACCCGCCTACGACGGCGCGGCGGGAGGGGCGGCGGAAATCGGACACGGTCTCCATGTTAGGCCCGCCCGTCCACCGCCCGGACGTAGCGCCAGCATCTGCGGGGGTTGGAATTCTCTCTGGCCAAGAAAGTCGAGGGACTCTGTGGACGTTTTCTTGGGGACCGGACACGTACTAGGTGACAGGACGAATCGACGGAAGGCTGGGGCCCGAACAAGCCGAGGTGCTGGCCGAAAGCGACGCTTCCGCGCCCGCGCTGACGGGGGAGCGGTTCGCCATGCTGCGCGAGCGCGGAGTCAACGTCTGATCAGCCGTCGGCCTCCTCCGCGTCGTGCGCGGCCGCCGCGCGGGACTCGAGCCACGCATGCACGTCCTGGGTGCGGATGCGGCGGTGCGTGCCCCGGTAGTGCACGGGGATGGCGCCGGCGTCGGTGAGGTTCCGCATGTAGGTGTTGGATACCCCTGCCAGCTGCGCGGCCTGCGACGTGTTCAGCCACGCCTCCGCCGTGCTCACCGTGACGGCCTCGCCCGCGCCCATGCGCGTGAGCACGTCCAGCACGACGGCGGTCGCGTCCGCCGGAAGTCGAAGCGCCGTCCCGTCGACGAAGACGGTCACGTCCTCGGATTCCTCGAGGGCGCGGGCCAGCTTGGCAGCATCCTCCGCCGGCAGTGCCGGGTGGTTGGTCGCCTTAGTCAGCGCGGTGGTGTTCGATCCGGTGGTTCTGGACATCGTGTCCGCCTGTCGTCCGAGGTGTGGCCCGTTCCGCCCCGCCTCACGGATGTGTTTGCCGCGAGCGAGCGTCCTCCTCCCCATTATGACCTTAAGCACTACCCCTGATGGAAGAGGTCACAAATCTCTTGTGCTATCGGCGTATACGCGCCATAAGGGCTTCGATAGGGTGTCAGAGGCGAAGGAGCAAGGGGGTCGGGTTCCTTCTCCGTTTCAGTACGAGAACGAGACAGACAAGCACTTACGTGAGGCGATAAGCGCGATGACAACTGAATCAACTGCAACTGACGCACCGCCCGGGAGGGCGAAGATCAAAGTCAACAAACCCGTCCTGATCGGTTCCGCGGCGGGAGTTCTGGCAATTTCCCTCTGGGCGATGATTGCGCCGGACAACGCACGGGATGCCATTTTCGCGGCCGTGACGTGGGTCGGTGGCACTTTCGGCTGGTACTACTCGCTGCTGGTAGTCGTCGTCCTAGGGTTCGTCATTTTCGTTGCCGCCAGCAAGGTCGGCAAGACCCGACTCGGGCCGGATCACTCCCGGCCACACTTCAACCTCTTCACCTGGACGGCCATGCTGTTTGCGGCCGGCATCGGTGTGGATCTCATGTTCTTCTCCGTTTCTGAGCCGATCACTCAGTACATCCAACCGCCGACTGGCGAAGGTGAGACGGTCGAAGCCGCACGTCAAGCCATGGTGTGGACGCTCTTCCACTACGGGATCCTCGGCTGGGGACTCTACGCCCTGATGGGTCTTGCCCTCGCGTACTTCGCCTACCGGCACAACCTGCCGTTGAGCATTCGTTCTGCCCTGTACCCAATCATCGGCAAACGAATTCACGGTGCCGCTGGCGACGCCGTCGACATCGCGGCCATGTTTGGAACGATCTTCGGCATTGCGACCTCGCTCGGTATCGGCGTCGCGCAGCTCAATTACGGGCTGTCTTTCATGTTCGGTTTGCCGGAGAACACTGCTATGCAGGTCGCACTGATCGCGGTGGCCGTCATCATGGCGACGGCGTCTGTGGTGTCCGGTGTCGACAAAGGCATCCGCCGGCTCGCTGAGCTCAACGTGCTGCTGGCCATCGCCCTGATGGTCTATGTGTTCATCGCAGGCAAGACCACGTACCTTGCCGACGGGATCGTGAACAACGTCGGCGATCTCATTTCCCGCTTCCCGGGGATGGCCCTAGATACCTTCGCTTATGATCGTCCGGACGACTGGCTGAACGCTTGGACCCTCTTCTTCTGGGCGTGGTGGATTGCGTGGGCACCTTTTGTTGGACTCTTCCTCGCCCGCATTTCCCGCGGGCGTACTATTCGTCAGTTCGTGACCGGTGTCCTCGTCGTGCCGTTCGCCTTTATTGCTCTGTGGATCTCCATCTTCGGCAACAGTGCTCTGGACGTTGTCCGGAGCGGAAACGGTGCATTCGCCGAGATCGCAATCAACCAACCGGAACAAGCGTTCTATGGACTGCTCGAGCAATATCCGGGGGTCATCATCAGCGCGGCGATCGCCACGTTCACCGGCATGCTGTTCTACGTCACCAGTGCCGACTCCGGTGCTCTGGTCATGAGCAACTTCACCTCCCGGCTGACTGACCCGGAAGCGGACGGTCCACCGTGGCTCCGTATCTTCTGGGCCGTGGTGACTGGACTGCTGACCCTCGCGATGTTGATCGTCGACGGCGTCGGGACGTTGCAAGCGGCCACCGTCATCATGGGGTTGCCGTTCTCGATCGTGCTGATATTTATCATGGCGGGTCTGTACAAGGCATTGCGTGTCGAGTCGGCTCTCGCCGATTCCTACCGGCACGGACTGCCGGGAGTGCTCTCGTCGCGGGCCAACGCGGCTGGCGAGCAGCGTCGCGGTTGGCGTCAGCGCCTCTCGCGTGCCCTGAGCTACCCGGGCAGCCGGACCACCCAGCGTTTCATGACCGAGGTCGTTTGCCCGGCCTTGTTGGAGGTCAGAACCGAGCTCGAACGCCAGGGAGTCGCTGCCAAGCTGAACATTCAGCGCCTAGACGCCTTCGGCATTGACACCGTCGATTTGTTCATCGACTACGACGGCGAACGGGACTTCAAGTACCAGGTGTACCCGGTTCAACATGAGATCCCGTCCTACGCACGGGCGACCAGTGCCAGCGACCGCTACTACCGGCTCGAGGCTTTCTCTCTGGAGGGAAGCTACGGGTACGACTTGTACGGTCTGAGCCAGGAGCAAGTCATCGCTGACGTGCTGGATCACTACGAGATTCATCTTGAGTTCCTGCACCAGACCACGGGAGCGCTGCCAACCAGCACCGTTACTGAACCGCATAACGTCACCACCGGGTGGGGTGGCGACTACGAGACAGCCGAAGAACCGGCTGAGAACCCGGCTGGCGGCGACGCCGAGCCCGCAAAGGAAGGATAGGGTCATGGCAAAAACTTCAACCCTCTACATCAACGGCCAGTGGGCCGCCGCTGAATCCGGCGCCACCCGCACGATCGTCTGCCCCGCCGACGGGACGGAGTACGCCGTGGTCTCCGAGGCTACGCGCGCGGATTCGGAGCGCGCCATCGCGGCCGCCCGCGAGGCGTTCGACTCCGGCGTGTGGTCCTCAGTGCCCGCGCCCGAGCGCGGGGCGTTCCTGCTCAAGGTCGCTGCGCGGCTCCGCGAGCGCAAAGACGAGTTCGCGAAGGCCGAGACCGGCGACACCGGCAAGCGGTTCGTCGAGTCGCAGATCGACATGGACGACATCGCCGCCTGCTACGAGTTCTTCGGCCGCCTGGCGGGCCAGAACGCCGGCCGGATTGTCGACGCCAACGACAACGCGGTCCTCAGCCGGATCGTCTACGAGCCCGTGGGCGTGTGCGGCATGATCGCGCCGTGGAACTACCCGCTGCTGCAGGCCGCGTGGAAGATGGCCCCGGCGATCGCTGCCGGCTGCTCGTTCGTGCTCAAGCCCTCCGAACTCACCCCGTCGACGTCGATCCTGATGATGGACGTCTTCGACGAGCTGGGCCTGCCCGCCGGCGTCGCGAACCTGGTCACGGGCACGGGCCCAGAGGCCGGCGCCCCGCTCTCCGAGCACCCGGACGTCGACCTCGTTTCCTTCACGGGCGGGCTCGCCACCGGCAAGGTCATCGCGGCGGCCGCGGCCGGCACGGTTAAGAAGGTCGCCCTCGAGCTCGGTGGCAAGAACCCGAACGTGATCTTCGCCGACGCGGACTTCGACGCCGCCGTCGACAACGCCCTCAACGCAGCGTTCGTGCACTCCGGCCAGGTCTGCTCGGCCGGCGCGCGCCTGATCGTGCACGAGGACATCGCCGAGCGCTTCGTGGACAAGCTGGTCGAGCGCGCCCAGCAGATCCGCATCGGCGGACCGTACGACGACGACGCCGAGACCGGCCCGCTCATCTCCGAGGCGCACCTGGCGAAGGTGCACGCGTACGTCGAGGCCGGTATCGCCGAGGGCGCGCGCGTGCGCTGCGGTGGTCGCCGGGCCACGGACGACGACGGCGCGGGCCTGTCCGCGGGCGTCTACTACCTGCCCACCGTGATCGACAACGTCAAGCGCGGCATGTCGGTTGTCACCGACGAGGCGTTCGGTCCCACCGTCACCGTGGAGACCTTCTCCGACGAGGACGAGGCGGTCGCCATCGCCAACGACACCGTTTACGGGCTCGCGGGCGCGGTGTGGACCCAGGACGCCGGCCTCGCACAGCGGGTCGCTGGGCGCCTGCGCCACGGCACCATCTGGATCAACGACTACCACCCGTACCTGCCGCAGGCGGAGTGGGGCGGCTTCGGTCAGTCCGGCGTCGGCCGCGAGCTGGGCCCGATGGGCCTGTCGGAGTACCAGGAAGCCAAGCACATCTACCAGAACACGGCACCGGCGGTCACCGGCTGGTTCGCCGACCGATCCGCCAACTAAGAGGAGCGACGTTGACCGAGAACAACCAGACCGAATTCGATTACATCGTCATCGGCGGCGGGTCCGCTGGTGCGGCCGTCGCGGCGCGCTTGAGCGAGGACCCGGCCGTGCAGGTCGCTCTCGTCGAGGCCGGCCCGGACGACCGGGACCTGCCCGAGATCCTGCAGCTGGACCGGTGGATGGAACTGCTCGAGTCCGGCTACGACTGGGACTACCCGATCGAGCCGCAGGAAAACGGCAACTCCTTCATGCGCCACGCCCGCGCCCGGGTCATGGGCGGGTGCTCGAGTCACAACTCCTGCATCGCGTTCTGGGCCCCGCGCGAGGACCTGGACGAATGGGAAGCGAAGTTCGGGGCGACCGGCTGGAACGCGGAGAACCTCTACCCGGTGCTCAAGCGCCTCGAAACCAACGAGGACGCCGGTGACGACGCCCCGCACCACGGCGACTCCGGGCCCGTGCACCTGATGAACGTTCCCGCGAACGACCCCTCCGGTGTCGCGCTGCTCGACGCCGCCGAGCAGGCAGGCATCCCGCGGGCGAAGTTCAACAACAACGAGACCGTGATCAACGGCGCGAACTTCTTCCAGATCAACCGGCGCGCTGATGGGACCCGCTCCTCATCCTCCGTCTCCTACATCCACCCGATCATGGATCGGGAGAACTTCCACCTGCTCACGGGCCTGCGCGGCAAGGAGCTGCTCTTCGACGGGGACACGTGCACCGGCGTCGCCGTCGTCGACAACGCGTTCGCCCGCACCCACGAGCTCACCGCCCGTAAAGAGGTCATCCTCTCGGCCGGGGCGATCGACTCGCCGAAGCTGCTCATGCTCTCCGGTATCGGCCCGGCCGCGCACCTGGCCGAGCACGGCATCGAGGTCCGCGTGGACTCGCCCGGCGTGGGGGAGAACCTGCAGGACCACCCCGAGGGTGTGATCCAGTGGGAGGCGAAGCAGCCCATGGTCGAGGAATCGACCCAGTGGTGGGAGATCGGCGTGTTCACGCCCACGCAGGAGGGTCTGGACCGGCCGGACCTGATGATGCACTACGGTTCGGTGCCGTTCGATATGCACACCCTGCGCCAGGGCTACCCGACTACGGAGAACGGGTTCTGCCTGACCCCGAACGTCACGCACGCGAAGTCCCGCGGCACGGTGCGTTTGCGCTCGCGCGACTTCCGCGACAAGCCGATGGTCGATCCGCGCTACTTCACCGACCCGGAGGGCCACGACATGCGCGTCATGGTCGCGGGCATCCGCAAGGCCCGCGAGATCGTCTCCCAGCCGGCGATGGCCGAGTGGGCGGGCCGGGAGCTCTACCCGGGGCAGGACGCGCAGACCGATGAGGAGATCCAGGACTACATCAAGAAGACCCACAACACGGTCTACCACCCGGCCGGCACGGTGCGCATGGGTGCGGCCGACGACGTGGACGCGCCGCTGGATCCGGAGTTGCGAGTCAAGGGCGTGAAGGGCCTGCGCGTGGCCGACGCCTCGGTCATGCCCGAACTCGTGACGGTGAATCCGAACATCACGACGATGATGATCGGGGAACGCTGCGCGGACCTGATCCGCGGCTAGAACCGGACACCCGGAACGACGACGCCGGCGCCCACACCCTGAATTCAAGGGTGCGGGCGCCGGCGTCGTCCTGTCTGATCCGCGGTGGCGCGAACAACGAGGGATCGATGCCTCAGAGGCCTTTGGCCTCCAACCACTCATCGGCGATCCTGCCGATGTCGTCTCCTTCGGAGATCTGGCGGTTCATCGCCATGAGGTCGTCTGTCGTCAGTTCGGCGGCGATGCCGTTGAGCACGTCCTTCACTTCATCCGTCGCGCTGGCCTCGCGGATGACGGGGACGATATTGGCCGGGAGGAAGAGCCCCTTGTCGTCCTCGAGGCCCACAAGCCCGTTCTCCTCGATGGCGGGGTCAGAGCTGAACATGTCCCCGACCTGAGCCTGACCGTTCTGCAGTGCGGAAAGGGTCAGCGTGCCGCCGGCGTCGAGCACTTTGAACTCCTTGAACTCCAGGCCGTAGACCTCCTCCAGGCCGGGCAATCCGACGAAGCGCGTCTTCCACTCGGCAGGGCCGGCCAGGACGAGCTCGCCGGCGATGGGCTGCAGGTCGGAAATGGTGACGAGGTCGTGGTCGGCGGCGACATCGGGAGTCACGACGAGCACGTCGGTGTTTTCCGCCTCCGCCTCATCAAGGACGACGATCCCCTCCGGTGCGAGCAGCGTTTCGAGCTGCGTGCGGATCGTGTCCCGGTTGTCCGCCTCCGCATCGGCATCCAGTTCGCCGAGAAGGTAGCCGTTGTACTCCGGGAGAAGGTCGATGGAGCCGTCGCGCAGGGCTTCCATGTAGACCTCGCGGCTTCCGATGTTCAGCTTCTCGTCGACGGCGATGCCGGCGTTCTGCAGGGCATGGGAGTAGATCGTCGCCAACAGCTGGCTTTCGGAGAAGTCGGCCGACCCGACGATGACGGCGTCCGAGTCGCGAGATGTGTCGCCGTCCGATGCCAGCGGGTCGCCTCCGCCGCACGCCGTGAGAGCGAGTGCCGCCGTTGCCGCGAGGGCTGTGAACAGAGTTTTAGTGCGCATGATGGTTCCTTTCCAAGGGGTGAATGACGTCGATCATGCCGTTGCTCGAGGTCGAGGGGCGGTTGCTTTCGGAGCCGGATGCGCGGGCATTCGGCGGGTCAAGCCGCGCGATATCGCCACCCGCCCGAGACCAGCGAACGCTGCCTCGAGCAGGATGGCGAGGAGGGCCAGGACGATCGCACCGCCTGCCATCTGCGCGTAGTCGTTTCCGGCTCGGCCGTCGATGATGAAGCGTCCCAGCCCGTCGAGGGATACGTAGGCCGCTACAGTCGCCGTCGAAACGACTTGAAGCGTGGCGCCTCGGACGCCCGAGAGCGTCAGTGGGAGTGCGCACGGGAGCTCGATGCGCCAGATGATCTGGGCAGTCGAGAACCCCATTCCCCGAGCAGCGTCGATGACCGAGCGATCAATGGCACGGATGCCGCTCGCCACGCCGCTGAGGATCGGTGGGACCGCGAGAAGTACGAGCACCACAAGCGAGGGAACAACGAACGCGAGGCTGTTGCTGATGGTGGGAGCGATGAGCAGAACGAGGAGGATGAGCAGGCCCAGCGTGGGCAGGGCCCTCATAGCGTTGACGGACCCCATGATGAGGCTCTCACCGCGCCCAGTGTGTCCGACGAAGACGCCGAGCGGGACAGCGATGACGGTCGCAACTGCCAAGACCACGATCGAGTAGATCAGATGGATGAGAACTTGGTGGGGGATTGACCCAACACCGTCCCAGTTGGACGGGTCGGTCAACCAGGCGAGGATGTCCATTAGAGTGCTCCCTTCCGGCTCCACGGCGTCATCACTTTTCCGAGCAGGACTAGGAGCCGGTCCAGGGCGAGCGCCAGCAGCAGGCAGATGACGAGGCCGGCGAGAATCGGTACGAAGAGGCGGCGGGTGAAGCCCATGGTGAACAGCGTGCCGAGCTGCGTGATTCCGATGACCGCTGCCATTGTGACGATGGAGATGTTCGAGACGACCACCACGCGCAGGCCTGAGAGGATCGTGGGCACGGCGATCGGCAGCTGGATTTTGAAGAGAATCTGCATTCGAGTGAAGCCGACGCCGCGAGCGGCGTCGACTACTTCGGGCGGGACGGAGGCGAGCCCGTCCGCCACGACCCGAACGAGCAGCGCCACCGTATAGAACACCAGCGCGACGACGACGTTCAGCGGGTCGAGGACCTTGGTGCCCAGAATCTTGGGCAGAAGAATGAAAAGGGCGAGCGACGGAATCGTGTAGAAGAGGCTGGTTCCGCCAACGATCAACGGATAGAACCGGCGGAGCGTGAAGGCCAGGTAGCCCAATGGAATCGAGACGAGCAGGCCGATCACCGTGGGAAGGAGCGTCAGCCAGAGGTGCATCCCGGTGAGCTCGACGAGGTAGTCGAGGTTGTTCGCGATCCAGTCGAACCTCATGAGGAGCGCTCGCCTTCGAGCACCCGAGTCGCCTGCTGGACAACGGCGTCGGTCCCAAGGGTTCCCACGTAGGAGCCGGCGCCGTCCGTGAGGATCGCCCGCCCACAGGGGCCGGACAATGCGGCGTCGAGGAGCTCGCGGTAGTTGCCTCTGGGAAGGGAGACCGGTGTTGCGTAGGTGACGTCGTCGTGCTCCACGGTTTTCTCGACTCTATTCGCGCGCACCCAGCCGAGGGGACGGTCGTCTGCCGCGCACGCGACCAGCCAGGGGTCGGAGCTCGGCCCGAGCTGATCTCCGATGTGCACACGAGGTGTAGCGACCGTGCCTTGTTCGGCGAGCGGTTCGAAGTTCAGTGCGTGGTATCCCCGGGACTCGCCGAGAAAATCGGCCACGAATCGGTCGGCCGGATTGGCGAGGAGCTCGGCAGGGGAACCGATCTGCGCGAGAACGCCTCCCTCTTTGAGCACGACGATCTGATCGCCTAGTTTGAGAGCTTCATCGATGTCGTGGGTGACCATGACGATGGTTTTGGCCAGGTCGGCCTGAATGCGGAGGAACTCGGCCTGCAGTTGCTTGCGAACGATGGGGTCGACTGCGCTGAAGGGTTCATCCATCAGCATGTACGGCGGGTCAGCCGCCAGAGCGCGGGCAACTCCGACTCGTTGCTGCTGGCCTCCGGAGAGCTGCCAGGGGTAGCGGGACGCGTAGGCGCGGTCCAGCCCGACGAGCTCAAGCAGACCCAACGCGCGCTCACGACTGGCGCGCTTGTCGTTCCTGTTGAGGAAAGGGACCGCGCAGACGTTGTCGAGGACCGTCTGGTGCGGGAAGAGGCCGGCGTTCTGGATGACGTATCCGATCTTCCGACGCATCTGGATGGTGTCTACATCCGTGTTGTCCTCGCCGCCGAGCACGATCGATCCCGAACTCTGCTCGATCAGCCGGTTGACCATGCGCAGCGTCGTGGTCTTGCCGCAGCCGGAGGGGCCGACGAGGACGGTGATCTTGCCGGTCGGCGCTACAAACGACAGATTGTCGACGGCGGTGACGCCGTTGTCGTAGGTCTTGACGACGTTTTTGAACTCGATCATGACAAGGGCCCCCTTTCTGGCGAGGCCGTGCCGTGGGCTGAGAGGGGGCTGGCCGAGGAATGGGGGGACATCTTTTTCTCCTTAGCGTCGCGGCGATTCGAGCGGCGGGATGGTCCGAGTATGTGAAACGACCGCCAACAACCGACTAGACTTTTCATCTGATGAAACTAGACTTGTTCATACTGTAGTAAGCCGTCATGGGTCGCGCAAGACCCGATCGAAGAAAACAGCGGGGTAACGACGATGTACACACTCCCGAAAGTGCTGACCGTTCACGAGATCGCCGACATTGCTGCCGGGGCCGATGTCCGAGTGTCTGCCGCCGCGCGGGCGGGTATCGAGCAGCACTACGAGCTGGCCAACAAGATCGCCGAACGCACGCCCGTGTACGGGCGTTCCACAGGCGTCGGAGCGAATCGGGAGTCGGCTGCCAGGGCCGATTCCGAAGCCCACGGTATGAACCTGCTGCGCAGTCACGCGGTTGATGCGGGTCCTGCGCTCGGCGCGGACGTGACTCGCGCCGTGCTCGCGGTGCGCCTCAATCAGCTCCTGCATCCGGGTTCGGGCATTGACCCCGTGCTGATTGACGGTCTTGAACGGATGCTCGCCGGCAACAGCCTGCCCGAACTCCGCCAGTACGGCGGTATCGGCACCGCAGATCTGCCGGCACTCGCCGGTGTGGCCCTCGCGCTGGCTGGAGAGCGTCCAACCAGCGGGGAGTCATTCACGCCGATCGGTCCTATCCGTGCAGACAGCGCGTTGCCGTTCATGAGTTCAAGCGCGCCGACCTTGGGTGGCGCGGCCCTAGCTGTCTCTCGACTCGAACAGCTCATCGATGCCTCGCTGGCGGCCTTCGGCCTGTCCGCGTTCGCCTCGTCAGCGAACCCCGCAGCCTTCTCTCCGCAAGCGGCAGTGGCTGTGGCGATGCCAACCGCTTCAGCGAATGCGGAGCGCCTCGCCGGGCTCCTCGGCGATGCCTCCTGGGAGTCCGCCCGGATTCAGGATCCATTCGCGTTTCGGGCCTTCCTGCCCGCGATCAGTGTTCTCTCCTGTGCGACAACGCGTTTGCGCGAGGCAGTGGAGACTCTCGTCAGTCGGTCGCGAGAGAACCCCGGGTTCGACCTCGAGCGTGAGGTTGCGGTCCACCACGGGGCCTTCTTCGAGTCGTGGCTGGCTCATGAACTGGACGCCACGGGCATCGCGCTGGCCCAGACGGCACCGCTCATGCTGGCCCGTCTGCGCTTCATGAATGATGATTCCTTCTCCGGGCAGCCACGATTCCTTGCTCCCCATGGCGGGGGTGCCTCCGGCACGATGGTGGTCGAGTATCTCGCCGCCAGTGCCATGGGTGAGGTGCACGCCGCCGCAGCACCAGCATCGACGCACAGCGCCGTGTTGTCCTGCGGCGTCGAGGAAGACGCTACGTTCGCTCCGACGGCGCTCGGTCAACTCCTTCGCGCGCTGGATGCATACGGCGTCATGCTGTCTGCAGAGATCCTCGTCGCCGTCAGAGCACTGAGGTTGTCTGGAAAAGCGGCCGGACGGCTCTCGCCCGGAGTGGCTGAGTTGTTCGACGTGGCGCAGCGGCTCCCAGCCGCGTTCGAGGATCGCGATCTGCGCGGCGACGTGGAGATCGCGCAGCAGTTGATCCCTGAATTCGCCCGCGTACTGCGGGGAGCTCAACGGGAAACCGTCGGTCAGGGACTTGGCTAGACTTCGACAAGGTAGGCGTTCGAGACGGGAGAATCGCTATGGGTGACAAGCTGGGGGCGGCGCAAGGCAACGAGGTGGATGCCTCCTTGGGCCCGCAGGCCGTTCATCGGGCGCTCGAGGTGCTGACCCATGTGGTCGAGCAGGGCCCCGTCGCACTGAGTGACATCGCCCGCGCCAGCAAGCTGCCGACGAGCACAACCATGCGCATGCTGCGCGCTCTGGAGCACTGGGGTTATGTTTCCCGGGCATCGGACGCGCTGTACTCGTTGGGTCAGCGCTTCGTTCAGTCCCGCGTCTCGTCGGAAAGCGCACGGGTGGAGGACTTGATCGACGCGTCCGGACCCGTCATGGACAGGCTGACCAGAGCGACGCTGGAGTCGAGTTATCTGGCCGTCAAGGGACCAGCCAACACCTGTACCTTCCTGCGTGAGGTGCAGAGCCCCTTGCCGATTAGGCATGTCGGATTCGACAACTGGGCTGGGCGAACCGTTCCAATGGGTGGATCAGTCGCTGGTGAAATCCTGGAGGGCCGTATCCCGGAGATTGGCTACGTCGTCATGGTCGCCGTCGTCGATTCAGACGCGACGGTCATCGGAGCACCCGTGTTGGCACCCGACGGGCAGGTCGTGGCGGCCCTCAGCATCGCCGGCCCGAGCTTTCGAATGGACGAGACGGTGGTCACTCGGCACGGCGACGCCGTGCGCGCAGCCGCGACCGAGCTGGCAGAACTGCTGGCTTCGGGGGCCACGACGTGATCGTCGGCGCGTCGACGCGCGGATAGGCGTCCGACGTCGGTGGGCGCGACCTACGTGGTCTCGGCCCGATGAATTCAGTGCCGAGTAGGGCGCTTATCGTCATGGTTCCGAAGACGGCCAACTGGCCCAGACAGCACCCAAGAGGGCTGGCTTCGGAGACCTCGTCATGTGTTCTCCGTGGTGAGTCAGAAACCGGCCTTCGCGATCCGGCGTTTCCCGAGCCGAGTGCTCGTTGCCCGAGGCTAGTGTGCACGTCCCGTGGAGATTCGCGCGGATCCCGCGTACCGTGGAAGTGCACGGTCTAAAGAAAGTACTGACCACTGCGACACTGACGTCGCCGACGACCTCGCGACTCAGCGCAGCGTATTGCCATGGTGCACGCCCGCCGCATGCCATCCGGGTGTGCCGTCGATCAGCCTTTCTTCCCTGTTGTTCTCAAGGAGCACCCCGTGTCTGTTTCCACCGCGTCAACGACGACGCCCATCACTCGCGACGAGATCTTCGCAGCCCACGAGGGCGGCAAACTCACCGTCGAGTCCACGATGCCGCTCGATACCAAACGTGCCCTCTCGATCGCCTATACGCCCGGGGTCGCGCAGGTCTCCCGCGAGATCGCCGAAGATCCCTCCAAACACGCCACCCACACGTGGGCCTCGCGCCTCGTCGTGGTCGTCTCCGACGGTACGGCGGTCCTGGGCCTCGGTGACATCGGGGCCGCCGCGTCCCTGCCCGTCATGGAGGGCAAGTCCGCGCTCTTCCGCGAGTTCGGCGGGCTGAACTCGATCCCGCTGGTCCTCGACACGACGGACGTCGACGAGATCGTCGAGACTCTCGTCCGGCTGCGCCCGAGCTTCGGCGCCGTGAACCTCGAGGACATCGCCGCCCCGCGGTGCTTCGAGCTTGAGGAAAAGGTCATCGAAGCACTCGATTGCCCGGTCATGCACGACGACCAGCACGGCACCGCCGTCGTCGTCCTCGCCGCTCTGACCAACGCCGCCAAGCTGACCGGCCGGCGCTTCGAGGACATGCGGGTCGTCATCGCGGGTGCCGGCTCGGCCGGTATCGCGATCGCCGAGATCCTCACCGCGCGCGGCATCGGCGATGTCATCATCACCGACTCCAAGGGCGTCATCCACCGTGATCGCGACGACTTGAACCACGTCAAGGCGCGCTACGCCGCCAAGACGAACCGCAACCACGTGCTCGGCGGGATCGCCGACGCGCTCGAGGGCGCGGACGCGTTCATCGGCGTCTCCTCGTCCAAGGTCGCCGAAGAGGACCTGGCGCGCATGAACGACGACGCCATCATCTTCGCGCTGTCGAATCCCGATCCGGAGGTCATGCCCGACGTCGCGGCCCGGCATGCGGCCGTCGTCGCCACCGGGCGTTCGGACTTCCCGAACCAGATCAACAACGTGCTCGCGTTCCCGGGGATCTTCCGCGGGGCCCTCGACGCCGGCGCGCGGCGCATCACCTCCGAGATGAAGCTCGCCGCGGCCGAGGCGATCGCTGAGCTCGCCGACGACAAGCTCAGCTCGGACTACATCGTGCCCTCGCCGCTGGACCCGCGGGTCGGGCCTGCCGTCGCCGCGGCCGTGGCCGCTGCGTCAGGCCAGTAGGCACGGCGGCTCCGAGGCGCGCACGGCGGGCGGTGACCGGGAGACGGTCGCCGCCCGCCGGCGTCGTGATGCGTGCGCCGCGCTTAATAATCGGAGCGGGCCACACGACGAATATGTGCGCAAATGGAGCGGCCGCCATGCGGCCCGATAGGCTGGGTGCATGTCCCTTCGCAATCGTCGCGCGGCAGCGTTGCCCGCCAAACTGTCCCGTTCCTGGCTGCTCGTGAACGCCGCGAAGCCCGAGCTCTTCGCGCCCGCCCTCGCGTCCGAGGCCGACTCCGTGATCTTCGACATGGAGGCGGCGGTGCCCGACGACGGCAAGGAAGCCGCCCGCGAGAATGTCGTCTCCGCGCTGAACTCCGGCATGACGGCCTGGGTGCGCGTCAACGGCATCGATACCGACTTCTGGGGCGACGACCTCATGCAGCTCTCCAAGACCAAGGGGTTGCGCGGCGTCATGCTCGCCATGGCCGAGAAGCCGGAGCAGGTCGCGCACACCGCGATGCGCCTGCAGGCCGGCACTCCGGTGCTCGCGCTCATCGAGACGGCTCTCGGGCTCGAGAATGCGACCGCCGTCGCCTCGGCCCCGGGCACGTTCCGGCTCGCCTTCGGGACCAACGACTTCCGCAAGGACACCGGTATCTCCGAGGACCCGATGGCCCTGGCGTACGCCCGCAGCCGCCTCGTCATCGCGTCCCGCGTCGGCAAGCTGCCCGGCCCGATTGACGGCCCCTCGCTGGGGACCGCGCCGCGCGAGCAGGTCATCGCGGACGCCGACGTGACGGCGTCGATGGGCATGACGGGAAAGCTCTCCCTGTCCGTCGACCAGGTCGAAGACGTGAACCAGGCACTGGCCCCGAGTGTCGACGAATTGCTGTGGGCCAAGGAACTGCTCGAGGCGCACGCAGCCGGCGGGTCCATCGGCGACGGCTCCTACCTGCCGCGCCTGGCCCGCGCCCAGAAGATCGCGGACCTCGCGGAGTCCTACGGCCTCTGGAACGCATAGGACAACGCCCGGAACGGCAACGGCGAGGAGACGGCGGCAATGAGCGGTTCGGAGACTATCGGCAGCTATCTGAACCGGCTTGCGGCGGGCCGTCCCACGCCCGGGGGCGGAGCGACCGGTGCGCTTCAGGCCGCCCAAGGAGCCGCGCTGCTCGGCATGGCTGCACGGTTCACGACGGGCGAGGGGTATGAGGACCAGGCGGACCGGATGGAGCGGATCGCGTCGCGGTCCGAGGAGATCATTCGTAGGGCCCTGAAGGTCTCCGACGACGATCAGGAGGCCTTTGCCGCCGTCGCCGAGTCGTACAAGCTGCCCGGCGAGACCGCGGACGAGGAGGCCGACCGTTCGGAGGCCATCCAGCGGGCACTACTCGGCGCCGTCGAACCTCCGCGAGAACTGACCCGGATCGCGGCGGAAGTCATTGAGATGTGCGCTGAAATCGTCGGAGTCGTGAACCCCAACGTCCTCAGTGACGTCGCCGCTGCGGCCGAGTCGGCGCGCGCGGCCGCCTCAACGGCGATCGTGACATTGGAGATTAACATCCGCGCAGTCGACGACGAAGGCACCCGCGACGAGCTGCGCCGCGACGTCGAACGCGGCGAGGTGGCCGTGGCAACAGCTGCCACCGTCACGCGGCGCGTCCGCGACGACTTGGCCCGATAGAGGAGCGCACCAGTGCAGGATCTGAACTTCACCGCCGTCGACGTCGAGACCGCCAACAGCAACTACGCGTCGATCTGCCAGGTCGCGGCCGTGCAGGTCCGCGGCGGTCAAATCGTCGATCAGCGCGCCTGGTACGTGCGCCCGCACGTCAGCGTCGGCGAGTTCACGGCGCGCAACACGGCCATCCACGGCATCTCGGCCGGCATGGTCGCGGGTGCGCCGGACTGGCGGGAGTCGATGGACCTGCTGTACGGCGCGGCGGGCGAGCACCCGCTGGTGGCGTTCAATACCGCGTTCGACAAGAGCGCCATCCGCCAGGCCTGCGATCTCTCCGGCCTGCCGGCCCCGGCCAACGACTTCCACTGCGCGCTCGTGCTCGCGCGCCGGGTACTCCGGTTGCCGCGGCACCGGCTGCCCGACGTCGCGCAGCACCTGGGCCTCGGCGCGTTCCAGCATCACGACGCCGGCGAGGACGCGCGCGTCGCCGCCGAGATCGTACTGGAGCTGGCCCGCCGCGAGCGCGCCGCGCACGTCTCGGAGCTCTGGCCGGCGCGCCCGGCGCCGGCCGCCGGCGGCTCCGCGGCCTCGAAGTTCTACGGCCGCGCCTACACGGCCTCCAGCAAGGAACTCCCCGCCCCCAGCACGACGGCGGATCCGGCCCACCCGTTCCATGGGCGGCACGTGGTGCTCACCGGGGATCTGGAATCCATGGGCCGGTGGGAGGCGATGGAGGCCATCGCCGCGCACGGCGGCACCAACGGCAAGGGCGTGACGAAGAAGACCGCGGTTCTGGTGGTGGGCGACGGGCGCAGCCGTGTGGCACCGGCCGACCTCGCCGCCGGCAGCAGCAAGGAGCGCAAGGCCCACGCCTACATGGCGGCGGGCCAGGAGATCCTGGTGCTGACGGAGCCTGACTTCCTGCTCCTGACCCGCGGCTGACTCGGACAAGTGGGGCCTTCCAACGCGCCTCCGGCTGAAACATCGAGTACAAAGGACTCATGCGCAGAATGAGTCGATGGTTCGACGATTCCAACTGGCCACACGACCCCGCCCTGGACGACTTCCGCGATGCGGTCTGGGAGCTGAGCCTGAACGGGGAGAGCCGGGGGTGCCTCACGACCTCCGTCACGCCGATGCGCAGTTTTCCGTTGTTCGGAGTCAAGCGCGAGCAGATATGGACGCAGGTCCACTGGCTGGGAGGGGAGCACGAGTACTGCGAGGAGGACTATGGTCCCGAGTGGCCCGTCGTGGCGGAACTGCGTGCCGGTTCGTATGGAGCGCTCGATCCGCGGACGGATTCCGACGTAGAGTTCGAGGTCAGAGCGGTCGCGGGGCCGGAGCGCGAACGGCTCTGGGCGGAACTGCGCCACGGCGTCGAACCCCACGACCGTCGGTAGTGCGCATGCGCACCAGAGCGGGACGACCAGCCGGACCAGGTCTCTTAGCGGCACTGCTCGGCGCCATCGCCGTCGGCCCGCTGCTCCTCTACGGGCTGAGCGCCACGAGCGACCTGATCATCCGCGACCTCGGCATCAACGCCGCCCAGTTCGGGCTCCTTGCGACGGCCTGCTTCGCGTGCGCGACGGTCGGCAACGCCGCGCTCGGCCGGGTCGCGGATCGCCGGTCGGACCGGACGCTCATGATCGCCGTCTTCGCCCTCGCAGCGGTGGCCCTCGGGGTGGCCGCCCTCGCTGACGCGTTCGTCGTCCTCCTCGTCGCCGCCGGCCTCTCGGGGCTGGCCCAGTCCTTCCCGAACGGGGTCACCAACCGGATCCTGCTCCAGCGTGTGCCCGCGCAGCAGCGCATCGGATGGACCGGAATCAAGCAGTCGGGTGTCCAAGTCAGCCAGCTCGTCGCCTCACTCGCGTTCCCGGCCCTGGCCGTGTGGATCGGCTGGCGCGGGGCCTCGGCCCTCGGCGTGATTCTGGCCCTTGCCCTGATGGTTCTCGCGCTGCGCGCGCTCGCGTCGGTCCCGCCGCTGCAGGCCGTGGGCAGCGCTCTGCCCCACACTTCGGCCGCAACCGGCGGTGCAGCGGGCCAGTCCGACGGCGTTTCGGTTCGGCGGGCGACCCGGCGCACGGGGCAGCCGTTCGCGGTGTGGGCACTGACCGTGTTCGGGTGCCTCAATGGGCTCGGTGTGCAGGCGACCAACGTGTACCTCCCGCTGTTCGCGGTGCGCGAGCTCGAGTTCAGCCTCGTCGCCGGCGGTGCGACGGCGGCCGTCGCGGGTCTCGTCGGGGTGTCCGCACGCATCGGGTGGGGGAAGGTCATGGCCCGCGGCGCGTCGGCGCCCGCGCTGCTCCTGGTCTTGGCGCTTCTTGCGCTGGGCGCGGCGGGGTCCTTCTACGCGGCCGGTGCAACCGGCTGGTCGGCGCTGCTCTGGGTCGCGGTCGCGTTGCACGGGGCGTCGGCGCTTGGCGTCTCGGTGGTGCTCATGGCAGCCCTGCTACGCAGCATTCCGGCAGCGTCAATGGCGTCGGCGAGCGGCATCGTCACGGCGGGCATGTTCGCCGGATTCACGTTCGGGCCCCTCGTGATGGGTTCGCTGATCAGTGCCGCGGGCGGGTTCGAGACCGGCTGGATTGCCGTCGGCGGTGTCTATGCGGTGTGCGTCGGTGTGGCCGCCTACCTGCTGCGGCGCCAGCGACGGGCCGCCGCTGAAGGCGACGGCCCGCACGTGGGCTCAGCGGATTAGGCGGTGCCCGCCATGACGTCGTGGATCGACGTCGAGCCGTCGCGGAAGTTAATGGTCCGCCCGATGCTGCCTTCGTTCTCGAGCGCCTCGACGATGCTCAGGGCCACGTTCCCGCGGGACGTGTCGGTGTTCTCACCCGGCTCGTCGAGGACCTCGATGGCTCCCGTCGATTCCTCGAGCGTCAGGCGGCCCGGGCCCAGGACCGTCCAGTCCAGGCCGGTTCCGCGCAGGTGCGCGTCGGCGGCGATTTTCGCCGCCATGTACGGGTAGAACGAGTCGTCCTGGTTGACCAGGTACTTCTCGTCCGCTGTCGCGAAGGACACCATGATGTAGCGCTTGACGCCGGCCTGCTCCGCGGCCCGCATGGACCGGACGGCGGCGTCGCGGTCCACCGCGTAGGTGCGATCCGCGGAACCGCCACCCGCCCCGGCGGACCACACCACGGCGTCGTGCCCGGCGAACGCCTCCGCGAGGTCTTCCTGGGTCGCCGACTCGATGTCCAGCACGACGGCGGTCGCGCCCGTGGCGTTCACGTCGCCGGTGTGGTCGGGGTTGCGGTAGAAGGACGTGACCTGGTGGCCGCGGTTGACGAGCTCCGGCGTCGCCAGGAGGGCGACCTTGCCGTGTCCGCCGATGAGTGCGATCTTCATGTGCTGCTCCTTCGATTGTGTGCAGGCTTCTACTGGGCCAACGCGGGGCGGGCCGCCGTTGTTCCTGCACCGCGTGGCAGCGGCCGATCCGGCGCGCGCTTTCTGGGCGTCAACCCGCGGCCGGCGCGGCGTCCAGGCTGCCGAGCACGGTGCGCACACACGTGTCGATATCGTGCTCGACGGTGAAGACCTGCCGATCCTGGCCCAGGATAAGCGTCGCACCGAAGAGGGCCGAGGCCGTCACATCGACGACGCCCGCCGGTACGGACTCCGGGGCCACGCCGCGCTCGAGGAACGAGCGCCGCACCGCGTCGCGGACCACGCCGAGCACCTGACCGCGCAGCTCGATGAGTTCCTCGCGCCAGTCGCTCGGCGAATGCCACATTTCGCTGATCCACAGTTGCGCGAACGCGGGGTAGTCGTCGATGAACAGCAGGGCTCCGCGCACCATGCCGGCCAGCTCCTCCCGCGCCGTGGCCGCCCCGGAGGGCTCGCGCAGGCGCTCGAGCAGGATGTCGGTGCCGAAGCGCAGCAGCTGCCCGATGAGCTCCGACTTGGAGCCGAAGTTGTAGTAGACGCTGCCCTTCGAGATCCCGGCCGCCGCCGCGATCTCGTCCACCGTCACCGCGTGGTGCCCGCGCTCGCCGATCAGCGTGAGGGACGCGGAGAAGATCTTCAGCCGGGTCGCGTTCGTCCGCGCGGGGCGCCGCTTGACGTCGCGCCCGGCGGAGGCAGCGTCGTCGTGCTGCTTCGCGGCGCTCATGCCGAAAGCTCCGGCTGGAACGTCTTGAGCGTCCAGAACTTGTGGCGGCGGACCGCCAGCGTGCTCAGCAGCAGGCCGAGCGCGGTGTAGGCGGCCAGGGCAAGCACAACCGGGCCCATCACCGAGAGATCCGCGCCGTAGACCAGGTGTCGCATGCCGGTGACGATGAAGCCCATGGGCAGCACCTGGTGCGCCGCGTGCAGCGGTTCCGGTGTGGTCTCCCAGGGGAACGTGCCGCCGGCGGAGACGAGCTGCAGCACAAGCAGGATCAGCACGACCATCTTGCCCGGGGTGCCCATGAAAGCGACGATGCCCTGGATCAGCGCGGTGAAGGCGAACGCCGAACCGAGCAGCAGCGCCCACGTCATCCACGGGTGTGCCGACTCCAGGCCCAGACCGAACACGACGACGGCGTAGAGCACCGTGGCCTGCAGCAGGGAGATCACGAGGAACGGCAGCCAGCCGCCGACGGCGATCTTCCAGTTCGCGGCGTTGGAGGCCAGGGCGCGGCGGGTGATGGGGCGCATGAGCTGGACCAGCATGAACGCGCCGATCCACACGGCCAGGGTGAGGAAGAACGGGGCCAACTGGTGGCCGTAGTTCGGTGCGGAGGTCTGACTGTCGGTCGTGATCGAGACGGGGTCTCCGATGACCGTGGAGACGCGCTTCTTCTCCGCGTCGTCGGGGTTCGGGACCTCGCCGGCGCCCTCGCCAAGCTTGGACGCGAGCTCACTCGCTCCGTCGTCGACCTGGCCGGCGCCGTCAGTGAGTTCGGTCGCGCCGTCGGCGAGTTCGCCGGTGCCCGCGGCGAGAGTGCCCGCGCCGTCGGCGAGGTCCCCGGCGCCGGTATCGAGCTCCTGGGAACCCGCGAGTGCGGACTTCTGCCCGTCCACAAGGGCCGAGGCACCCGTCGACAGCTCAGCCGCGCCGTCCGCGAGCTGGGAACCCCCATCCGCGGCGTCGGCGATGCCCTGCGTCAGCTCGGGCATCGCGTTGGCGAGCTCGCGGTTCCCATCGGCAACCTGCCGGGACCCTTCGGCCAGTTTGGCGATGTTCTCCTGCGCGGCCCGGAGGTCGGCGCGGGTCTGCTCGATCGTCTGCGCGGCGGTGGAGTCCTGCGCGCGCTCGTCGATGGCCGCGGCCAACTGCTCGCGCTGCTCCTCGGTGAGCACACCCGAGTCCACGAGCTCCTGGGCCGCGGCGTCGACCCGGTCCTCGGTCTCTTGGCCGATCTGCTCGACCGCGTCGGCCGCCGACTGGACCTTCTCGTTGAGCTGCTCGTTGCCGTCCGCGACCTGTTCGGCTCCGTCTGCCAGCTGGGAGGTCTTGGACGGGAGGTCGGAGGTCTTGTCCTTGAGCGTGCCGAGCCCGGAAGAGAGCTCCGACGCGCCGGATGAGAGTTCGGAAGCACCCGAGGAGAGCTGGGTCGCGCCGTCGACCAGCTTCCGCTGTCCGTCGACGAGGTCGCTGGTGCCGCCGTGCAGTGTGCGCGCGCCGGTTGCGAGTTCTCCGGCGCCGTCGTTGAGCTTCACGGCGCCGTCGAGCAGGTCGTCGGTGCCGCCGGCCAGCGTCGTCGTGCCGTCATGGAGCTCGGAGGCGCCCTCGGCGGCGGTGGTCAGCTGGGAGTGAATGCGCCCGAACCCGGTCAGGAACTGGTTGGCGGTCTCCTCGCCGACTTCGGCGGCGACGGAGTTGTGGACCTCTCCGGCCAGCTTGTCAGCGATCGTGCCGATCATCGCATTGTTCGCGTCGTTGGTGGTCAGCTCAAGGATCGCCTGCTGGGCGGCATCGAAGTTCTCGGGTGACGTGAGCGAGGCCGAGAAATCCTCTGGGATCGTCAGGGCGAAGGCGTAGTCGCCGGCCGCGACCCCGGCGTCTGCAGCCGCACGGGAGTCTACGGTCTCCCAGCCGAAAGTTCCGTCGTCGATGAGCGACTCGGCGACCTCGTCGCCGACGTGCATCTCCTCGTCCCCGGCGGTGGCCCCCTCGTCGAGGTTGACAATGGCGGCCTTGACGTTGCCGAGGTGGCTGTACGGGTCCCAGTTGGCGTAGAGGTAGAGCGCGCCGTAGAGCAGCGGCACCAGGGTCAGGGCGACGATCGCGATCTTCGCGAGCCGCCCGTTGGTCATGCGCTTGAGTTCGGAGCGCGCCAGTTGGAAAGTCGTCATGCGTCGGTCTCCCGATCAGTCGTGTCCAGGGCCGTCGTGTCAGCGTCGGGCTCCGAGGCGTTCTCTGCCGCGGCGGCCGTCTCGAGTGCAGGGTGGGGGAGGTTGTCCTGCTCGGCGACCGCCGTACGGCCGTCCCACTCCTCCGGGATGCGCTGGACGACGGCGACGACGGCGGGCTGCCGGCGGCCGGCGGCGACGCTCTGCAGGATCCGGACCCAGTCGGAATCGGCCAGATCGTGACGGTCCGGCGAGTCGAAGACGAGCAGTTTGACGTTGGAATCCTGCAGGCTCAGCGACGCGAGCAGGTGCAGTCGATCCTCGGCGTCGATTGCGTCGACCCACTCGTTCGCGAGGTGGTCGAGCCGGTGGGACGCGAGCCAGCGCGCGGGGGAGACTGTGCCCCAGAAAGGGCCGGGCAGCAGTGCCAGATCCTCGGCTACGAGGTCCTTGACGCGCAAGTGCTGTTCCGGCTCGTTGATCTCGGGGGAGTCGACGAGTGCGGAGACATGGCGCACCGCGCTGATGTCCGCATCGGCCTCCCACGCGACGGAGCCGCCGTCGGGCTTCATGCGCGCGCTCAGGCCCAGGGACAGCGCGGTGCGACTCTCCTGGGTCGGGGCGGAGACGATGGTGAGTTCGGAGGCGGGCGCCACTAGGGAGGTGGGGCGCAGTAGCGGGGCGTGGTGGCCGTCGATGGACAGCGAGTCTGCGAGGAGCACACGGCCATCGTATTCGAACTGACCGGTCAGTACAAATAGCGAGCGCGTTCTGTGATGCGTTCCTCAGCCGGAGCGATCCGGTGCCGGCCGGACCCTGCTGTTCGCGAGTCGGGAAGTCCGGGGGCGGAACTCGGGGCACCGCGGAAGCGTGTTAATTCCGGTGGAGACGAATCTGTCACCGACCGCGGCCACGAGAATAGGAACACGTAGATGAAGAAGCGAACCAAGATCATCCTCGGCTCGACTGTTGCCGGCGTCGTCGTGCTCGGCGCCGTGGCGGCAACTGCCGGTCCGGCGTTGTACCGGGACCTCGTCGCCGGCGAAGCTGCCGCCGTGCCCACTGTCTCCGCGGTGCCAGAGGCGCCGTCGTCCTCGCTGGAGGACGGTGCAGTACAGGACCTGACCGGCACATGGTCCGTCGCCGACGAATCTGAGGCGGGCTATCGCGTGGACGAGGTTCTCAACGGGACAGACGTGACGGTCACGGGGCGAACCGACCGCGTGACGGGGACGTTCACGGTGGACGGGAACGCACTCACGGACGCGGAGATCGAGGTCGACGTGGCCTCGATCGCCACCGACGCCGCGAATCGAGACGAGTACTTCCGTTCGACGGCGCTGCGAACGGACGAGTTCCCGACGGCGACGTTCACGCTGACAGAACCCGTGGTCGGGGTCGGTGACGGCGACGCGTTCGAGGCGACGGGCGACCTCACGATCGCCGGGGTCGTCAACACGGTCTCCTTCCCACTGCAGGCGGTGGCTGCCGGCGACGAGGTCGAGGTCGCCGGCAGCATCCCGATCACGTTCGAGGACTACGGTGTCGAAGCGCCGGACCTCGGCTTCGTCTCAGTGGAGCCGGAAGGTGCCGTGGAGTTCCAGCTGACGCTCGAACAGGGCTGAGCGCGACGTCCCGCGCCCGACGGCGGGGCGGCACCGGGAGCCTCAGGCCTTGCCGATCAGGGGCTCCGCAGCCTCGGGATCCGGGAAGAGCATCTTGTAGGTGAAACCGGCGATCGCCGCGCCGATGAGCGGGGCGAGGACGAACGCCCAGACCTGGATGAGCGCGTCGGGTCCGGCGAACCAGGCGACGCCGAGCGAGCGGGCGGGGTTGACCGAGGTGTTGCTGATCGGGATCGACACGAGGTGGATGAGCGTCAGGGCCAAACCGATGGCTACCGGGGCGAAACCCACCGGGGCGCGCCGATCGGTTGCGCCGAGGATGACGTACAGGAAGATCGCGGTGAGGACGATTTCGGCGATCAGTACCGCTGCGAGCGAGTAGCCGTCCGGCGAGCGCTCCGCATATCCGTTGGTCGCGAAGCCGGAGGCCACCGGGTCGAACCCGTCCTTGCCCGTCGCGATGGCCAGCAGGATGGCGCCGGCCACGGTGGCACCGATGATCTGCGAGACCCAGTACGGGATGACGTCCTTCCACTCGGCACGGCCGGCGATCACGGCGCCGAGCGTGACGGCCGGGTTGAAGTGGCCGCCGGAGATGTGGCCGACGGCGTAGGCCATGACCAGGACGGTGAGGCCGAAGGCGAGGGCGACGCCGAGGAAGCCGATGCCCATATTGATGGAGTCGTCGGTGAGAACCGACGCGGCGAAGACCGCGGAGCCGCATCCGCCGAAGACGAGGACGAACGTGCCGAGGAACTCGGCGAGGAGTCGGGTGGGGAGTGATGGGGTCTGCATGGGAGACATCCTTCGATATTCGTGATGACGCGAGTGGTCGAACGCTCAACCGAACAGCCCGGCCCGAATGGCGGACCCGGATGGTCATAACTTATCCCTTAAAGCCGGCCCGGTCTAGGGCCTCTTTGGCGAAACTTTGGAGCTGACTGGTGGTTTAAGGTCCAACCTCATGCCGGGGCCATGCCGCGGACCGCCGGTCGAGGCGGCCCGCAGCAGAGCTAGCGCGTCCTGCTGGTCAGCGCGGCGACGACTCCGTCGACGACGACGAAGGCGGCCAGACTCAAACCGAGCAGCGGCAGGAAGAGACCGATGCCCGCGGCGACCCCGAGGACGAGCAGAAGTCCCCACCAGGGCGCTCGCACGAGTCCGAGGGCCCGCGGCGCCCGCCCCGGACCGCGCTTGAACCACATCGAATAGCCGAGCACCACCAGCGTGGCGACGGCGAGCCCCAGAACCGCCAACGCGACCTGGTTGGCCATTCCGAACAGGGCGCCCATATGGAGGTCGACGCCCCAGCGCGCGAGCTTCGCCGGGACCGAATAGTCGGCGAAGTCCGCCCGGTCCACGGCCTGCAGGGTGGCAGGGTCGATGGCGATCGCGTCGACCTTGGTGGGGAAGCTGCGCTGGATCTCGGTGACCGTCCATGCGCTCGAGGCGTCCCCGCCGGGCTTGATCTCCACGAGGTCCGTGTCGATGTTCTCCGACTTCGCGGAGGCCCAGACGGCGTCGAGTCTCTCGCCGGTCGTCTCCTTCGGTATCGGGCCTCCGGGCGGGCGGGCCGGCGAGGTGGTGCCGGAGTCCTCCAGACTCGTCGAGACCGTGGGGGTGGTCCAGCCCAGAGTCGAGCGGAGGTCGGACACGTTGGCGCCCGCGTACGCCGACCACGTCAGGCCCGTCGCCGAGAGGAACAGTGCGCCGAGCAGAACCCAGACGCCGACCGTCCCGTGCAGTCGCGAGAGCTTGCCGTGCCCGGACTTCGTCTTGGCCGGGGAGCTGCGGCGCCGCCCCAGCAGCCAGAGGGCGAGGCCGCCGAGAGCGACAAGCCAGAGCCAGCTGGCCGCCATCTCGCTGTAGAGCCGGCCGACGTCGCCGAGCCCCAAGTGCCGGTGGAACTGCGAGACGGCGGTCCGCAGCGGCAGCGCCCCGCTGGTCCCGTAGACGGTCTCGGCGCCCCGGACTTCGAGCGACGTCGGGTCGACGAAGACCGCGTGCGTCTCGCTCTCCCTCAGGTCCGGGTGCGTGTACATGATGCGCGTCGTCGACCCGGGTTCCGGGGCCGGGCGCACAGCGGACAGCTCGTAGCCCGCACTGGTGAGCGAGTCATCGGCGGCATCGAGCTGTTCGGCCAGCGGCCGGGCGTCCGCCACGCGATCGTACGCGGGCGCCGTCAGCTCGTGTTCGTAGACGGCGTTCTCGATCGTGGGCGTGACCGCGTAGACGACCCCCGAGAGCGCCGCGACCAAGATGAACGGGCCGATGAAGAGCCCCGCGTAGAAGTGCAGGCGCCTGACGAGCGGACCGAACCAGGGCCTCATCCCTTCGACCCGCGCTGCTGGCGCCGCAGCGCGACCGTGGCGAGCGCGATGCCCAGGACGCCGACGATCAGGCCGCCGGTGCCGATCGCGCGGGCCTGTTCGTCCGCGCTGCTGGTGGTATCGGCGCCGAGCTCGGCGTTGTGGACGGCGTGCTCGTCGTCCTCCGGCTCGGCCGCAGCCGCACCCCCGCCGTGGCCGGCGTGCTCGCCCGCGCCGGCGTCGTCCGCGGCGGCGGTCAGTGTCAGCTGGGGTGCCGGCATCTCCGGCTCGGCTCCGTCCTCGGCGCCCTGATCCCAGAGGAGCTCGCCGTCGGTGCAGACCTGCGTGACGGGGAACGTCAGGACATCGCCGGCCTCGCCGTCGAGCGGCAGCAGGGCCGCGATCTCGATCGTGTCGCGCAGCTCGTCCGGCAGGGGCTCCTCCGCCGTGTAGGTCACCGAGTGCGTCCCGCCGTCGTCGCTGACGGTCGCGTCCCAGCCGGGCTTGGCGGTTGCCTTGACGCTGCCGATCTCGGCCGGGAAGTCGACCGTCACGGACTCGGTCGGCGAGCCCTCGCAGCCGTGCCCGATCGCGAACGTCAGCGTCGCGTACCCGCCGGCCGCCGTCGTCGTCGAGTCGACGTCCACGTGGGCGCTCGCGGTTGCCGGGAAGGCGAGTGCGGCGGCAGAGGCCAGCACGACGCCGGCCGTCGCCCGGGCGCCCGCGCGTCCTCTGGTGCGGGGTCCGGAGGTGGCGCGGGCAGGGGTCATCGAAGTGTTCTTGCGCATGGTTTTTCTCCTCGTGTGCGGGCGCCACGGCGCGCCGCGAAGTGTGGTCGGCCGCGCTTCAGGCGGCCAGGTCGTACCGGGGTGAGGAGGGTGCCGGCGGTCCGCGCAGTACCAGCGTCGCGGCGAGGAATCGCGAACGCAGTTGGGTGGGCGTCGACCCGGCGGCGACGAGGCGCGCCCACCGCGTTCCGGCGGTGGCGCCGGTTCCGGCGAGCAGCAGGGCGCAGGCCAAGAGACCGCCCTCTGCACATGAAGTGACGGCGCTCGACAGGGCCGCGGCCGCGCGTGCAACCGCCCGGGCCGCACTGCGTCCGGCTGCGAGGGAGCCTGTTGTCGCGAGGAGCAGGGCGGCCGCGATCCGGCGCAGGGCCTCGGTGCCTGCCCGCAGCGCGACGAGGGTGGCGACGCCGGCCAGCACGTGAGTGCCGATCATGTGCGTGCCGGGCGCAGAAGCTCGTCCCGCGTGCTCGGCGGCGGCTTGGGCCAGGGCGCCGGAGGGCAGGTGGTGCGCGTGGGGGCCTGACGCCGTCGTGCTCAGTGTTTCCGAGAGTGCCGCGGAGCCAACCTGCGGCGCGATCAACGTGAACGCCCCATGCAGCAGGACTTGCGCGGCGGCGACGGAGGCGGCGAGCGTTGCTAGGGTGACCCGCCGGCCGCCGGCGACGAGGCACAGCGGAACCGCGACGGCGAAGACCAGCGCGAGGACCGCGGGATGCGGGAAGTGGCCGCCGCCGAGGTCGTGGGCGCAGGCGGTGGCGAAGGTGCTGACGAGCGCGGAGACGACGGCGCGCAGGACGCGTTCGTGCCGCTCTTGCATGTCGCCTCCGGTCGCTGAGTTGGGACGATCCCGACCCAGCGTGATTCTACGCGGGGTAGAACGATTGCGTCGAGACGAAACGACGCAGGGGCCGTCGCCGACCCGCACGGGTGAGACTCCACGCGGAGGGGTGACAATGGGAGCGTGGAAAGAGAGGTAGCTGTGAGCGGACGTGACATCACGACGCCGAAGGAGGCGGCCGACGACGAGACGATTGTGCTTTTCGGCAGGTTCCTCGGTTCGGCGGGCCGCTTCGGTCATGGGCTCGGCGCGGCGCTGGAGAGGGAATTCGGGATCAGTCATCTCTTCTTCGAGGTGCTGCTCATCATCGGACGCGCGGGTGGGGAGGGGGTCTCCATGCGCCACATCAGCCGTGAGCAGGTGCTGACCACCGGTGGTGCGACGCGAGTCGTTGACCGGATGGAGACTGCTGGCCTGGTGGAGCGGACAGTCGACCCCCGGGATGCGCGTGCTCGCCTCGTCAGGTTGACCCCGATGGGCGAGCGGACAACGGTCCAGGTGTCGCGGTGGCACCGAGACAACGTCGAGAAGATCTTCGTCCAGGCGCTGTCGGCGGATCGCAGGAAGGCCTTCGCTGAAGATCTGCGCACTCTCAGTCGCGCCGCGGCGAACGTCACGCCTCTCCTGCCCTGAGCCGGGGATGTTCGGCGTCACGATTTTTCTGTGATGCAGACCTAGGAAATATCTGACGCGTCAGATATGTTGTTGAAAGTGGGTATGCCACAAGGGGTGCCGGAATCACTCATTTGCGAGGCTTTTCATGCATCTCATCTACGTCTTCGACGCCTACTGCGGCTGGTCCTACGGATTCACCGACACTCTCGGGGCGATCGCTCGCCGTCATCCCGAGCTGGAAGTCACTGTCGTATCCGGTGGACTCTTCACAGGTAACGGTGTTCGACCGATTCGCGAATTCGGATCGGTGCGCGACATCAACGCCAGGATTTCGGACAGCACCGGTGTTGAATTCGGCAGCGCCTACGAGGACCTGGTGACGGAAGGTTCCTTTGCCATGGATTCCGCCGATGCGGCCCGCGGTGTGGCCGCGCTTCGGGCCTTGTCCGCGCCGTCGGGCATGCCGAGCATGATCCGTACCCTCCACGAGGCCTTCTTCATCCACGGGCTCAGCCTGTCCGACCCGCAGACGATCGGGGGGGGGGGGGGGGGGGTCGCGGCGCGGAAAGGGCTCGATCCTGACGAAGCTCGACGCGGATACCTCTCGCCCGCGTCGGAAACGGCAGCCCGCGAGGATCTGGCCATGGCGGCACAACTCGGCGTTTCCGGTTTCCCCACCCTTCTGGTCGCTGATGGGCAGCGCTCCGTGGTGCTCGGCGCCGGGGCAGCGAGCAGCGATGACATCGAGCGGCGCCTCGAGCACGCCCGTGCGGCGCTGACGGCAGCCTCGTCTTCCCACGCGGCGGATGACGGCGTCCCCGCGTCCGGACGCTACTGACGCGACCTCCCACCCCAACCTCAACAGAAAGAAGAAAAGCGATATGAGTGCTCTGAACTACACCATCATCGATCTCGATTTTCCCCTGGGAAGCAAGAACAAGACGGCGACCCTGGTCACGGGCGATTCCGAGGCCCTCCTTGTCGATGCCGCCTTCACTCGAGCGGACGGGCACCGGCTCGCGGCCGCCATTCTGGACTCGGGAAAGGAGCTGCGCACTGTCTTCATCAGCCACAGCGATCCTGACTTCTACTTCGGTGCGGAAGTCATCGCTGATGCCTTCCCGGAGGCGCGCTTCGTCGCCACCGCCTCGACAATCGAGCACATTCGCGCCTCGTATGAGGGCAAACTGGCGGCCTGGAGCACACTCGGTGCCAATCTGCCGACCAGGCTGGTAGACGTCGAGCAGCTCGACGAGCCCCAGGTGCTCGAGGGCTACGTCTTCGAAATGCGAGGATCAGAGGAGCGCGCGTACCTGTGGCAGGCCGAAGATCGTTCGGTCCTTGGCGGGGTTCTCCTGTTCCAGGGTGAACATGTCTGGGTCGCTGACACCCCCACCGCGGAAGAACGAGCCGAGTGGCTGACGTTGCTGGACCAGATGGCGGCCCTTGATCCGGAGCTCGTCGTCCCGGGCCACCGGCTCCCGGGGACGGCTGCCGACGCGTCAGCGATTGCGGCCACCCGCGAGTACCTTGTGACCTTCGATGAGTTGTTGGCCGGTGCCGACGATGGTGCCGCGCTCACGACAGCGCTGCTCGAGCGCTACCCCGATCACGGGCTGCAGATCGCCGCCCAGATCGGCGCGAAGGTCGCCACGGGCGAGATGACCTGGGGGTGACATCATGACGGAGAACACCACGGCCCTTTCGCACGCCCCCGCTGACGTCGTCCGCCGGCAGTATCTCGCGTCGGCAACCGGAGACCTCTCCGCGTTGAGGGCAACCCTGGCCCCGGACGTCGAATGGACGGAGATGGCGGGTTTCCCGCTTGCGGGAACGTATCGCAGCCCGGGCGTCGTCACCGCAAGTGTCATGGAAAAGCTGGCAGCAGAGTGGGACAACTGGACCGCGCACGACGACACCTACGTCGTCGATGGCGAGAACGTCGCCGTGCTGGCCCGATACACGGCGATCAATCAAGCCACGGGGAAGCACCTGAATGTCCGCGTGGTCCATCACTTCATCGTGCGGGGCGGGCTGATCGTTCGGTTCGAGCAGTTCGTGGACACCGCGAAAGTGCTGGAAGCGATGAGCCCTTGAGCACAGCGCCGGCGTGAGCTCGCCTGAGGGGTGGCAGCTGGCCGTGCGAGGGCGCTTATTCTTAGAAGGTGCCTCTACTCACCGCCGCTGACCAGGCCGCACGCGAACTTTCGCCGGCGCGCGTGCTCGTTGCCGGGGCCTCCGGGGCTGGCAAGACGTCGGCGGCCCGACGCATCGCAGAGACCCTGTGCATCCCGCGCCATGAACTCGACGCGCTGCACCACGGGCCCGGTTGGGTCAAGCGCAGCGAGTTCGAGTCTGATGTCGCTGCTTTTAGCGTCGAACCGGCGTGGGTGTGTGAATGGCAGTACAGGTCGGTACGGTCCCTGCTGCTGGAGCGCGCTGAGACGCTCGTCTGGATCGACGTCCCGACCCGAACACAGATGCGGCAATTGGTGATGCGAACCCTGCGCCGCCGATTTCTGCGACAGGTGCTGTGGAACGGAAACCGAGAAGGCCCGTTGTGGGGCGTCTTCACCGAGCGAGACCACATCATTCGGTGGGGCTGGCGCACGCGCAATACGACGGCGGAGCGCATGCCTCTTGTGGTCGAGCGGTATCCGGCGCTGCCGGTCATCCGGGTGAAATCCCGCCATGACCTCGACCGCTGGCTCGCGGCGGTCCGGCCCGGAGGAACTATGCGTGCGGCGGAGGTCCCGTCGTCGAGCGAATGATCAGTTCCGGCTCCACGAGTTCGGGGACGTGATCCGTTTCCGGGTCGCTGATATGACGCAGCAGGTGGCGAACAGCCCGACACCCGGTTTCCTCGAAAGACTGGCGCACGGTCGTGAGCGGCGGCGAAGCGTAGGCTGCCAGCGCGATGTCATCGAAGCCGACGACCGAGACGTCGTCCGGAACGCGCCGCCCCAGCTCCGTAAAGGCCCGTAGCAGGCCGAAGGCCATTTCGTCGCTGGCGACCAGAATGGCCGTGACATCGGGCATGCGCCCAAGGATCAACCCGTTGCGGTATCCAGATTCCGGTGTCCAGTCGCCGTGAAGCTCCGGAGGCACGGAGGCTCCCGCTGCGCGGAGCGTCTGCTGCCACCCCTCGATGCGTGCGTCTGAGTCGGACCACTCCACCGGGCCGGCGACGTGCCAGACAGTCTGGTGCCCCAGATCCAGCAGGTGTTGCGTTGCGACTCGGGCCGCGGAGACCTGGTCTACCGCAACGATGTCCGCAGCCGACGTGCGCAAACCGTCCACGGTCACGGTGGGGAGGCGGCGCGTCAGGCGCTCAAGCGGGGCGTCCACGTCGCGCAAGGGAACGGCGATGATTAGGCCATCTACTCCTTGGTCGACCAGTCGCGAGATAGCACCCGCTATGGCCCGGGAGCCCAGCGACTCGGTCGTCGTGGCGTTCACGATGTACCCGTTGGCGCGTGCTTCGTTCTCGATGCCCATGGCCAGTGAGGAGCGGGAATAGAAGTTCGTGGCCAGTGTGATCAAACCGAGAGTCTTGCTCTGGCCCGTCACCAGGGCGCGCGCTGTCTTGTTGCGGCGGTATCCCAGTTCTTCCACGGCGGCGAGAACTCGGGACTTCGTTTCCGGCTGGACATGCGTGCTGTCGCTGAGGACGCGGGAGACCGTTTGCGCCGAAACGCCGGCGGCTAGCGCGACGTCGCGCATGGACGGCGTTCGGTTGGTGATGGACGTCACGAATGGCTCCTTTTGCTCTCCTCAGAGTTTCGCACATCACGGTCCTGACTGGGGCCCTGAGTGGCCTCGGCGTGTTTTCCATATCAAAGTTATTGCCTCACACCCCTTGTAATGTGCCTCACATTGCGGAACTATCGCTCATGTTATCCATAGCATCGCGGACCTGACCCGGCCGCGTCCGCATTCTGGCTGCGCTGCCATATGGATGCCACGTGCCTGCGGGCACCAACATGAGGAGAGAGAATGAGAAGTTCACCGCACCCCTTCAGGAGAAATCTGGGGTTGGCTACGATCGGGGTCCTTGCGGCCTCAGTCGTCGCCCCCGCCATGGCGTCGACAGCCGTCGCCGCCCCCCTGGAAGCGGCCACGGAAGTCATCGCATCTGAGCAACTTTCCGTGACGGTTTCCACCGCGTTCCCCCAAGTTGTTAGCTATCAGGACGTGGCGTCATCGGCAGTTCTCGACGGCAAAGCCAAACCGTTGACGGAAATGCTCGTGAACGGCGAAACGCACGACGTCGAGGTGACCGCGACAACGCAGGGTTCCGCTGTCGACTACCAGATCGCCTTCCCCGGCATCCCGGGGGCCCTCATCGATGCGCGTTTGAGCGTCGCGGGGAACATCGTGACCTTCGAGGTGACGGCGATCAAAGACGGAACGGAGACGCAGATCCGGTCCCTGCAAATTCCCGGACACGATCTGGTGTCCGTCGCATCCGACGACGCGGGAGCAGAAGTCTCCACGGCGAAGCTCTCGGTAGACCGCAACGCCACGGGTGACACGTTCGAACCGATCACCGAGCAAACACAGCTCGATGCCGCCCCCAAGAGCTCGGCCTTCGCCCTGGCGAATACGGACCAGCTGGCGGCAGCGCTCGAATCGAATGCACTGTACGACACCTCGTCCGGGCCCGGCTATCGAGATCAAGGCCGCTTCTGGCGGCAGGCGGTTGCAGACGGGGACCAGGTGCGCATGGGCCTCTCCAGTGGCCAGTGGCTCTACCGGGCCGATGAGTCGACAGAGACGGAGGAGCTCCCGTGGACCAAGGTCGCGATCACCGCAGACGCCAACGCTGATGGCGAGGTGGACTGGCAGGATGGCGCGGTGGCCTTCCGCGACATCGCGGTCATGCCGAACAAGGGTGACGACGTCAAAGAGAAGGTTGTCCAGCGCATCCCCTTCAACTTCGCCTCGCAGGCCACGCACCCGTTCCTGCGAACCCTCGATGACACCAAACGCATCGCCCTCGGGACTGATGGGCTGGGGCAGAGCGTCCTCCTCAAGGGCTTCGGCAATGAAGGCCACGACTCTGCGAATACCGACTTCGCGGACAACTACAACACGCGAGCCGGTGGGCTCGAGGACCTAAACAAGCTGCTCGAGGCGGGTGAAGAGTGGAACGCGTCCTTCGGCGTGCACATCAACCAGACTGAGGCGTACCCGGAGTCGCTTTTCTTCGATACGGAGCAGTGGAGTCCCGCGTCCAAGGGTTGGAACTGGCTCGACCAGTCCTACATCATCGACCAGCGTTCGGACATCCTCAGCGGGACGCTTGCGGAACGCGTCGCCACGTTCCGCGAGCAGACGCACCCCAACCTGGACATGGTCTACGTCGACGTGTACTACCAGTTCGGATGGTTGGCGGACCGCCTGCAGAAGGAGCTGATCGCCAACGACTTCCGGGTTGCTTCGGAGTGGTCCTACTCGCTGGCACGCCACAACACATGGTCGCACTGGGCTACTGATGAGACCTACGGAGGTGCCACCAACAAGGGCATCAACTCCGACATCATGCGGTTCGCTCTGAACTCGCAGAAGGACACGTGGAACCCCCACCCGTTGCTGGGCAACGCGAACATCGCTGAATGGGAAGGATGGCGGGGCGAGAACAGCTACGACGAGTTCTACCGCAACATTTGGACCCGGAACCTGCCCACCAAGTTCATCCAGCACCACGAGATCCTCGAGTGGGACGATGAGCGCATCGCCCTGACAGACGACGTCGTCGTGACCGGCACGTCTACTGAGGACCGCGTGATCAGCGTGGGAGGGGTGGATGTCCTCACGGGCGGCACCTATCTCCTGCCCTGGGCGAACGAGGGTGAGGCGGCGAAGCTTTACCACTACAACCCCGAGGGTGGCACAACCACGTGGACCCTGCCGGAAAGCTTTGACCCTGAGGGCACGTACACGGTCAGCAAGCTGACCGACCAAGGGCGGACTGACGCCGTCGACGTTGTCGCCAGCGCAGGCGAGATTTCCCTGGATGCCCAGGCGCACCAGCCCTACGTCCTCACTTCCGTGGCGGACGTTCCGGCTGACGAAGGCGACCAGACGGACAAGAAGAACAAGGGCAAGGGCAAGGGCAACGGTCAAGACCGGGCCAAGTCCACCGGCCTGGCGTTCAGCCAGGGTCTGAAAAACGGTCAGGGGCAGGGGCTCGAACGTGCCCTGTCCCGGATGGAGGTTCGAGGCAAGGGTGCTGAAGGGGGCGGTTCGGAGTCTGAGCCCGCCGTCGTGTCCTCGGTGCTGCCGGAGAACGCTGACTTCGGCGAAGGGACGCCCGTCGAGGATCCGGGATTCAACAGCGGCAGCCTGGACCCCTGGGCACCCGAAGGCGAGGTGACGATCGAGCGCAACGATCTGGGCCATACCTTCGCGCAATTCGGCGAGGGGCCCGGCAGCTTGACCCAGTCGCTGGGCATGTTGGAGGAAGGTACTCATTCTGTGAGCGCTTGGGTAGAAGTCGAGCCCGGCCGGGAGCGCGACCTCACGCTCTCCGTCAGTGGCGCTGGTGACCAGCCAGTGGCCAACACTGTCAGCAGTTCGGGAGCGGCAAACTATGTCGCGGCCGACGAGAAGAACGGCATGCACTTCCAGCGCGTCCGTGTTCTGGTTGACTCGGATGGCTCAACGCAGCCGGTCCTGACGCTCGCGGTGGGCGAGGGGGATGCCCCCGTGCGTGTGGATGATATCCGTGTGGTCGCAACAGAGCGCGTGGCCAGCGAAGGGGTCCTGTCAGAGGACTTCGAGAATGTCGACCAGGGCTGGGGCCCTTTCATCAAGGGGAACGCGGGTGGAAGCACCGATCCGCGCACGCACCTGTCTGAACTGAACGCGCCCTACACGCAGGCAGGCTGGAACGGCAAGCTGGTCGATGACGTCATCGACGGCGACTGGTCGCTCAAGGCCCACGAGGAGAACCGTGCTCCTGGCGGCGGCCCCGGGTTGGTGTATCGCACCAGCAACTACACGCTGCCGATGACCCCTGGTCACGAGTACAGGATCAGCTTCGACTACCAGAACTCACACGACGATCAGTACCGGTGGGTCGGAGGCTACGATTCCGCGAGCGGACCCGTGCAGACGGACTCCAAGGAGTTGCCGCAAGCCCGTTCCACGGAGCGATTCGAACAGACCCTGGTCGCCGGTAGTTGCGGCGAAGCCTGGGTTGGACTCGAGCGCAGCGGTCGGAGTGGCGGTGCGGATTTCATTCTCGACAACCTTCTGGTCGAGGATCTGGGAGCTTCGGATGAGGTGCCCGCGTGTGCGCAGTTCGATGTAACCACCTCGCTCGACTCCCTGGTGCAGGGGGAGGAGAACCAGTTCACCACGACGTTCACGTCCGACGAGCCCGAGACCATCAGCGATCTCGCCGTCGAGCTCACTCTGCCGGAGGGGTGGACTGCCACAGCAGAGACGCCCGCTACGGCGGCTGCCTTGGCGCCGGGGGAAACGCTGACCACGACGTGGCAGGTGGTCCCGCCACTTGAGGCCGACGGCGACTACACGGTGGGAGCGTCAGCTTCGTACCAGAGTGCTACGGACCCGGCTGGGCTGCGAACGATCGATTCGGAACTGGGGATCTATACGCTGCCCAAGCCTCCTGTCGCTCCGGTCTACGCGAGCGATCACCAGTGGGTGAGCGCGGAGAACGGGTGGGGCCCGGTCGAGCGGGACATGGCCAACGGCGGTCGCGACGCGGCTGACGGTCCTGTGCTGACCCTCGGCGGTGTGACGTACGAGAAGGGGCTTGGTGCCCACGCGTCGAGCAACATCGAGTACTACACCGGCGGCAACTGCAGCCGCTTCACCGCGATGGTCGGTGTCGACGATTCGCAGGGTTCGGCGGGCACGGTGGTCTTCAGCGTGCTCGCCGATGGCGAGGAGCTGATCAAGACCCCGCTGTTGGGCAACTCGGACGACCCGGTGGCCATCGATGTCGACATCAGTGGGGCACAGAACGTGAACCTGCTGGTGGGGGCCGGGCCCGACGGAAACGGCAACGACCACGCGGACTGGGCTGATGCACGGTTCGACTGCGCTCCGGACGGTGCCACCGAGCCGCCGAGCGACCCCGTGGCACCGGCCGGCACGGCCTTCGCAAGCGACCTCGAGTTTCTCAGCGAAAGCAATGGTTGGGGGCCCGTGGAGCGGGACCAGTCCAACGGTGAAAAGGAGCGAAACGACGGCGGCGAGTTGAGCATCCGGGGCGAGACCTTCGCCAAGGGGCTGGGCACGCATGCCGATTCCTCGGTCGAGTTCTTCACCGGCGGTCAGTGTGCGCGTTTCACTGCGTCCGTGGGGATTGATGATTCGCGGGTGGCCAAGAAGAACGGCTCCGTGATCTTCACGGTCGTGGGGGACGGTCAGACGCTGGCCGAGACGCCGTTGTTGACCTGGGAGTCTGCCGTTCATGACCTCACGGTGGACATCGCTGGCGTGGAACAGGTGACGCTGGCGGCGGACGTCAATGGCGACGACGGCGGTGACGATCACGCGAACTGGGGTGATGCCACCTTCGAGTGCGAGGAATGATTCGCCAGTAGCCAGAGCCTGCCGCGCTGAGTGATCGGCGCGGCAGGGAGCCGGGGGTGTCCCTGGTGAACAGCCTCTGTGCCCGGGCCCCGCTGACCGCGGAGCCCGGGCCCAGAGGCTTCGCTCGTGCCCGTTGCCCGTTGCCCGTTGCCGTGGCCGTGGCCGTATGCCTTCGGGACACCCCTTGATGGCATGGATAACATCAAGGAACCATGTTCGCGGCGGTCAAGCTCTTGACGTGACTTGAATCATAGGGGAGGATCTCTTATGTGATCCATAACATAGGGAGTGGATCCCAGATCACGAACATCGGATGATGGAGGAATCATGGCGAATTCGCAGCAGAAGAGGGCAGGTGCCGCCGTCGTGCTGGCGACGGCTCTGGCACTGACCGCATGTGGCGGCGAAACGGAAGCAGGGGGCGATCCTCAGGATCCCGAGTCGTTCTCCGGGCAGACGTTGACCTACTGGTCCTTCTACCAGGAGCAGGAGCCGCAGGCCCAGGCGATCGCGGGCGCAATCGACGAATTCGAAGCAGCAACTGGTGCAACCGTCGACGTCGAATGGCAGGGCCGGCAGATGACGCAGAAGCTTGCCCCAGCGCTTCGCTCCAACGCACCCGACGTGGTTGAAGCCCCCCTGGACAATCTGGCACCACTTCTCGGAGACGGCCAGGCTGAGGACTTGGCCGGCGTCTTCGAGATGGCCAGCATCAACGAAGAAGCTCCGCTGACGGATGCCGGTCTCGATAAGTACATGGACCTGGTCAAAACCGGTGACGGCACCACGTTCATGGTTCCCTACTCGGTGCTCGGATTCGGTCTCTGGTACGACGCCAAGACGCATCCCGATCTAGCTGACAACGCGCCGCAGAACCTCGACGACCTGGCTGCCCTGGTCGCTGACGCCGGAGATGGGGCGTTGGCGCTGGATGCGGATGTCGGCTTCTACACGATGCTCTGGGTCGAGAGCGTCCTCATGCGCGAGCTGGGTCCCGAACGGCTCCGTGAAGTCATCGAGGACGAGACCGGCGAGGCCTGGGACGATGACGATGTCCTGGCTGCCACGGAGCGAGTCGGCGAAGTCTTCCCCACGGAGGCGTTCGCTGAAGGAACCTTCGGCAGCAAGTTCCCCGCTGTGCAAGAGGGGTGGGCCACGGGCGGAGCGGACTTCCTGCTCAACGGATCGTGGATTCCGCAGGAGACGCAGAATACCGCCGGTGAGGACTTCGAATTCGCCTCCCTCGAGATCCCGGAAGGGGCCTTTGGCGAGGCGAATGCGCAGATCGGCCTGACCGGTTACTCCGTTCCCAAGAGCGCTGACAACAAGGAACTCGCGAAGGCGTTCATTCGATTCGTGCTGGAACAGCCCCACCAGGAGGCATACGCGACCGAGGGACGCGCCATGTCCACGCGCACCGACGTCACGGTTCCCGACGAGCTGGCCGGCATCGAAGCATCCATCGCTGCGGCGGAACCCGTGCTGCTCCTGGACGGCGTAAATGTGGACTACTCCGGCATTGTCGACGAGGTCATGGCCGCACCGATGCGCGACCTGCTCTCGGGCAAGGTCGACGCTGAGGGATTCGCAGCTGCGATCGGAGCTGCACAAGCGAACTATTGGAAAGCACAAGGCTAAATGAGTTCTTTGGCTACTCGAACCGCTGGGCGGGTTGCGCCACCCGCCCAGCGGGTGTCGCGGAAAAACGTCTCACCCGTCGAGGCACGGCGACGTAAGATCTTTTGGCCCTTCCTGGCTCCGGCCCTGTTGGTCTACGCCGTGCTGTTCCTCGGGCCCGCAATCGCCTCGGTCGTCATTTCGTTCACACGCTGGGATGGCATCGGCACCGCCGAGCCGGTCGGAATCGACAATTATCTGACCCTCATGGGTGACACCGTCTTCCATACCGCGTTCAAGAACACGATGGTCGTTCTGCTGGGCGGAGGCATCGCGGTCTTCGTTCTGGCCTTTGGCTTGACGATGGTGCTGCGGGAAATGCGGGGACGGAAATTCGTCCGCAGCGTCGTGTTCTTCCCGACCATCATCTCCCCGGTGGTCCTGGCCATCCTGTGGGGGTTCATCTTCCAGGCCAACGGACTGATGGACACCGGACTGGACCAGATCGGCATCGCGAACAGCCCGAACTGGTTGGGGGACCACCTTTTCCTGATCATCGTGATCGGACTGGTCTGGACGCACCTCGGTCTCTACGTCACGATCCTGATGGCTGCGGTCGACCAGATCCCGCGCTACCTCTATGAGGAGTGTGCGCTGGCCGGGGCCACCGCGTGGCAGCGATTCCGCTACGTCACACTGCCACTGACCTGGGATGTCGTCTCGGCTGCTGCGGTCCTCTGGACCATCGGCTCGTTGAAGATCTTCGAGTTTATCTACGCCTTCGGCGGGACGACCGCGGACATGCCGCCGACATCAGTCTGGAATAGCGCTTTGTTCATCTACGGGAACACCTTCGGCGGACGGACTCCTTCCTTCAGCTTCGGCTATGCCTCTGCTGCCGCTGTTGTGACCGTTATCGCCGTCATGGCCTTCGTGGTTCTCCTACGCCGCGCCACCCGACGCGATCCGATCGAATTCTGAGGTAGATCATGGTTACTACTGCCCTTCCGGGAAAGCCTCCGGCTAAACCCGAACGAACCCGTGGCACCAAAGCCCAGATCGGCGCGACGGGACCCGTCCGCGGGATCGGCATTGTTGCCGTGTGGGTGCTGGTCGTCTTCAACCTCGGCGTTTTCGCATGGGTCCTGCTGACCTCCCTCCGGGAACACCGCGATATATTCGCCACCCCGTGGGGACTCCCCGTCATCCCGGCGTGGGAAAACTTCCGTACCGCGCTGCTGGAAGGCGAGTTCGGCATCGCCGCGCTCAATACCGCCGTCATGACGATCGGCGGATCGGTGACCCTCGTCGTGCTCTGCGCCCCGGCCGCTTTCGTTCTCGCCCGAAGCACACGGAAGATCTCCGGGACGATGATGGCCACCTTTGCCGTGGGTATCGGGCTGCCTGTTCAGGTCATCATCATCCCGCTCTTCGTTCTGCTCGAGAAGTTTGCACTGGTGGATACGCTGTTCGGTCTTTACCTGGCCCTGGTCGGGGCAGGTATTCCTTTCACCGTTATTCTGCTGGCCGGATTCATGCGCAGTCTGCCCGTCGAACTGGAAGAAGCTGCAGCGCTCGACGGCTGCTCGGCCTTGCGCAGCTTCTGGCAGATCATGCTGCCGCTGGCCCGTTCAGGAATCATCACCGTGTTGATTCTCAACGCCATCAGTATCTGGAACGAGACTTTCCTGGCTCTTGTCCTGATTCAGGACACCGAGAAGCAGGTCCTGCCGGTGGCGCTGCTGAACTTCATCGCACGCCAGCAGTTCAACGGCTCCGATTACGGCGGTCTCTTCGCGGGTGTGGTGGTTCTGGTTCTCCCGATGGTGCTTCTCTACCTCTGGCTCGGCAGCCGAATCATCGAAGGCATGACCCTGGGCGCTAGCAAATAACTGACAAAGAAACCGTCCGGCGCGGGACGCTCTGGCTCCCTGCGCCCGTCTCCGAGGAGTCAAATGACTATCCACGACGCTGGTCTTCGGCCAGGTCCCGCCGACGAAACAACACCACCGGGCCCTGCGTTGACGTTCCAGGCCGGCGCGTTCCTTCGCAACGGCCAGCCGCACCGGATCATTGCCGGTTCGATCCACTACTTCCGTGTTCACCCCACGCAATGGGCGGACCGGCTCGCTCGGCTCGTCGCCCTCGGGGTGAACACGGTCGACACGTACGTGGCCTGGAATTTCCACGAGCGCACAAGGGGCCAGCGCGACTTCTCTGCGTGGCGGGATCTCGGACAGTTCATCGACCTCGCCCAGGAGGCGGGACTCGATGTGATCGTGCGACCAGGCCCCTACATCTGCGCTGAGTGGGACAACGGCGGTCTACCCAGCTGGGTGACCCGAGGGCGGCCGTCGGCGGCGCGCTGCGCTCATCCTGACTTCCTGAGCGCTGTCGCAGACTGGTTCGACGCGCTCTTGCCGTTGATCGTCGAACGCCAGGCGTCCCACGGGGGCCCGGTGGTGGCGGTCCAGATCGAGAACGAATACGGAAGTTTCGGGGACGACCGTCAGTACATGGAGTGGATCCGCCAGGCCCTTCGGGAGCGTGGTGTCACGGAATTCATGTACACGGCGGACGGGCCGACACCGCTGATGCTCGACGGAGGGATGTTGGAGGGCACCTTCGCAGCGGCGACCTTCGGATCACGCGCGGCCACAGCGAGTCGGCTTTTCCGCGAGCGACGCCCTGACGAGCCCTTCTTCTGTGCGGAGTTCTGGAACGGCTGGTTCGATCATTGGGGGGAGGGGCACCATACGCGGGACGCTGCTGATGCAGCAGCCAGCGTGGGTGAGATCCTCGATCTCGGCGGCTCCGTCAGCTTGTACATGGCGCACGGCGGGACGAACTTCGGCCTGACTTCCGGCGCCAACCATGACGGAACGCATTTTCAGCCGACGGTCACGAGCTACGACTCCGATGCCCCCATTTCCGAATCCGGCGGCCTGACGCAGAAGTTCTGGCAGCTGCGGGATCAGTTCCAACGTTTCACGGGCACGTGTGAGATCGAATCCCTCACCACCCAGCCACGCACTGTGGAGCCGCTGACTGCGACGCTGACCCGCACGCGGGGACTGCTGGAAACGCTGCGCAACTGTGGCGAGCCGGTCCGCTCGCCGACGCCGCTCACCTTCGAGGACGTGGAATTGGATGCGGGACTGCTGCTGTACCGGGCGCGCCCCGTTCTGCCGTCTGGGGAGGTCCCGGTGACTCTCGTGGGGCTGAGGGATCGCGCCCACGTCTTCGTCGATGGCGTCCTGCGGGGCATCGTCTCGCGGAACGACGACGCCCAGTCGGTGACGCTCACTGGCGCCGGGGAAGAAGTCCTCTTGGAGATCGTCGTCGAGAACCAGGGGCGCATCAACTACGGGCACCTGCTGGGGGAAGGCAAAGGACTGGACGCTGTCCTGGTGGAGCGTCGGCTGGTCTTCCAATGGGACCACATCGCGGTGCCGCTGGACCGCTTCACTCCGGCTGATCTCGGCTTGGCCGGGTGGGATGCAAACGAACCTGACCACAGTGAGGGGGCGGTGGCCGCTGCGACTTTCGAGGTGGCTGAACCCCTCGACGCGTTCCTGGCCCTGCCTGACTCCGGCAAGGGGTTCGTGTGGGTCAATGACTTCCTGCTCGGGCGCTACTGGGAGCGTGGACCGCAGGAGACGTTGTACATCCCCGCCGCTTTGTTCAGGGCGGGGGAGAATACCGTAACGATTCTCGATCTGGAGCGGCTGGGTGACCGCGTCGAGCTGCGCGCCGAGCCACGACTCGGACCGCCGCAGGAGCACATCGAAACTTTCGATCAGCAGTAGGTCCGGGCCCGTGACGGTCGCCGAGAGCACTGAGGGCGGGTGTCCATTGCCGCGCGTCGCGGAACACCCGCCCTCAGTGTCGTTTAGTGGCCGAGTTCGGCGCCGAGCTCCCTGACCGAGGGGTAGGAGAGGTCAGGGCGGAAGGGGAATGCCGCGACCTCGTCCTCGCTCGTGATGCCCGTGTGCACCAGCACGGTGAGTAGTCCGGCTTCCATCCCCGCGACGATGTCCGTGTCCATGCGGTCGCCGATCATCGCCGTCGTCTCCGAGTGGGCGTCGATCCGGTTCAGGGCCGAGCGGAACATCATCGGGTTCGGTTTGCCGACGATGTACGGGTCCCGCTTCGTCGCCGCCGTGATGAGCGCTGCCACCGCCCCGGTGGCGGGCAGGAGGCCCTCCTTTGAGGGGCCGGTCGCGTCCGGGTTGGTGCAGATGAAGCTCGCCCCGTCCTCGATGAGCCGGATCGCGCGCGTGATCGCCTCGAAGGAGTAGGTCCGGGTCTCGCCGAGCACCACGTAGTCGGGTTCGCGGTCGGTCATGATGAAGCCGGCGTCGTGCAGTGCCGTCGTCAGGCCGGCCTCACCGATCACGTAAGCGCGACCGCCCGGGCGCTGGCGGCGCAGGAACTCGGCGGTTGCGAGTGCGGACGTCCAGATGCTCTCCTCCGGGACGTCCAGTCCGGACGCCAGCAGGCGGGCGCGCAGGTCCCGTGGCGTGTAGATCGAGTTGTTGGTGAGCACCAGAAACCGCTGTCCGTTGCTGCGCCAGCCGTCGATGAGTTCGGCGGCGCCGGGGATGGCCTGGTTCTCATGCACCAGGACCCCGTCCATGTCGGTCAGCCAGGTTTCGATGTCGGCGACGGTGCGCTCGGTCCAACTGGGGGTCTTCGCGGTCATGTGGGTTCCTCTCACTAGCGAAGGGTGGGGCTGGGGGTCTCGGGGCGGGTCAGGCGAAGACCGTGCGTTGGGTGCCGAGGCCTTCGATCTCGGTCTCGAGCACGTCGCCGGGTTGCAGCCACGGGCGCCGTCCCGTCTTCGGGTCCTTGCGGCCCAGTGCGACGCCGGCCGGCGTGCCCGTGAGGATCAGGTCGCCCGGGCACAGGGTCACCATGGTCGAACAGTAGGCGACGAGGGCCTGGGGGGTGAAGATCAGATCACCCGTCGAGTCCTGCTGGACCACGTCGCCGTTCACGCGGGTCTCGATCCGCGCTCCAGGGACGAACTCGTCGGCGGTCACGAGGTAGGGGCCCACAGGGGTCGAGGCCTCCCAGCACTTGCCTTGCGTCCATTCGGAGGTGCGGCCCTGCCAGCCGCGCATCGAGACGTCGTTGGCGACCGCGTAGCCGGCGATGGCGGCCGGCGCCTCGGCTTCGGTGATGCGCCGGCCGCCCGCGCCGACGATGACGGCGAGCTCGCCTTCCCAGTCGATCCGGTGTTCCTCGGGCGGAATCTCGACCGTGTCGTTCGCGCCGCAGAGCGAGTCGGCGAACTTGGTGAAGATCGTCGGGTGAGTCGGAAGCTCGATCCCGGTCTCGGCCGCGTGGTTGCGGTAGTTCAGTCCGATGCAGAAGATCTTGGACGGGCGCGGGATCAGGGGAGCGAAGTCGACGTCGGCGACGGGCACACCCGATGCGCCGCCGGCTACCGTCAGGGCCTCGGCGCGGTCCGATGCGGGCGCGGCGAGGAAGGCGCCGACGTCGTCGTAGCCGGCGAGCTCGAGGGCGCGGTCGTCCTCGACCAGGGCGGCATACGTGCGGCCCGGCTGGCCGTTTCGGCGCAGAGTGGCAAGTCTCATGGCACCATCACAGCACAGTCCGGGCCGCGCCGTCGTGTTCGCGGCGGCGCAGCAGGAGGCCTAGCGCTGCTCACCGCCCGGCTGGATGTCCGGATCGCGCGGCGCGTCGGCGTCGGCCGCCTCGGCAGGCGCAGCGGTGGGTTCCGCGGCCTGAGGTGGGGCGGGAGCGGCTTCGGCTTGAGGCGCCTCGGGGGCCGGGGCGGGTGCTGCGGCCGGTGCCGCGTCGGCCGCTGGCGTAGCGGGAGCCGTCGGCGGTGCCTGCGGTGCCGGCTGCTGCGGAGCCTGCTGGTACGGGTTGCCCGGCACCGGGTTCGTCGGCGCGGCGTCGGCGTCGTACTGGGCGCCCTCCGGCTTGGACTCGAGGGCCGCCAGCACCAGCAGAGCGATCTGGCCGAGGAGCGGCACGAGGCCTACGAGGGCGAGGAAGCCGGAGAAGCCCGCGTCGTGCAGGCGGCGGACGATGACCGCCACGGAGGGGACGATGGTCGCGAGGGCGACAAGCGTCGACAGGACCGTCCCGAGCACCGGGATCCAGTTCAGCACGATGTGCACCGCAGTCAGCGCGAGGGCCACCCACCAGAATTCGGAGCGGCTGGCGCGGCCGGTGAAGACAACGTAGTTCTGCACGAAGCGGTCCAGCGCTTGCATGAAGGTGGCGCCGTAGAGCGGCTTGTCCATGGGCGGTTCGGCGGCGGGATTCTGGACGAGGCGAAGATTTTCAAACATGTCGTGCCTTTCCGTGAGCTTGGCCAGCGGAATCCTGTCCCGCCGGCCGCGGTGCGGGATGTTACCGCTGGGGGTCCGGCGGGTTGTCGAAGAAGTTGACGGGGGCATCACCCGGTTCGCCGATGTCGTGTTTGGCGCCCGACGCGCGGGACGGCAACAGGGCGAGAACCAGCACGGCCGCCGTGCCGAATCCGGGGACGACGTTGAGCATCAGCAGCCAGGCGGACAGGCCCGCGTCGTGCAGGCGGCGGGCGCCGAGCGCAACGGTCGGGATGATCAGGGCCAGCGCGTACAGCGTCGAGATCAGGCCGCCGACGCCGGGCACCCAGGAGAGGACCGTGCCCACGAGGAAGACGATGAGGGCGACCCACCAGAATTCGGAGCGGCTGGCGCGGCCGGTGAAGACGAAGAAGTTCTGCAGAAAGCGGTCGAGGGCCTGCGGGATCGTGGCGTCATGGAGCGGCCGGTTCAGCGGCGGCTCAGTCGAGGGGTCCTGGACCAGGCGGAAGTTCTCGAACATGACGGGCTCCCTATCTCTCGCGTGGGGGACTCTGGGTGGGGCCTGCGGGCGGGGTCGACGGCGGTGCGGTCCAGCCGCCGGCGTAGCCGCCTTGGTAGCCGGCGGCGGCCGGGTAGGCGGGGACCAGGAAGGGGGAGTTGGGCGCGGGCGGGTAACCGTAGGGCGGGTCGTCGAACCGGGCCCCCTCGGCGACGGAGGGCAGGATCGTGAAGACCAGGACGACGATGCTTCCGCCGGGCACGAAGTTGATCAGGTACCACCAGCCGGAGAAGCCGGCGTCGTGCAGGCGGCGCACGGTGACGGC